>JBFGJY010000029.1:0-30901 GCA_041576975.1 Gammaproteobacteria bacterium | reverse complement strand
CATTGATAATACGGATGAAATTCATTTATTGATGACAAAATTCAAAAAACAAGGTGTGCAATTCAGCCTGGATGACTATGGCACCAAACATGCATCCTTAGAATATTTAAAGAAATTACCGTTTGACGAATTAAAAATCGACCAATCCTTTATGGTAAATGCAGTGAACGATGAAGATAGTAGAGTAATCATTCAACATGCAAATGCAATTGCACAGCAACTAAAACTTACTACTACAGCAGAAGGAGTTGAAAGCGAAGAAGTACTGAAAATAGCAAAAAAATATGGAATAAATAATGGGCAGGGGTATTATTTTAGCCCGGCAGTTGATTCTGCTGAGCTAGAGGAAAATTTCAGGGAATAATTAGATATTTTTGGTAGTACGAACCTGGCTTTTTAATCCAGTTTCATTACAAAATCACAGAGACAAACAATAGTGAGACCAAGTATATTTAGAAGAAACTGATAAAAAAGGGCTTGCTTTTTCTATTCAGCGTGATTCTTAAGGAATTGTTTCAGTTAGTGTAGCTTCTGGTAGTTGTTTAATTTGTTTTTCTCGCAAGATGATAATTCCTGCAACAATAATAAGTAATGCACCGGTAATGGTAATTAACGTTACGATTTCCCCCCAAAACAACCAACCAATGATTGCTGCAAATAATATAGATGAATAAGTAAAAGGCGCAATTCTGCTTGCCGGTGCAAGTAGGTAAGATTTTGTTAAAAATAATTGCCCCATTGTGCCGAAGGCGCCTAATAAGATAAGCAATATCCATTGCTTACTGCCCGGGGTTTGCCAAAACCAAAATAAAGGTATTGCTGACACAATTAGACTAATGAATCCAAAATAAAATACGATTCGACTCGTAGGTTCGGTGCCTGACATCCTTCTTATGGTTACTTTTGCAAGTGCAGCCAATGCGCCACCCAGTAAACCAACAAGTGATGCAATATGAACAGTGCCGGTTGGTTTTAGTACTAAGATTACACCAAGAAATCCAATCATGATTGCCATGATTGCGCGTAAAGAAATATATTCGCTTAACCATATCAGTGCGAAGATAGGAATAAACAATGGTGCACTAATTTTTAACAACATGGCATCGGCTAACGGTAATTTAGATAGTGCATAAAAAAAACAATACATGGCCGACACACCTGCCAAGGATCGTAGCAAGTGCCAATGTAAGTAATCCGTCTTCAATGTTTTAATACCTAGCCTTAAGATTAGCGGTAGCAAAACCAGTAAACCAAACAAATTTCTAAAGAACACAACATTTTGGCTTGGTAAATTTTCCGACAGGAGTTTTACCAATGAACCCATACCTACAAAACACAATTCTGCCAGCATGGCTAACACACAACCTAAGAAAATTTTATTTGAACGCATAGAATTATTTCATACAGCAATAGTTACTGAATGAATAGTGCAATTTAAATTATTAACTTAAATCAGTAGATTTTGATTTAAGATGAATCGCGATACTTTTGAGAAGCGCAGCTTACATTTTCGTAAATGAGCATCAGTAAAAAGTATCGCAACGAAGTATTAGATCAAAAGAGACGATTTAAGCGGCTAATTGACGCAGTACATAATGCAGAATTCCCCCATTTTGGTAGTATTCAACTTCCTGAGGGGTATCGATTCGAACATTTACCTCAAATGACTTTTCATTGCCATCATCACTTATTGCTGTAATGGTTACGGTCTTGGCTGCGCCATTTTGTAGACCACTAATGCTATATGTCTCTTTTCCACTCAGTCCTAGGCTTTCTGCACTGTCACCTGGTTTATATTGCAATGGTAAAACGCCCATACCCACGAGATTTGAGCGATGTATGCGCTCATAACTCTCGGCAATGACTGCACTCACACCTAATAAGCGCGGTCCCTTGGCAGCCCAATCTCGTGATGAGCCAGACCCATATTCTTTTCCAGCAAGGATGATGGTGGGTATGTCATCTTTTTTATAACGCATGGCTGCGTCATAAATTGATGTCTGTTCTCCGCTTGGCATGAGAATGGTGATACTGCCTTCAGTACCTGGGGCCAATTTATTGCGCAAGCGAATGTTAGCAAACGTGCCTCGCATCATCACTTCATGGTTACCCCGTCGTGAACCATATGAATTAAAGTCAGCTTGGCCCACACCTTTTTCTTGTAAATACTTACCTGCCGGGCTATCAGGCGCAATCGCACCTGCTGGAGATATGTGGTCAGTAGTAACCGAATCACCTAAATAAGCTAAAACACGTGCTCCTTTTATATCACTGACATCCTCGACTGATTTTGTCATGCCATCAAAGTAAGGAGGATTGGCGATGTAGGTGGAGTCATCCCAAGCGAAAAGTTTGCTTTGACCAGCTTTTAAGTTATTCCAATTACTTTCTCCACTAAATACATCATCATAAGAACGCACATATTGATCCGTAGATAAGAAATTTGAGACGATATCTATAATTTCTTGTTGGCTTGGCCAAATATCTTTTAAGTAAACTGGGTCATTGTTTTGATCATGTGCAATTGGCTCGTTATAGACATCAATATCCATGCGACCAGCAATGGCATATGCGACAACTAAAGGTGGAGATGCGAGGTAATTCATGCGCACCAAAGCATGAACCCGACCTTCAAAATTGCGGTTACCTGATAGTACCGAAGTTGTGATTAGGTCATTGTCCTTTATAGCATTGGCTACGGGCTCGGGTAAGGGGCCTGAGTTGCCAATACATGTAGTACAACCATAGCCGACATTATGAAAACCAAGTTTTTTAAGATCATCCATTACTCCTGCATTTTCAAGATACTCCGTTACTACACGTGACCCAGGTGCAAGAGAGGTTTTCACCCATGGTTTTGCTTTAAGGCCAAGTTGTACAGCTTTTCTAGCAACTAGACCTGCACCTAACATAACACTAGGATTGGAGGTGTTCGTGCATGATGTGATGGCTGCAATTACTACTGCACCATCGGCTAAAGTTACGTTTTCCCCATTAATTTCAATGTCTGCACTACCTTTACTTTGAATATTGCGTTCTTCTTTTAGTGCCTGTTTGTCTCTTATAAAAGCAGGTTTAGAGTCAGTAAGGGCAATGCGGTCTTGAGGGCGTTTCGGTCCTGCAAGGCTGGGTACTACATTCTTGAGATCGAGCTCTATAAGTTCGCTAAATTCTACATCTGTTCGTGTAGATTCCCGCCACATTCCTGTTGCTTTTGCATATGCTTCGACTAATGCAACTTGATGCGCATCTCGCCCGGTTAGGTTTAGATAACGAATTGTCTCGCTATCGATTGGGAAGATTCCACAAGTTGCACCATATTCTGGAGCCATATTGGCAATGGTTGCACGGTCTGCTAAAGGTAAATTATCAAGTCCATCGCCGTAAAACTCTACAAACTTACCTACCACACCATGTTTGCGTAGCATCTCTACTACGACTAACACAAGATCGGTTGCTGTTGAGCCTTCTGGTAACTGACCGTTTAACTTAAATCCAACTACTTTAGGAATTAACATGGAAATTGGTTGGCCTAGCATGGAGGCTTCTGCTTCAATTCCGCCTACACCCCATCCAAGCACACCCACACCATTGATCATAGTAGTATGTGAATCTGTGCCGACTACAGTATCAGGGTAGGCTTGCATGACTCCTGTGCCTTCATTGGAAAAGACCACACGCGCAAGGTATTCAAGATTTACTTGATGCACGATTCCAGTATCAGGTGGGACTACTTTAAAGTTAGAAAATGCGTTTTGTCCCCATTTTAAAAAATTGTAGCGCTCTTTATTGCGATTAAATTCAAGCGCTGCGTTTAAATCAAAGGCCTTGTCAGAACCAAAGTTATCTACCTGAACGGAGTGATCAATAACTAGTTCCGCAGGTTGTAATGGATTGATTTTGTCCGGGTCGCCTCCAAGTGCTTTCATCGCATCGCGCATGGCAGCAAGATCTACAACCGCAGGTACACCTGTAAAATCTTGCATGAGCACACGAGCCGGTCGGAATGCGATTTCTTTACTTGGTGCAGCTTGGGCATCCCAATTCAAAAATGCATCGATATCATCTTTGGTGACAGTTTTACCATCTTCGTATCGCAGCAGATTCTCCAATAGAATTTTAAGTGAATAGGGTAAGCGTTTAGATTGAGGTAATTTACTTACATCAAATATTTGGTATGACTTCCCGTTTACATCTAGCTTAGATTTGGTGTCAAAACTATTGTTCATGCAGGCTCCTCATGCAATCGAAAGTAATTTTTCTTGGGTGATTCAAGCTGCAAGATTATCAAGCATTTCTATGCAAAGAGATACTGCCTTTGGGTGGTAACTGTATCTAGGTCCCTTGTTCTAGTGCAGTGATATTTTTGAGAATAGAATAACGTCCAAACAACAATGCCCATCGCTTTCCTTGAGCCTGCCTCCATAACACAATGGCACGTATTCCTGCTAATAGAAGTGCACGTACCATGCTCGCATGCTGCTCCATTTTTAAATAGTTTGGGCTGCCTTCTACTATGATTTTAGGCCCTAGCGGGCTGACATGTTCACGATAAAGAGACCCTAAGTCCTGAGCTATATCAGTCAAGGATTCTTCAACAGATTCATACTGGAGATTGATACGCTCAATTTGACTTCCTAGTGCTGACATGATGCGTGCATTCTCTTGCAACTTATTTTCTAGGTACATCAAGTTGATCGCGTAACGTGTGCGTTCTATTACCCGTTGATCATGGCGCTTTTCTAGAGTCTCTTTGAGCGCTTGCAAGCCAAGCCTAAGATTATTTATAGATCCATAGGCATCAGTGAAATCATCGATATTAAGCTTTAATATGCTTTCAATCGTAGGAATTAGGCATGAATGCGTGGCATCTCCGTGCCAAGCGATTTGTTGAACCAAAGCCAAAGATTGGTACAAGCCTGCAAGTGCAATGGTTTGATTTGTAGTAATTTTAAACATCTAAGCTCTAAACTCTACGCTCTTCAATAATAGCACCTCCTAAACAAGTATTATTTTGATAAAACACCACACTTTGGCCTGGGGTGATAGCCCACTGAGGTGTATCAAAGGATATTTCATAATATGTATCAGTGATATCACGAATTACACAGGGCTGATCTGGTTGGCGGTAACGGATTTTTGCTTTTATATTTTCTGAATTAGAAGGTGGATGTCCAGCAATCCAATGAATGTTTTGTGCAATAATTCTTGAATGGAAAAGAGCAGCATTTTCGTGTCCTTGTACTACAAATAATTGGTTTGTATTGACATCTTTATCAACTACATACCATGGTTCTTCCGATAAATTTTGTTGCCCGCCAATTCCTAGTCCCTGACGCTGGCCTATGGTGTAGTAGATTGCTCCTTCATGTGTGCCAATTGGCTCGCCGCCAAGTTTCACAATGTCACCAGCTTGAGCAGGAATGTAATTTTTCAAAAAATCTTTAAACTTTCGTTCACCAATAAAGCAGATTCCTGTACTGTCTTTTTTATCATGCACGTCAAAATTTTCTGCCTTAGCAATTGCACGTACTTCAGATTTTTGCATTTCCCCCAATGGAAAAAGTACTTTTGTAAGTTGCTCTCTATCTAGAGTATGCAGGAAATAGCTTTGGTCTTTATTCACATCACGGCCTTTTTTCAAATAAACAGACGATCCATCTATTTTGCAACGAGCATAATGGCCTGTAGCGATGTAATCTGCGTGCAAGCTCAAGGCATAGTCTAAAAAGGCACGAAATTTAATTTCTTTGTTACAAATAATATCTGGGTTGGGCGTGCGTCCTGCTTGATATTCTTTGAGAAAATACTCAAACACGCGATCCCAATATTCACTTGAAAAATTAACGGTATGCAAATGAATATTGAGCTGTTCACAGATTTTTTGTGCGTCTGCTAAATCAATTGCAGCGGAGCAGTATTCTTCATCATCATCTTCTTCCCAATTTTTCATAAACAGGCCTTCAACTTGAAAGCCTTGTTTACATAATAGATATGCGGCAACTGATGAATCGACTCCGCCAGACATCCCGACAATAATCTTGGCTGCCATATTTTCTGAAACTTAGTAGATGAAATTTAATTCACCAGTGTTGATGAATATCTCGAATAAGATCCAGGTCATAGCGCTTACCAGCTAAATAGTCATTCAGGCTGTGTATGACCATGGTGCTGCGAATTTTTTTCTCGGGTAATGCAAGAATTTCTTCTGCGCTATACCAACTGGCATTTACGATCCCATCATCTAAATTATTACTAATTTGTTTAGAACTTGAACGGCCACAAAAAGTAAAACGTAAAAAGGTTTCATGTTTGTGAGGGTGTTGCCATCGATAGATTCCTACTAGGGCGGAAGGATAAAATTCCCAACCAGTTTCCTCTAAAGTTTCACGCATTACTGCTTCAACTAATGATTCACCTGGCTCCCAGTGCCCAGCTGGCTGGTTAAAAACTACCTGACCATCAGCTCGTTCTTCAACTAATAGATATTTTTGCCTGCGTTCAATTACTGCTGCAACTGTAATGTGGGGTTGCCAATTCATTTTAATTTTTTGATGTATTCCTGGTATAAAGATATGCTTGTGAATATGTAAAAAAGCTAAATTTGCTGATTGCATTTCGTAGCTTAATCCATTAAATTTCTTTATATCAATAGGTTATAAATCTAATTTAATCTATAATATAGGAAGTTCTTGAAACTTACTCGGTCTTCACGGATCTTATTGTTTCAATCTACTGGCGTTTTAGTAGGCCAAATGGTGCATTTTGGATATTGTCGCTAGGATGCAAAATAGTGCTATATATAATATTAATTTCAAGCTTTAAATATCGAGTATGTCTGATAAAGATCAAGTTCGCCATGATGACGAGTTGGCCATACAAGAGGTTAAGCCAAAGGTTAAAAAACCTCCGATGTATAAGGTTGTATTATTAAACGATGATTACACACCTATGGAGTTTGTTGTACATATTTTAGAGAACTTTTTTAAAATGAACCGAGAAAAGGCAACACGAATTATGTTACATGTGCATACACGTGGAAAAGGTGTATGTGGTGTGTATACGCGTGATGTAGCAGAGACCAAAGTGGCTCAAGTTAATGATTACTCGCGTATGAATCACCATCCTTTGTTATGTGCGATGGAGGAAGCTTAACCACCTGAGAAGCCATGTTAAACAAAGAACTTGAATTTACATTAAACCTTGCATTCAAAGAGGCACGTGAGAAACGTCATGAGTTTATGACGGTAGAACATCTATTGCTTGCGCTTACACAAAATCCGGCTGCAGCGAATGTGTTGCGAGCATGTGGAGCCGACTTACCTAAGCTTACAGAAGAATTATCTGAGTTCATTAAGGATAACACCCCAATTCTTCCGGATGAGGACGATCGCGATACTCAACCAACTTTAGGTTTTCAACGAGTATTACAACGCGCAGTGTTTCATGTGCAATCATCTGGAAAAAAAGAAGTAGAAGTAACTGGTGCAAATGTTTTGGTTGCGATATTTGGCGAACAAGAGTCGCATGCCGTTTATTTGTTGGGGCAGCATGACGTTGCACGACTTGATGTAGTGAATTTTATCGCGCACGGCATATCTAAAGTGCCGCTTGATTCAGAAAGCGAGCTCACAACAGATTCTGAAGTAGATGTGAATGGTGATGCTCCTGCACCTAAGCCTCTTGAGCGATTTGCTACTAACTTAAATAAATTAGCGTCTGAGGGCAAGATTGATCCACTCATAGGGCGAGAAAATGAAATTGAACGTACCATTCAAATTCTATGTCGACGTAGAAAAAATAATCCATTACTAGTCGGCGAAGCGGGTGTTGGCAAAACGGCAATCGCTGAAGGATTAGCTAAAAAGATTGTCGAGAATGAAGTTCCTGAGATATTAAAAGACAGCACCATTTATGCTTTGGATCTAGGCGGTTTAGTTGCCGGTACTAAATATCGCGGTGACTTTGAAAAACGCCTTAAAGGTGTCTTGCACCAATTGAAAGAAGAAGAGGGCGCCATTTTGTTTATTGATGAGATCCATACTGTCATTGGTGCCGGTTCTGCATCAGGTGGTGTTATGGATGCCTCCAACCTTATCAAGCCTATGCTAAGTTCTGGTGAGCTAAAATGTATTGGTTCTACTACTTACCAAGAATATCGTGGTGTTTTTGAAAAAGACCGTGCCTTAGCTCGACGTTTCCAAACCATTGATATTGATGAGCCCAGTGTTGATGAAACCTATGAAATATTAAAAGGTTTGCGTAGTCGCTTTGAAAAACATCATAGCGTACGTTTCACCGACAAGGCCTTAAAAGTTGCAGCTGAGCTTGCTGCAAAATATATCAATGACCGCCATTTGCCAGACAAGGCCATTGATATTATTGATGAGGCGGGTGCCAACATGAATCTCAAGCCTAAATCAGTACGTAAAAAAACCATATCGGTAAAACACATTGAGGAAATAGTTGCAAAGATAGCTCGTATTCCGCCCAAGCATGTTTCGTCAAATGATACAGAAGTACTGAAGAATTTAGAGCGCAATTTAAAGTTAGTGGTATTTGGACAAGACGATGCCATTAGTACTTTGTCGACTGCAATTAAAATGTCACGTTCAGGCATTGGTAATGAAGATAAACCTATTGGTTCGTTTTTGTTTGCTGGGCCAACAGGCGTAGGTAAAACCGAAGTGACACGACAACTGTCGATTATTATGGGAATCGACTTATTACGTTTTGATATGTCAGAATACATGGAACGTCATACGGTTTCACGATTGATCGGGGCACCGCCGGGTTATGTTGGATTCGATCAAGGTGGGTTACTGACTGATGCCGTTTTAAAAGCGCCACATTGTGTTTTATTACTTGATGAAGTAGAGAAAGCACATCCCGATGTGTTTAATTTACTGTTGCAAGTTATGGATCATGGAACTTTGACAGACACGAATGGTAGAAAAGTAGATTTCCGTAATGTGATATTAGTAATGACCACCAATGCTGGTGCACAAGAAATGAGTCGAAGTAGCGTTGGGTTTACAAATCAAGATCACCAATCTGATGGCATTGAAATCATAAAACGTACTTTTACACCTGAATTTAGAAATCGTTTAGATGCAATTATTCAATTTGAATCATTGGATCAAAAGACAGTCTTACATGTTGTTGATAAATTTATCGCACAGCTTGAAGCACAACTGGAACTTAAGAAAATTGAGATTCAGGTTGAAGCATCTGCGAAGGCTTGGATTGCAGAGCGTGGCTATGATGTAAAAATGGGCGCACGTCCCATGGAGCGTATAATTCAAGAATACATAAAAAAACCTCTTGCTGAAGAAATTCTATTTGGCCGTTTAGAAAACGGCGGCAAAGTTAGTGTACGTGCGAATGAAGATCAATTAGAGATCGAATATCTAGAAGAGGTTATAAATTAGCAAATATATCATTTGCCTCGATAGGTAATCCTTCCTTTGCTCAAATCATAAGGGGTCATTTCTACAGTGACCTTATCACCAGTAAGAATCTTGATGTAATGCTTGCGCATACGACCAGATATATGTGCGGTTACTATATGACCATTCTCCAGTTCAACACGAAACATCGTGTTGGGTAAGGTTTCGATCACAGTCCCTTCCATTTCTATGTGATCTTCTTTCGGCATATTACTCCTAGGGTGATTAAGACGGCGCTAATTATCATCTAACAAAAAAATAAAACAAGGGATTTGAATTATTAGTACAATGTTGGTTCAAGTTATATCTTCATATTTAGACAGATTTAATATGGCATTTGCATATGTATTCCCTGGACAAGGTTCCCAATCCATTGGCATGTTGGCTGATTTGGCCACGAACTATTCTGAAATTGAGCAAACTTTTGAGCAAGGCTCTGACATTCTGCAGCAAAATTTATGGAATTTGGTTGTTGCTGGACCCGATGAAGAATTAAATCGTACTGAGAATACACAACCCATAATGCTTTGTGCCAGCATTGCCATCTGGAAGATATGGCGAAGGAAATTTCCTGCAACACCAATCTTGATGGCAGGGCATAGCTTTGGCGAATATTCGGCTTTAGTGTGTGCACAAGCTATCGATTTTGAAACCGCACTGCCACTCGCAAGATATCGTGGGCAAGTGATGCAACAAGCTGTTCCTGAAGGTCAAGGAGCAATGGCTGCTATTTTAGGCTTAGAAGATCAAAAATTGACTGAAGTATGTGAACAGACCGCACAAGGACAGATAGTACAGGCGGTAAATTTTAACGCTCCTGGACAAACTGTAATTGCGGGAAATACTGAGGCTGTTAAAAGGGCTGTAGAGGCAGCGAAATCTGCGGGCGCAAAGCGTGCAGTAATTTTGCCACTCAGTGTTCCATCACATAGTACTTTGATGCAGCCCGCAGCAGAACAGTTACGAGACTACTTAAGCGATATATCCATACAGTCTCCTCAGGTAGACGTGATTCAAAACGTTGATGTGAAAGCATATTCTAAGGAAAAAGAAATCAAAGATGCGCTATACCGACAATTGTTTAATCCGGTGCGCTGGCAAGAAACCGTTCAACTTATCGCATCTCAAGGCGCAAATGCATTTGTTGAACTTGGCCCAGGCAAAGTATTGACAGGTTTAAGTAAACGTATTGAACGAAAAGTCCCATGTTACTGTGTGCACGACGTAAAAAGCCTTGAACAAGCATTAGAACAGTTAGAAAGCCTAGTACATGATGTTGTGGAATAGAATTGGATAATCAAGTTGCTCTAGTTACCGGTGCTAGTCGTGGAATTGGCAAAGCCATTTTGCATGAATTAGGTGCACAAGGGTTTACTGTTATAGGCACAGCAACAACGCAGCAAGGTGCTGATAACATTCAAGCTGAATTGGATCAATCGAAGTTATCTGGTAAAGGTTTAGTAGTGGATGTAACTCAAGAAGATTCAATCAAATTACTGCTTGAAGATATTAAAACGAAATTCTCTGCTCCAATGATTTTAGTCAATAATGCAGGGATCACCAAAGACAATCTACTCATGCGGATGAAAGAAGAGGAGTGGGATGTTGTCATCAATACAAATTTGTCGTCTATCTATAGAACAACTAAAGCCTGTTTGCGAGACATGATGAAAGCTCGAGCAGGACGAATTGTTAACATCACCTCAGTGGTTGCTTTGTCAGGCAATGCAGGCCAAACAAACTACGCTGCAGCCAAGTCAGGAATCATTGGCTTTACTAAATCTCTGGCTCAGGAAGTCGCCTCTCGAGGCATCACAGTAAATGCGGTTGCGCCTGGGTTTATAGAGACGGATATGACAGCAGAGTTAAGCGAAGATCAACAAGCTACACTACTCAGTCAAATTCCCGTAGGACGTATGGGTAGCGTTCAAGATATAGCCAATGCAGTGAGCTTTTTAGTCTCCAATGGTGCCAGTTACATTACGGGTGAAACTATAAATGTAAACGGAGGCCTGTATATGGCCTAGAATTTGTTAAATTTTCAGTTTTAGTTTAACTATTGCATATAAATGCCTGTATTTTAAAAAAAATATATTTATATTTCACAAATTACGTTAAGCAAGTCAGAATAATCATTATGCCTAGTGTTAATGATGGCATGGCGGTAACCTTTTCAATACAATAGCGACCCTGCCCAATTTGGATCACAAAAAAATTTGTAAAGAGGAAGCAACTTTATGAGCAGCATCGAAGAGAGAGTAAAAAAAATCATTGTAGAGCAGTTAGGAGTAAGTGATGATGAAGTCTCGGAAGACGCATCATTTGTTGATGACCTAGGTGCGGACTCTTTAGATACAGTTGAATTAGTGATGGCATTAGAAGAGGAATTTGAGTGCGAAATTCCTGATGAAGAAGCAGAAAAAATCACTACAGTGAAACAAGCAGTGGATTACGTTAACAAGCATCAGTAATCAGTAGTTTTCCTGATTATAAAGAGTAGCCAACGCCTCTGCTAATTATTTGCTATTCAATTCATACTTTAACTTTTTCTAAATAAGAGCGGATATTGTGTCTCGGCGACGTGTAGTTGTAACTGGAATGGGGATTGTCTCACCTGTGGGGTCTAGCGTGGATAAGGCATGGGCAAACATTACAGCCGGTAACAGCGGAATTACTAAAATTGATTGTTTTGATGCAAGCGCATTTTCAGTACAAATTGCAGGTCAAACTCGAGACTTTAATGTCGATGATTACTTATCGAAAAAGGATCAACGTAAGATGGATCCATTTATTCATTACGGCATTGGTGCGGGTGTCCAAGCAATTAAAGACTCTGGAATTGAAGTAACAGAAGAAAATGCAGATCGTATTGGAGTTGCTATTGGTAGTGGAATAGGCGGCTTGCCCGGTATTGAAAAAAGTAACGAAGCGTACCTAAAAGGTGGGCCAAAAAAGATTTCACCATTTTTTGTTCCAAGTAATATCATAAACATGGTATCTGGCAATTTATCCATAATGCATGGGTACCGTGGCCCTAATATTTCAATTGTATCGGCTTGCACAACTGGCACACACAACATTGGTGATGCAGCCAGAATGATTATGTACGGCGATGCAGATATCATGGTTGCAGGTGGTGCAGAAATGGCCACAAGCCCGTTAGGAATTGGTGGCTTTGCGGCAGCCAAGGCATTGAGTGCGTCACACAATGATGACCCTGAAAGGGCAAGTCGACCTTTTGACTTAGACCGCGATGGATTTGTGCTGGGGGATGGCGCTGGTGTATTGGTATTAGAGGAATACGAACAAGCCAAAAAACGTTCTGCAAATATTTATTGTGAGATAGCAGGTTATGGCATGAGCAGTGATGCCTACCATATGACATCTCCCGCAGAAGGAGGCATTGGTGGCGCCAAGTGTATGCAAAACGCATTAGCTGATGCAGGACTTAATACAAATGATGTTGATTACATTAATGCGCATGGTACTTCTACACCTGCGGGTGATATTGCCGAGACTGAAGGGATTAAATTTACTTTTGGTAATCGTGCTAAACAGGTGGCGGTAAGTTCAACCAAGTCCATGACAGGACACTTGTTAGGGGCAGCGGGTGGGGTTGAAGCCGTTTTCAGTGTCTTGGCGCTTTTCCATAATATTTTACCGCCGACCATTAATTATGAAACTCCGGATCCTAAATGTGATCTCGATTATGTACCAAATGAAGCACGTGAAAAGCAGGTGAATATAGCTTTGTCAAATTCATTTGGTTTCGGAGGGACAAATGGAACGGTTATCTTCAAAAAGATTTAACTCAGTTCATCAATGATTCATTTGCGTTTGCGTCGTTTTCGAATGACTCAAATGTCTTTTCACTAACGTGCAATTACCCGCAGTCATCATTAATGGTGCACAGGGCGATAGTCTCTCAAGTCTTGATCGCGGCTTGCTATATGGTGATGGGGTGTTTGAAACCATCGCAGTTAAACAGGGTGTACCGCAATACTGGCAAGAACATATCAAGCGATTAAAACTAGGATGTGAAACTCTAGGCATTTCTGGTTTAGATAGTTCTCTTTTGGAGGTAGAAGTAAATCAGATAATCGATGTTGATAAGCAATGTGTAATAAAAATTATCATTACTCGCGGCATTGGCGATAGAGGTTATAAACCTACGCAGCAAAATTTAACTCGCATTATTCATAAATTTCCATGGCCTCAATTCCCGGCAAGTTATACAGAATTAGGTGTTGATGTAACACTATGTGACACTCGTTTATCGCAACAAAGTAAACTTGCACAAATTAAGCATCTGAATCGTCTTGAACAAGTTCTTGCGCGTAGTGAATGGGATGATGAATACCAAGAAGGATTAGTTCGTGATAGCTTTAATCATATAATTGAAGCTACTGCTAGTAATGTATTTTTTGAAATAGACAATGGTCTGATTACACCTGATCTAAAGAAATGTGGAGTAGCAGGGGTATTACGCAATCAAGTAATCAATTACTGTAATAATAATGACATTAAACTTTTTATCAGGGACTTTAGTCTGAATGAAATTCCAAATATTCAAGGTATGTTTGTATGCAATAGCATCATTGGAATTTGGCCGGTTAAAAGTTTCAATAACCTATCTATGTCTAAAACCGCTATAATCACAAAGCTAATTTCGGTCTTTAATAACTGATTGCATTTAGTGTAGATGTATTATGCGTAAACTGACCGCACTAGTTATCGCGATATCAGTAGCAATTACATTGCTATCGATCTACTTTAAAGATTATGCAAACCGCCCACTATCCAGTAATACTAAAGATGTAAACTTAATTATTACACCAGGCATGAGTTTTAAAGAAGTGAGTCAACAACTTAGTAAGCATGGATTAATTAAATATAAATTACCCTGGGATATTTTTGGGCGCTTAAGCGGGGCAACCAATGCTATAAAGGCTGGTGAATATACTTTTTCTACAAATTTAACACCGGCGCAGTTACTTAATAAGCTAATTAAGGGTGATACTATACAATTCACTCTGACTGTAATCGAAGGATGGACATTTAAGCAAATGTGGGATGCAGTTAAGCAGCATGACAAACTTACACATACTGTAAATTCACCTGAAGATTTGTTAGGGAAGCTTGATTTGAAAAACCATCATCCTGAGGGTTGGTTTTATCCAGATACTTATCATTTTCCGGCAGGCACGACAGATGTTGAATTCTTTCAACGAGCCTTTAAATATATGGTTAAAGTTTTGGATGAAGAGTGGTCTAATCGAAAAGAAGGTATACCACTTAAATCCCCAGTAGAAGCCTTAACATTAGCTTCGATTATAGAAAAAGAAACCAGTGTTGAAGAAGAACGCACTATGGTGGCTGCTGTCTTTAACACACGCTTAAAGCGTGGTATGCGCTTACAAACAGATCCGACTGTTATTTACGGCATGGGCGAATCTTTTGATGGAAATATAAGGCGTGAGGATTTAAAAGCAGACACCCCCTATAACACCTATCTCCATAAAGGCTTGCCACCTACACCGATAGCTTTACCAAGTCGCGCATCTATAGCTGCAGCTTTAAGACCTGCTGACAGTGAAGTTGTGTATTTCGTTTCGAAAGGTGATGGCACTCACCATTTTTCCAACACATATGAAGAGCATAGAGAAGCAGTGATCAAATACCAACTTAGTGGTAACAAAAATCGATATAAAGCTGATGATAATAAGTAATAGTAAAACAGATTGAATATGTATAATGATATAAAGGAAGTTTTCCAAGGTAAGTTTATCACTTTTGAAGGAACAGAAGGAGTAGGTAAGACTACACAAATATATTTATTAGAAAAATATCTTCAATCTAATAATATAAACACCATTATAACACGTGAACCTGGTGGTACTAAAGCAGGGGAGCGAATCCGTGAAATCTTACTTGATCAAAATTCAGTACATATCAATTCCAAAGCTGAATTATTATTAATGTTTGCGGCACGCGCACAACACCTCGAGGAAGTAATTTTTCCTGCATTGCATAAAAATGTTTGGGTATTATGCGATCGATTTACAGATGCGAGCTACGCTTATCAAGGAGGCGGTAGGTGTGTGCCAATTTCACAAATACAAGCGATTGAAACTGTGGTGCAAGGGAATTTTAGGCCAGATTTAACTATTTTACTCAATTGCGATGTTAATAAAGGCATGCAACGTGTTGCAAAACGCGGTAAAAAAGATCGATTTGAAAAAGAAAGAATGGAATTTTTTGAAAATGTACAACAAACCTATTTACAGCTTGCTAAAAATAACCCGCAACGTTTTGAAGTAATTGATGCAGACCAGACAGTTGACAAAGTTGCCGCAATGATTCAAAAAATCGTAAATACTAGATTTTCACAGCTATTGGTGTAAGTGAGTTTATTAATGATTTACCCTTGGCAAGCTGATCAATGGCGAAAATCTTTGCATTACTTGATAAGTAAACGCTTAGCGCATGCCATTCTTATATCTGGACCTTCTGCAATTGGTAAGCTTGAATTTTGCCTATCCTATATTCAGAGAATGAATTGCACACAGCCCACTAAAGAAAATAATGCGTGTGGTGTATGTAGTGATTGTCACTTATTTCAAGTAAGAACTCATCCAGATATTCGCATGATAAATGTTGATGAAGATGTGGACCAAATTAAAGTCGATGATATACGAGAAATTAATCAATTCATGTCGCTTAGCCGCCAACAGGGGTTATATAAAATCGTGTGCATAAATCAAGCCGATCTTATGAACAAAAATGCTGCAAATGCATTATTAAAAACTTTAGAAGAACCACCCGCCAACTCGATATTATTTTTGATTAGCCACCGTGCAGACACTTTATTGGCAACCATAAAGAGCCGTTGTCAGATTTGGAGGTTTTGCGTGCCAAGTGAAAAACAATCTTTAAATTGGTTACAACAGCAGACGGAAAGTGCTGCCTGGGAGACATTACTACCCGTTTCGGGCAATCGGCCATTGCTCGCATTAGAGCTATTCGAGACCGGTTTGGGTGAGGCGAGAACTGCGTTTTATCATGATATTAGCCAGCTTATGCAGCACAAAGAAAAGGTTACAAAAATCTCAGCCAAGCTGCAGAATGAAGATCTGGATATGCTGATTAGTTGGCTACAGGGATGGTGTGCAGATCTTGTCCGTTGTTCTTATATGAAAGAGCCAGTGACCCTCGAAAACCCCGACATTCGTCGGAGCTTGCATAGTTTAGTGAGCCGGGTAGACTTACAGTTGTTATTTAGCTTTTGGGATAAGCTCATTGAATTACGTCGATTTTCTAGCGCTCCATTGAGTAAGCGGCTGTTCATTGAAGATATGTTAATTCGATGCCAGGATATACTAGAACAACCGGTCTAATAGATTACAAACATGGCAGAAGGCAGCAGAGGGATATTATCACTCGCCATTAAGGATAAAGGCTCTTTGTATGCAGCCTATATTCCTTTCATTAAAAATGGTGGATTATTCATTCCTACTACAAAATCCTACAAGATTGATGATGAGGTTTTTATGCTTTTATCTCTCATGGATGAAACAGAACGTCTCCCCGTGGCAGGTAATGTAGTATGGATTACACCTCCAAATGCGCAGGGCAATCGTACGGCAGGGATAGGTGTTCAGTTTAGTAAACAAGATAATGGTCAAACTCGTAACAAAATAGAAGGCTTGTTAGCAGGTGCTCTTCAAGCTGATAGACCTACACACACTATGTAATATGCGCATTATTGCGCAAAGCTCGGAATTGTTGTCTCATATAAGTTGTCAGATATACATCGATTTCTAACTTTGACAGCAGATGGATAAAGACAAGCTTTTAGTGTTAAGCGGCGAGACACTTAATAGTGGAAGCGTAGCGTATATTGAATCTCTTCACGAAGATTATTTAACCGACCCAAATTCGGTTTCAGCCTATTGGAGAGAGGTTTTTAATAATCTCGAACCCAAGCAGTTCTTAGACTCTTCTGAATTAACACACTCTAGCGTACGGACTGCATTACGTGATGCCGCACATGAGATCGGTGCGGATTCGACGCCTACCCCAGCCCAAGAAGTTAATCGAAAGCAAGTTGGCGTAATTCGGTTGATTAGTGCCTATCGGTACTTAGGTCACCGACAGGCTGATCTAGACCCATTGAGTGTAGCAACACGTCCTGATATTCCAGAACTCAATCCAGAGTTTCATGGCTTGGGTCACAAAGATATGGATACCGTTTTTGAAACGGGTGCGATTGGTGGAATTAAGAAAGCACCGTTAAGAGAAATTCTCAATATGCTTGCCGTCACTTATTGCGGAACTATAGGTTCAGAATTTAAACACATCATTTCTCCAGAACAAAAAGATTGGATACAAAAACGGCTAGAGCAGTTTTACCTTTCACCAGGGCTGTCTGATAAGCGTAAAAGAAGAATTTTAGAAATCTTAATCGCAGCAAAATCATTAGAAGTTTACTTGCATAAAAAATACGTGGGCCAAAAACGTTTTTCACTAGAAGGGGGTTTGAGTTTAATTCCAATCATCGATGAGATTATCAATAGATGCGGGTATCATCATGTCAAAGAAGTCGTTATGGGTATGGCGCATCGTGGTCGATTAAATGTCCTAGTAAATATTTTAGGAAAAAGTCCAGAAGAGCTATTTCAAGAATTTGAAGACACATTACATCCTGGGAATGGCTCAGGTGATGTTAAATACCATAAAGGGTTTTCATCTAATCTTAAGACTGGTTACTATCCTGTGCATACCGTACTTGCGTTTAATCCATCGCATTTGGAGGCAATTAATCCCGTAGTCGAAGGATCAGTACGCGCACGACAAAAACGCCGCAACGATAACGACCGAAAAGAAGTCATACCAATACTCATACATGGTGATGCTGCGTTTGCAGGTCAAGGTGTAGTGATGGAGACCCTAAATTTATCGAAAACCAGAGGCTATACAACGGGTGGTACATTACATGTGATTGTAAATAATCAAATTGGTTTTACGACTAGTGACCCCCTCGATTCGCGCTCTACTTTGTATTGCACTGATGTGGCTAAGATGGTGCAAGCACCCATTTTTCATGTAAACGGCGATGATCCTGAAGCCGTCGTTTATGTGACACAACTAGCGGTAGATTTCCGTATGAAATTCAATCGTGATGTTGTCATCGATATGATTTGTTATCGACAACATGGACATAATGAAGCAGATGAGCCTTCCGTTACGCAGCCGCGTATGTATCAAAGCATTCGTAATAAAGAAGGTGTACGTAAAGTGTATACAAACCGATTGATTCGCAACAATATTATTACAGAAACCAGAGTCAAGGCTTTGGAAACAAAATTCTTAAATAAGCTTCAAAGAGGAGAACAAGTTTGCGGCCCAATTGCGAATAAAATTGATAGTAGGTATTTTGTAGATTACAAACCTTATATTGGAACAAATTGGAGAGAAAAAGCTAATACCCGCGTTAGTGCTGAGCGTATCAAAAACCTTACGCAAAAATTTACAACTGTCCCCAAAAATTTTAACTTACATCGTATTGTCCAGAAAATTATCGAGTCACGTAAAAAAATGGGAAATGGTGAAATAGGTGCCGATTGGGGATTTGGAGAAACACTTGCCTATGCATCGCTATTAGAAGATGGCTTTGCAATTCGTCTATCTGGACAAGATAGTATTAGAGGAACTTTTTTCCATCGACATGCTGCATTTTATGATCAAGATAACGGAGAATCCTATGTACCATTACAACATATTGCCAAGGGCCAACCTCAATTTCTGCCAATAAATTCTCTGCTTTCTGAAGAAGCGGTATTAGGTTATGAAGTAGGGTATAGCACTGCGGAACCACAAACACTAGTCATCTGGGAAGCCCAGTTTGGTGATTTTGCTAATAATGCCCAAGTGTATATAGATCAGTTTTTAAGCTCATCTGAATCAAAATGGCAGCGATTTTGTGGTTTAGTCATGTTGTTGCCACATGGTTACGATGGCCAAGGCCCCGAACATTCATCTGCTAGATTGGAACGTTATTTACAACTGTGTGCAGAAGAGAACATGCAAGTTTGTATGCCAAGCAGTCCCGCACAGATGTTCCACATGCTGCGTAGACAAATGTTGCGTCCTTATCGTAAGCCGTTGATAGTAATGACGCCAAAAAATATTTTGCGAGATCCTAATGCTTCGTCAGATATAAGTGAATTTACCAGCGGCGAATTTAGTAATGTTATCGATGAGGTCGATGATTTAAAACCTGCAGAAGTAAATAAAATTATTCTGTGCGCAGGTAAACTATATTATGAGCTGTTACGAGCGCGCAGAGAACAAAAAATAGCAAATGCTGCAATTGTTAGAATTGAACAGCTGTATCCATTTCCTTTAGAAGAAATAAAACAAATAATAAATAAATATATGGGTGCACGTGAAATTGTATGGGCTCAGGAAGAACCACGTAATCAAGGCGCATGGTTTTATATGCAATCAAGACGACACCTAAAGGCATGTTTACGGGAAGATCATCAATTGCGTTATGCAGGTAGAACTTACTCAGCGTCCCCAGCTGCTGGTTCATTGCATATTCACCGTGAGCAGCAACATGTATTAATTGAAGATGCTTTGGGTTTGCGTGAGCAAGTCACGCGACAACCTTTACGCGTCGTTTAAGATAAAAAAAATTCACGCATAGTTGAGGAAATATCATGAAAGTAGATGTTACTGTTCCAGAACTAGCCGAATCTATAACTGAAGCTGTTATAGGTGAATGGTTAAAAAAGCCTGGCGAATTAGTTCATGAAGGTGATCAGTTAGTAGATATCGAAACCGATAAAGTAATTTTAGAAATTACTGCTCCAGAAAGTGGCAAACTTTCCTCAATAAATAAACATAAGAATGAGCATGTTGAGAGCAATGAGGTAATTGCAGTTATCAATACAGATAAACAAGCTGCGCAAACTTCCAAATCAGTTTCTGTTGAAAAACAAACAGATAATGTAGAAACCGCAGCAAAAGTTACGCAACTCAAACCTGTTGCTCAATCTGCGCCTTCCCAAGAACCTGCTACAGTATCTGCAAAAACTAGTCCAGCAGTAAGAAAGCTAGCAATTGAAAATAATATCGATATCAAAGACATTCAGGGCACCGGAAAAGATGGACGTATAACAAAGCAAGATATCGAAGCCTATATAGAAGCTTCTGAACCTGCATCGACAAGTGAACTTGATATCGCAACGGAAATACTTTCTATGCCTCAAATTGCAAGTACAGAGGCAAGAGAAGACAAACGCGTGCCGATGACGAGTTTGCGCAAAAGTATCGCCAAGCGTTTGGTAAGTGCGCAACAACAAAGTGCGATGTTGACGACATTTAATGATGTCAATATGCAAAACATTATGGATCTGCGCAAACGCTACAAAGAAGGCTTTGAACAAGCGCACGGCGTAAGTTTAGGGTTTATGTCTTTCTTTGTTAAAGCAGCAGTTGAAGCGCTGAAAGAATTTCCGGTATTGAATGCATACGTAGAGGGCGATGATATTGTCTACCACGACTATTTTGATATTGGCATTGCAGTCAGTACACCGCGAGGTCTTATTGTACCTATAGTTAAAAATGCAGATGGCTTATCTTTTGCAGGGATTGAAAAGACTATAAGTGATTTTGCATTGCGTGCACGTGAAAATAAAATCACTATCGAAGAGCTCACGGGTGGTACGTTTACCATTACCAATGGCGGTGTGTTTGGTTCTATGCTGTCTACGCCAATTATCAACCCCCCGCAAAGTGCAATCTTAGGTATGCATTCCATTCAAGCGCGGCCCATTGCCCAAAATGGCGAAGTCGTGATTGCACCCATGATGTATCTTGCCTTGAGCTATGATCATCGTATCATTGATGGCAAAGAAGCCGTGCAGTTTTTGGTGCACATCAAAGATATCATTGAAGATCCTAATCGATTGTTGCTGCAAGTCTGACTAAGGTCGATTTAATGCAACAATATGAAGTTATCGTAATAGGCTCAGGTCCAGCAGGCTATGTGTGCGCGATTCGCTGTGCACAATTAGGCATGAAAGTGGCCTGTGTAGAAGAGTATGTCACTGCAAATGGTAAACCAGCATTAGGTGGTACCTGTTTAAATATTGGCTGTATACCCTCTAAAGCCTTACTGGATTCTAGTCATCACGTTCAATTCCTAAATGAACATGCCAAAGAACATGGCTTGAAAATATCAAACGTAGAGATTGATGTTCCAGTCATGCAAAAACGTAAGGATAAGGTCGTTCAAGTTTTAACAGATGGAGTTAGCAGCTTATTAAAGAAAAACAAAGTCGATGTGTTTAAAGGCACGGCAAGTTTCGTTTCGCCACAACAAATCCGTGTTCAAAATTCTGCTAAAAATACTTCTGAAGAATTACAAGGCACACATATCATCATCGCGAGTGGATCTAAGCCCATCGAGATACCCATTGCAGAAATTGATAATAAATTTATTGTTGACTCAACTGGCGCATTAAATTTTCAAGAAGTACCAAAACGCTTAGGTGTGATTGGTGCTGGCGTGATTGGTCTTGAGATGGGCAGTGTATGGAGCCGCTTAGGTTCGGAAGTGGTTATTATTGAGGCTCTGCCAGGATTTTTATCCATGGCAGATAAGAAGATTTCTACAGAAGCGTTTAAAATAAACACTAAACAAGGACTAGATATTCGTCTGAATAGTTTAGTGAATAATGTAAGCGTGAATAATGGAAAAGTCCTTGTTAAATACTCGGCAAACAACGAAGCGAACTCTTTAGAAGTCGATAAACTCATTGTCGCAGTTGGGCGCAAAGCACATACTGATGGGTTGAATCTCAAAGCCGTAAACATCAATACAGATCATAAAGGATTTATCGAAGTCAATTCAAACTGGCAAACTTCAGTTGATGGCGTATATGCGATTGGAGATGTCATTGGTGGTGCCATGTTGGCACACAAAGGCTCCGATGAAGGCATTGCACTCGCAGAGCAATTAGCAGGGCAGGCTGGGCATGTTAATTACGACACCATACCGTGGGTCATATATACCTGGCCAGAAATTGCCTGGGCAGGAAAAACCGAAAAAGAATGCAAAGAAGCGAATATTAAATATCGTGTGGGTACATTTCCATTCTTAGCATTAGGACGAGCACGTGCCATGGGCGAGGCACAAGGAATGATTAAAATTATTGGCGATAAAAATACCGATCAAATATTAGGCGTACACATCGTGGGCCCCAATGCTTCAGAATTAATTGCGGAGGCAGTGGTTGCCATGGAAGCAGAACTATCAACAGAAGACCTCGCACGCACTGTGCATGCGCATCCAACGCTTGCCGAAGGCATGCATGAAGCAGCGCTTGCAGTGGATGAGCGCGCCATACATATTTAAAAGCTTACTTAAACTGTAACGGTTTCGGGTTGGTCGATCGGGCTGCGAATCCCGTGCGCACCTTTTTTCATAACATGGGTATAAATCATGGTGGTCTTTAGATCTTTATGCCCCAATAATTCTTGAATGGTACGAATATCATAACCATCTTCTAATAAATGCGTGGCAAAACAATGTCGCAAGGTATGTGTGCTAACAGGTTTTACGATGCCTAAATTACGAGTTGCTTGCTTAATCGCGCGTTGCAAATTCTTTTCTGATACATGATGTCTTCGAATTACACCACTTTGTGGATCAACCGAACGCTTGGAAGAGGGGAATACATATTGCCATCCCCATTCTTTATTGGCATTGGGATATTTGCGTTCAATTGCAAAGGGTAAGTATACGCTGCCAAAACCTTCTTCAAGGTCACGTTGATGCAAATCCTTAATTTTGAGCAAATGATTTTGCAAATGTGTAGAAATGGAGTTGGGTAAAACGGTAGTGCGATCTTTAAATCCTTTTCCTGAGCGTACAATGATTTGTTCATAATCAAAGTCTACATCTTTAACTCTCAATCTAATCGCTTCCATTAAGCGTAAACCTGATCCATACAACAGATTGGCAATGAGCCAATTAGTGCCCGTAAGCTCATGTAACAATCGTTTTGTATCGTGACGCGGTAAGACCACAGGTAAACGACTTGGCCGTTTCGCGCGCACCACATCCCCAAGCCAAGGCAAGTTCATATTCAGAACTTCTTTATAAAGAAAGAGCAGGGCAGAGAGGGCTTGATTTTGTGTCGAAGCGGCTACCTTTCGATGCGTGGCGAGATGAGTCAAAAATTGTGTAATTTCATGCTCACCCAATTCACGAGGATGGCGCTTATCATGAAAGACAATATAACGTTTAATCCAAGACAAATAAGATTCTTCGGTGCGAAGGCTGTAATGCCGTACTCGTAGCGCTTCACGAACTTGGTCTAATAGACGAGTTTGTGGCATAGAATATGATCGATGTTTATCGTAATATGTACCCCATATTTTAATGTAACTATCTGAGTTTACAAGATATGAATCGTTATAAAGCCCGAAATATTCCATATAGACTGGACATTTCGGACTACTACTTATAGTTAGGTGACAAACAATGGAACTAACTATAACCGGTGTTGATTATGCACCTCCAGAGCTGGGCGATCAGACTCCAATAATTGTTTCCCTGCTACGAGAAATTCCTGGAGATGATCGCCCCGATTACTGGCTTGGTGAGGTTAGTGTTCCAATTAGGTGGATAAACGAAAATCATGAGTTAAAAATCACCCATCTTGTTCTTGCTGCCAGATGGGAAGACACACGCATAGAACCTAACGCAAAAGATCTACCTATCGGCATTGCCTACGTAACCGATGAGTCTTTGCTAAGAGATGAAAAACTAGATCTTAAAAAATGCACATACGTTGCCATCGGGATCTCGCATGAAACCGGTGGTGGTGAAAAAATAGGTAAGAATGAAAACATTCTTGCAGGAACCATTGGTAGGGCTTTTGGTATGGGAAATAAAGAATGATGAAATTGTCGCTTAATAGGGCGTTATGTTTTTTTGAAGTGCAATAAAAGTTAATTTAAACAAAGGAGAAACGCAAATGCCTCAATACGTTATTGTTTATCTAGGCGGCGATCAGCCATCTAGCCCAGAGGAAGGAAAGCAACATTTCGCGAAATATAAAGAATGGTTATCTTCTTTGGGCGACTCAGCAGTTAGTCCTGCCAATCCGTTTAAGAATGCGAGCACAGTAAATTCTGACGGTACTGTCACCACTGGAAGCACAACGACAATGTCTGGTTACACTATTGTTGAAGCTGATTCTATGGAGGCGGCACTGTCGATTGCAAAGGCTTGCCCTTTTCTTGATATTGGCGGTTCACTTGAGGTGTCAGAGTTAGTAGAGATGCCAAGCCAAAAATAAACATAACAATGCGGTCAACACAGACCTCCCAAGTCGCGCGCTGCTCGCTTTGCGCACTGATTATAGTGCGCTTTTTTGGTCGGCTGGTTACCGCGGCCGTTAGATGATCGACACTGGAGAAAAAACATGAATCCAATTTCTAATACCGCATTTTATTGCTGTGGTGTACGAATGGAGGATGCGAAAAGAAATCGGTCTATCTGCAATGATATTTATGCAGAAAGATTTATGGATGAAAGAGGTAAGAATATATACGAGCCTTTTAGATCTGAAAAAATGCCCAATATATCGAATATAACAAGGTGCAGAATTATTGATGATTATGTGTCGATCGAATTAAAAAGCTCGAGTAGCGTGAATGTCATCACTATCGGCGCAGGTTTTGATACGCGGCCATATAGAATAACTGGTGGTAATTGGATAGAGTTGGATGAGCCGCAGATTATAAGGTACAAGAATAAACAACTCCCAATCGAAGAAAGTAAAAACCCGCTGCAGCGAATATCAATAGATTTCGGCACCGAGACGCTGACCGAGAAACTAGAGGAAGTAGATAAAAATCTCCACACGATAATTGTTATCGAGGGCGTTTTTATGTATTTGGAATCCGAGTCTATAGAAAAAACGCTCAAGGAAATCCAGCGAATATTTCCTAAGCATGTGTTGTATTGTGATTTAATGACCAAAACATTCTTTAATAAGTTTGCAAAGAGTGTTCATTCTAAACTTGTTACCGCAGGAGGTAGGTTTACAGATCGTCCCGATAATCCGGAGAACACTTTTATACTTAATAAATATGAATTGGTTGAACGAGTCCCAATGTTTAAGCGCGCAGAAGAATTGGGGATTCTTTGGGACGAAGTAAAGCTACCTAGGCTAGTAGCCAGACTTCTTCTAAACGTATTTATGAAAGACTTGAACGGATACTCTGTGCATCATTTTCGTTATGGTTAATTTATGGATAATGCAACAAATCAATGTCGCCAAATCAATGGGGCCAGGCTCGATTGATCAATAATGGAAAATTGACAGCTCAGTTATTCTTTCTCAATATAAATCTTGTAAGATAATTGCTAAACATGAAAACCAGCTCAAGACGAATGTTTCTAAAAACAGGCCTTATAGGCTGGTTGCTTAGGTCAAACTAATTTGCCAAAGGAAACATTTCACCAAATCTGAATCCCAACCCGCTATGCAGTTTGTCCGCAGCTAAGCATTGTCTTTAAATACATTTTGGGAGGAAAATAAAAAAATGATCATTACAACTACCCCCGATATTGAAGGAGGTAATATATCAGAGTACCTTGGTGTAGTGACTGGTGAGGCGATATTGGGCGCAAACCTATTCAGAGATCTCTTCGCCGGAATTCGAGACATTGTTGGTGGGCGTTCTGGTGCTTACGAAAAGGAGTTGAGAAAAGCTAGAGAAATAGCTTTCGACGAGATTGAAGCGGCCGCTACAAAAGTTGGTGCCAATGCTGTGGTCGGAGTCGATATTGACTACGAAATCCTCGGTGAGAAAAGCGGAATGTTAATGGTAAGTGTAAGTGGCACAGCAGTTAGAATCGACTGAGTGATGCCACGGCTGAATCTAACGATTCGCCGCAGTAGGGAGTGGGCATATTGCCTCTTTCGTTTTTTAGTACTGAATTTAGAATGTCGATTTTGAACGGTTGCACTGTCCGACTGCTGAGCCCACCAATTAAGCGCCATTTGGGCTTATGAAGATTGAAAAACATTATTTTGTAGTTAGCTTAATTCTAATTCTGGTAAGCACTGCTGTCGTCTCTTGTGTTCGCAGTTCGCAAGAAGCCCAAGTAGAGGCGCTGGACATGTCTTCCGACGGTGCAACCTTAGCGGTGAGCGTAATGAGATACAGAAATGCTTTATCGCCTGTCCCAGAAATTGTAGATGTACGTCGACTGATTAGACTGTATGAGTTAAGTACATGGAAGTACCGAGATATTGAAATACATGCTGTTGCAGAAGCTATTGCATTCTCACCAGATGGAAATCTCCTAGCAACCGGCCATCGTGATGGACTAATTATGTTATGGGATGTTGAGAATGAGCAAGTTGTTAAAACACTGAAAGGACATACCGATCCTATTTGGTCCTTAGATTTTTCACTTGATAATGCGTATTTGACCTCCGCTGGGACGGCTGACGGTACCGCGAAGGTCTGGGCACTACCCAGTGGAGAGTTGATTGCCACTATCAAACAAGAAGATTGGGTAACTTCGGTCAGTTTTTCTCCTGACAGCCAGTATCTTGCCACCGGAAGTCGCGATGGTAATGTCAGAATTTGGGACTTCATTAAGGGCGAATTGTTTACCACGTTGGTTGCACATACAGATGGAGTAATTGATGTCTCTTTTTCCCACGATGGGAAGTTGCTTGCATCCGGTGGTTGGGATGATGTCGTAGCTATTTGGGATTTCACTGCGAAGAAATTAAAACACCGCTTGAGTGAGTTTGCATCGGATGTCACGGTAGTGACATTCTCGCCCGATGACACGCTAATTGCAGCTGGGTCCGGATTTCCTGAATTTGTGGTGAAGTTATGGGACCCTCGGAATGGCAAAATGATCACCAGCCTCAAGGGCCATACAGGGCGACTAGAGTCAATTGTATTTTCGGTAGATGGGGATCACATTTTTACTGGTGGTAGCCACGGTGGAAATTTTATAGCGGGCGGAGATGCAGACGGTTCAATAAGGGTCTGGGAGGTTGCTACTGGGAAGGAGAAAAAAAGAATCTACCCGTGAGATAATAGTACTGATATCTCCTTAATGATTCTTAGTGGGGTTGGAGGTCTATGGTTTTTACTCTGGCTCAGTGCGATACGACGGCACGACATCTAAAAGCCTCTAGAGGCACCTCTAATCGCGTTGTTAACATCCGCGTTAGCTTTGGCGTTGTTTTATGTGTACTCATTGTTTCGGTAAATCGCGGTGTTGGTCTGTTCTATGATATTTGTCTTCTGGTGGGCAGCTAAAATCACCCAACAGGGCGCCCAGCAGTCGGATGCGTAAATGTACCGTTGAGCATAGACGTTAAGCACCCATGATGCGCACGAAAAACTTCCAGGCTGTTCTGCTATTCATGCTTCCCCTACTGTGGTCGTTAAACGCTTTAGCGTCGGAAAGTGTCGTGGTTGCCGAATTACATTCGAATCCACCATCTCCCTGCGTCGCGAAAGACATTGAGGACATGTCTTCTGGGATCGCGATAGTCCCCACCGGTAATACGCATAATGAGGTACGGGGGATTATGGGGGCCATGGCATCTGTATTTCTTAGTACTGGCGCGAGCCTCATGACAGCAAAGAATATCGAAGTAGTGTACACAGCGGTATTCTTTGAAAATGAACCGAGAAATGAGATTGGAATATACGCGTACAAATTTAAGGAGCGAATTGACAAGAGCATGTTCAGCCCCCGTCCAGAACTGAACGGAAAGTTCTTTGTCATCGACAGAAACTTATTAGTGTTATTGTGGCACGAAGACTACGATAAGACCGCTCGCTGTTTTGAAGCCATGGACAAACTTTTAACCGAAAAGCAATGACTTCAATTAGCCGGCGTGTGCCTTACAACAGATTAAATCTGTCGCCCAACCGCTGCATCTTTTGGTTTCCTATCTACGCTCGGCGCGGGTTAGCCTGAGCGCTAGGCAAAGACAATTTAGGAGTCAGAAGATATGCTTTCGGTAGAAATTGATAAAATAAATGGTATCGTGATACTTGAACCAGAAGGGCCATTATTGCAAAACGACTTCGAGAAAGCTGCAAAGGTGATTGACCCATACATTGAGCAGACCGGTAAATTAAATGGCCTTATTATTCATACAAAATCCTTTCCGGGCTGGGATTCATTCGCGGCGTTAATATCACATTTAAGATTTGTTAAAGAACATCATAAAAAGATTTCCCGTGTAGCATTTTCAACTGACTCTGTGGTTGGTACGTTTGCAGAAGCAGTTGCTAGTCACTTTGTAAATGCAAAAAAAAAATTATTTTCTTATCAAGAGTTGGAGCAAGCTAGGAATTGGGTTGCTGGTGAAGCCAAGAATTAAATTGCCTAACAAGGAAATTCATTGCGGCTAAGTTCTGGCATTAGGCGTTGCTATCCACAAGCTTAAAATAGAATAGATATTATGAGGCACATTGAAAGACACCGAACACACCGCATCGGATGGCTCCGTGCAGCAGTTCTCGGCGCAAATGACGGTATTGTTTCGACTGCCAGCCTCGTGCTTGGCGTGGCTGCAGCAGGTGCGAGTTCAGAGAATATTTTAATCGCAGGCGTTGCTGGTCTTATGGCTGGTGCTATGTCGATGGCTGCAGGCGAGTATGTTTCGGTGAGTTCACAATCCGATACCGAGCGCGCCGATCTGGATCGCGAGCGTGAGGAGTTAATTGCTGATCCCGAACACGAGCACGCGGAGCTGGCCGCAATCTACGTCGAGCGTGGACTGGATGCGAAACTTGCCTCCCAAGTCTCTACCCAGTTAATGGCGCATGATGCGCTCGGCGCGCATGCTCGAGATGAGTTGGGCATATCCGAAACGTTGGTTGCACAGCCGGTTCAAGCCGCATTGGCCTCAGCCAGCACTTTTGCAGCTGGCGCTAGCCTGCCTCTCTTGGTTGTCCTTTTGGTACCGATATCTGCCATCATGTGGGCTGTTTCGGGTAGCTCACTCTTGTTTCTCGCGCTATTAGGCTCCCTGGCTGCGCGAGCCGGCGGTGCTTCTGTGATGACTTCTGCCGCGCGGGTAACCTTTTGGGGGGCATTGGCTATGGCGCTGACAGCTGGGGTGGGGGCTTTGTTTGGGGTAATTGCTTGAGATGCCTACCACAAATGATCTCGAAGCTTAATAAATCGCTCCAGCCGACGTCTTCTACGTTAACGCGCTGTCGTGAATGAGTTCAGCCATTAAGCAGCTCATCTTTGTAATACTTAACATGAAGTTGTATGACTAAGGCATTGGGTTGAAAGGGGATTCATGAGATGAAGAATGTGAAAAGCATGCGCCGCACTAGTCACTTGTGTATCCGTCCTGGAGCTTGCATACGCAACCTCAGCGTCAGTATCTGGCGCCAGTGAGCTAAGCCGTTAGTTGTTCAATTAATGTCTCGGCGTTTCGCATCAGAACGTGATACCTGGTTGGTCGTTCTTGGTTTGAGCGCTGCTTTTGTATCTGTGGTCGCAGTAGTTCCCCTACTCATGGCCAATGTTGATGGGTTCGTTAAGGTTGTTACGGCAGGACTGCTGATTCTAACCGCCGTTCTGGTATCCTGGGTCTACCTAGGCACTTACTATGTGGTGGAGGCAGATGAGCTCAAAGTTCAAAGTGGACCATTTCATTGGCGAATTTCGATAGAGGAAATTCATCGAATTAGTCCAACGCGGGCGCCATGGTCGTCTCCAGCACTGTCGCTAAACCGTTTGCGTATAGACTATGGGGACGGGAAGTGGATTTTGCTATCCCCAAAACGCCGTGAAGAGTTTATTCATAGCTTAGGTGTACCGGTCACCTAAATGCAGCCTTGGATTGCTTTTTTTTTCGCTTTCTAAATTAAAAAATGGATATGTCATAAGCTACAAATTTGGTTTTATCAAAATCACAAGCTAACCAATAATTTAAATTACAAACGCACTTTAAAGCATTGTTTTTAATTATTTATTTTATCAATTTGCTCTTGAATGAGCATAATAAAGCAGAGTTTTATATATGAATTGGACAGTATATTTATCTGGTGAGATCCATACAGATTGGCGTCAACAAATTAAGGAAGGTGTTAAAGCGCATCAACTACCCATTGCATTTACATCGGCGGTTACCGATCACGCTGCTAGTGATGCAGCAGGTGATGTACTAGGCAAGGAAAGTGAGAACTTCTGGCGTGATCACAAATCTTCAAAAGTGAATGGCATCCGCACCAAAACACTAATTGAGCACTGCGATGTTGCAGTGGTGCGTTTTGGCGATAAATATAAACAATGGAATGCGGCGTTTGATGCAGGCTACTGTGCAGCACTGGGTAAACCTTATATCACCTTGCACGATGAT
>JBFGJY010000028.1:0-32414 GCA_041576975.1 Gammaproteobacteria bacterium | reverse complement strand
GATTCATAGGTGGTAATTTTTCCACCAAATAACATCTTTAAGGAGGCGACAAATTTTTTAAAGAAGTCAATTGAGATCACTACATTGCCACTAACAAGTTCAGAATTCATTTGATGTCGGTGTATAGGAGGTGGCGTTTTCAGTGTAACAACAGGTAGGTATAAGGTTATTTTTTCACGTGCAATGATTGATTTAAAGTGCTTCTTTTCTGCGCGCTGGCCAAAAATATAACCAATGGCGAGCAAAGAAACTAAAGTTATTAGCTCAATCATGATCCAAGTTTAACTGCTGTGCCGTAGGCATATAGTTCTGCAGCACCTTGTGCAACGGAAGAAGTGCTATAGCGAACATTAACAATTGCATCAGCTCCCATGGATTTAGCCTGTGCAATCATACGATCAGTAGCTTCTTTTCGAGATTCGGCAAGTAGTTCAGTATAGGCACCTAATTCGCCTCCGAATATATTTTTTAAGCCTGCTAGAAAATCTTTGCCAACGTGTTTAGCACGTATCGTATTACCTTGTACTAAACCAAAATGTTGTACAATTTTTTTCCCCGGCACTTGTTCCAGGTTGGTTAAAAGCATGTAGACCTCCTATTTGTAAATTTGTGATGATTAGATGCTTTTTGGAAACTGTAGGCATCTAAAATTTAGATAGACGTGCAATATTATAGTCTGAACGAATCTAAGCTGGTCCTAAGCCAAATTTACGTCTAGCTTATTGCAATGGCAAAATTCCAACTATGTCAGCATAGTAGTTTTTTAATGAGGACAACAACTTCGACTTATACAGAATACCTTTCAATCATTTAAGAGTTGATACTTATAGCATTGTTTATTTTTCTGAATACCTATTCAGAGTCGTATCATACTTACTATACTATTTTTAGTTTCCAGTGCCCACGTCGAAAAATAATATATGCCAAAATTGGCATATATATTTCGACAACTACAATAGCAATAAAAACATCTCTCGGACCTAGACCTAAATATATCGCTAATAGATAAGCTAGTGAAAACTGTAAAATCCATTAAGAGATAAAGTTAATCCAAGTTGGTGTGCTTGCTCTTTATGAGTTATCTATAATTGTTTTGAAAGATATTTTAGTTTAATGAGTTCGCCAGCGGCGCCCGATGCAGCAGCTACACAGCCTTTAATAAATACTTCATCAAATAGAATACTTGGTGTGAACTCTTGCGTAAAAGGATTTGCTCCTGAAAATTGTTGGTAGATTAAAACTATCGTTCCTGAAATTACACCAACAAAAAAACCCGAAATGAAGCCTTTTTTGCTAATATATCCTGCGGTTATTCCTCCAAGAATTGGTGCAAAATTTATCATTAGGGATGATTTAATTAATAGTAAATTATCTGTACCAAACTCGTGAGTAGTGTAGAAATAAATAAAATGTATTGCCTTTTCACTGAAGAACAAAACTAAATAAACACTAATACCGATTAGTATACTTTTTGTAATATTCATTAATTAATATTTTTTGATATCTATTAGATTTAGATGCAACATCGAATTACTGAACAGCTTCGACGAAATACAGTCGCCATAATTAGTTTAATTGTGGCCTTATCTAGTTTGGGTTACAACACATATCGCAATGAATTGACCGAGGCAAATCGAACGGTACGGCAAGCAGGTTTTGAAATGATTGCAGAGCTATCAGAGCTTCAGCAAGTTATGTTATTTGCTCGATTTCAAAAAGGAGATGCTAGAGGCGATACAACTGTAGGATGGGCACATGTTCTTGCTTTACGTGATTTTAGCCTTGCAATGCCTAAAAATATTCAAGATCGTGCTAATCATTTTTATAAAATATGGCAAGAAAATAATCAAGACATTTCTGCTGCAGATGATTCTGCTTATACTGTTATCGATAATGAGATTGACCAAATAAAAGCTGAAATTCTTGATGTGATCTCAGCATTACGTTGAGAATTTATTATAAAAATATCTTGTAAGCTATGATTCCTAACGTAACTAGTACGATTAAAAATACTAAACTTAGAATTCGTAAAATTGCTGGCATTAAAAAGTGAATACGATCAGCGAAAGGATTAAAAGTAATCATATTTTTGGTTAATTCCTTAGTTAAAATATTTGGCCTATTAATATATATATATATATAGAGTATTACATTTTAATAGCATAAGTTTAGGTGAATTGTGCAAACGGTCTAGGAATGAAGATCAAAAGATTATCGAATAATGATTTAATTTAAAGGGTATCGGGGTTTTTTAATTTTTAATCACATGCGATCACTTTCACCAATTACCAATTATGTTCACGACTCACATCCTTCAGCCTCAAGGTTGAAGGTAACGTCCACCCTCATGAGGGTGGTCCTTGGCACTTTTGGGATGCTAATATTGTTCGCGTATAGAGTGTTTTGTATGACGTTAGTTTCAATCAATACCTTGCTATAGTGAGGATTGATTGCATCCTAACAATACAAGAATTAGTAAAAAGACTTAAAAAGCTTTGTATGCGTTTGTAGCTGTAGTGTTGTTTACTGGCAAGGCAAAAGTATAACTATCAAATTTAACAGTATATCACGCTTTTGCTGATAATGAGTCGCACGTATTAGCATTGATCATCAATAATAGCTGATGCTGCATGTTTTCCCACGCTTGCAATTCCATTCTCCATGCTTTTTTCCGTGTTATATTTTTCACTTGAACCAACTACCTGATGATTTTTGGCTTTTAACACGAAATAAGCTTTTCCATTTCGCGCAGTTTTTCGCTCAAATTGTTTATTAATCTTTCCATTTTTCTTAACGCAATCAATGCCATTTTTGCAACTGCGTTTAGTTTTATAGCCCTCACTAGCTAAAATAATCTCGCCGTTCGATGCCTTTAGTCGAAAACGAAATTCGCCTTTTTTATCTTTATAAATTTCAAATTTGCCGGCCATTTCACCCTCCCCTCTATAGAGCAATAATTTGTTTGTGAGAACCTGTAGATTAGTATAACCAGATATATACCTGTGTACAAAAGAATCTAACAATATAGTTAACTATTGTTAGTATTGATTATGTAGGTATTTTAAATAAATTGATGTTGAATGATTAGTGTAATGAAAACTGAGAAAAACTTATTTAATTAAATGATTAAATACACGTTGTTGATCCTGATATGGGGCCTTAATAGCTGATCTGGTTAGGAAATATATGTAGCAGCCGGAATTTTCTTTAAAAATTAGAGCCCAATCAATTGAGCTCATATAAAAAAACTTAATAGAACTACATCTTTAAGGTACTGAAACGATATACTTTTCATATATAATCAATACCTAATCAATAATTAAGAATAATCATGAAGAAAATCGTTATTGCTCCTGATTCATTTAAAGGGAATCTCACCTCGTTGGAAGTAGCCTCTTGCCTTGAGAAAGGTGTCAAGCGAGTGTTGCCTAAAGCGAGGTGTATTAAAGTGCCTATGGCGGATGGTGGCGAAGGAACTGTGCAATCCTTAGTAGATGCTGCAAACGGAAAGTTGATAAAAAAACGCGTAAAGGGTCCTACAGGGAAACTCGTTTTTGCGCGCTATGGTTGGTTAGCCAGTAAAAAAACCGCAGTCATAGAGATGGCTGAAGCCTCTGGTTTACCTTTGGTTACTGGCCGTGAAAAAAATCCACTCAAGACCACAACGTATGGTACTGGGCAATTGATGCTAGATGCAATTAATCATGGCGCTCAAAAGATCATTATTGGTATTGGTGGATCAGCAACTAATGATGGTGGAGTGGGCATGGCTCAGGCGCTTGGTGTAAAGTTTTTAAATGCCAATGGCAGAGAAATTAAAGAACTTGGGTCTGGAGGCATGCTAGCTAAAATCGCAAGCATCGATATACAAAGACTTGATGCAAGAGTACCCAATACAGAAATTGTAGTCGCTTGCGATGTTAAAAACCCTCTATATGGGAAAAAGGGGGCAGCACATGTTTTTGGTCCGCAAAAGGGTGCTACGCCAAAAATCGTAGAAATACTTGATACCAATTTGAAACACCTTAGTAAGTTGATAAAGCGAGATCTTAATAAGGATGTAGGTCGCATGCCGGGTGCGGGAGCCGCAGGTGGTCTGGGTGCTGGTTTAGTCGCATTTGCTGGCGCAAAACTAAAAAGTGGTATCGATATTGTGTTGAACGCAACAGAACTAAGTAAGTATATAAAAGGAGCAGATTTAGTAATTACTGGAGAAGGGCGAATTGATTTTCAAACTGCATTCGGCAAAACACCTGCTGGTGTAGCTAAAGCCGCAAATAAACTTAATGTGCCAGTAATTGCAATTGGTGGTGCATTAACGGATGATGCGCGCAAAGTGTTTGCGCATGGAATTGATGGTATTGCCAGTGCTGCTGCAAAGGATATGACTCTGGAAGAGGCACTGCGAGATTCACGTGGTCACTTAGCGGATGCAGCAGAACGCGTAATTCGTATGCTTTTAATTGGTAAAAAGATTGCCAGTGAGAAAAAGTAGATTATAAGCTGCTTTAGGGTAGATCTATTACAGTCCCAAGTCCTGTATAGATATAGTTTTTGCCAAATATTTTAGAAAATAAGGAAAATGCTGGTTCACCAGTGCAATGACCTGGCGCAATATTCTGAACGCCATATATTCTTTTTAAAGATGTTGCGATTGCGGTTAACTGGTCATTATTTTTTTGTATTAAATGAAAACCACCAAAAATATTATAAATACGGTTATCTATGCTAGTGGCTAAATCCACTATGTTTTCAATTCCTGGATGTGAACAACCTACTACAAGCACTAAGCCATCCCTAGTTTTTAATGCCAGTGTCAATTCTTTAAGGTCTCTGGTACCGGGTGTTTCCGAGGTCGTAGGTAATATATAGATTCCTTCAGAAATTTCGGTAACTCTAGTCACGGGAATGAAATTTGCACCTTCCCAGGGCGATCCACTTGTAACATTATCATGCGAATCACCATCAAATGTACGCATATGCTTGGGTAGTTCGGTAATTTGCGGGTAAAACGTACCAGGTAAATTACCACCAAATATTCCAAATTTTTCTTTTGGTACGTACACAGAAATTGTAGGGTTGACCTCAAATAGATAAGTCAGGCCTGTCGTGTGATCACCATGTCGATGTGAAATTACAGCATAATCAAGCTCACGCAAATTGATCCCTGCAGTTTCAACATTATGTTTGAATATTGCGACATTATTGCCGGCATCAAAAAGTATTTTTTTACCATTAAACTCAATAAAAGCTGAGAACCCCCAGTCTTTTTTCATGTTATTTGATTTGCCGAACGCATCATAGAGAATGGTAATTTGGTTTAAAGAATCAGCTGGTTTAGCTGGTAGTGGTATTACTAAGACCACTACTGCGATATAAAAAAGTAGCTTATGCATAACGTTACAATCTTTAAGAGATTGTTGTCTATTATAACAGTTATTTAATTTATATTATTCCGTGAATCTTAGTTGCGCATGATCAAATGTGTCTTTAGGTAAACCACGTTTTTCTATAAATTCTTGTTTAAATTCTTGTTTAGCTTTGATTTGGTGATTTATGCATCTAACCATATGAGACTCATTTTCCCAGTTTTCACATCCAACAGGTTGGGTATATTGCTTCAGAAATGCATTTTCAAATTCTTCAGTTAGGCGCTGTTTAATTATCTTCTCCTGCTCAAGGTGTTCGACCTTAGCCTGTCCCAGAGCCTGCTGCTGTTCCACTTGTTTTTGTTGTTCTGGAGATTGTTCATGGATGTCTTGTGGACGTGACTGCAAATTTTCATTTGTCATGTCAGTGCGATGATAAAAGAGTGAATAAACAATAATGATACCCGTGATTATTAGAATCCATGGTAGGAGTGCTTTTATGATTGGGTGAGTCATAACTTAATCATGCGTTACATTAACGCATTGTGATCATGGCACCCGATAAGAGGATCCGGTTAAGTATGTAGTGGACAACTATCAATGATCGAGGTCAATAATAGAGAAATCAACATGGTTCAATGTATACATATACGACTCGCGAAAATGTGATCATTTCAACCTCTATATATAGTAGCAATTACGGTGTTATTACTATAGAAGTTCCATCCTCGACTAAGTTCCAAATCTCATCCATGTCTTGGTTACTGACTGCGATGCACCCATCTGTCCAGTCCCATAAACTAAGTAACCTCCAAGCCCACCCAAAGCCATTGGGTTGTCCATGAATCAAAATTGCGTTGCCAGATTCAACAGCCACTTTCTGCGCTTGCTTTCGGTCTTCGTGATTGGGGTACGAAATATGTATGGACTTATAAAACTTGCTGTTTTCATTCCTAGTATTCAAGACATAATTACCTTCAGGTGTACGTTCATCACCTTGTTTTTGTTTATGTCCAACTGGATTAGCTCCTAGTCTTACACTATAAGTGCGATATGTATTGCCATTTTTTATTAGATGAAGCTTACGTTCTTTTTTGTTAACGAGTACAGAGTCTGCAGTAAGTAAGTTAACTAATTTAGATGTTTCCTTGCCATTTGCATACCGCCTTTCTCCCCATTGTTCTCCATACGCATTAAAGTATTTCCAAGTGCCGTGCTTTTGACCTTCTGCATATTCACCAAAAATATGCATATAGCCGCCATCCCAAGCTTGCCAAACACCATGTTTTACTCCATCTTTTTCACAAAAAATGGCGATTCCAAGCTTGCTCCAAACTTCGCGTTCTTCTATGGAGCCATCATCGCATTGGAGTGTGACATCAGCTAGAGCATTCTTAGTTTTATCATGTTCATACTCCATCATCCAGCCAATCCATAATGGGCTGGTAAGCAGTAACAATAGTGCAACCGTAATCAATAGCGCGGCAGTTGCATCAATAAATTTTTTTAATTTCATCCAGATTTAATTTATTTATTAATCTACTTAAATAAGTTAAATAAGAATAGCAAATTGTATTTAGCTGAATACAACGGTCGTGTATGAACAGATTTAATATCCATGCCTGGTGTCTACTAAGCATGAGCTAAAAGTATAATATGCTTTGTAAAAAGATATGTGATATGTGAATAGAAAGAAAGGCTTGTTCTTAGACTCAACCCTAAGGTAAATGACTACGAATCATTTTGATCATGAATCCAAGCTTTAAATCTGTCCCGCTCGATAAACTCTAAATTGCCTCCCATATTGCCTCGGCGATCTTTACCTTTTCTACGATCAGGACCCTTATACTGTCGGCGATCACCACCAGATCGACGTTCTTGAAAATGGGGCATGCCCTCTCCTCTAGTTGAGCACTAGTAGAATTATCCATATTCACTATCAGGTAAAGAAATTCAGAAATAAACGGCCTATAAAAACAGATAAACGGTCTTTACGAGAGTTGTTAGCTTATAATTCAATGGGTTAATAAATTATAGGGAATTGTCGAGATATAGAGTCTGACTCTACAAATGTTCAGCCAAGTACTACGAGCAGCAGGTTTTTTTAATTCAAATGCTATTGTTGATTATTTTTTTTACTGTGGGCAAGAGTGATTGACGCTGCCATACCAATTGCAGCAATTACTGCAAGCATGGCAAAAAAGTGTTGGTGGCCTTTAAGACCGGGTGAAGCATCTAACAGGCGGCCTGCAATTGAATGGAAAAATATATCTGGTGTGAATCCTATTACAGAGATAAGCCCAACAGCAGTACCAGTAATATGAAAGGAGACATTGGTTTCTTCTAATAAGGCAAAATACACACCACGTATACCGTAGACGGCAGCAAATGTAAGAATGAGATTGCCGTAGATAATGTTTGTTATCGATAAAGAAGGTGATAAGAAAGATAGCAAAGCGTAACTCACAAGTAATAATAAAAAAGATATTTTTACTATCTTACTAGTGATCAGTCGGTCTGCCAGAATGCCAGCAGCAATCGCAGCGATAGGTCGAAGATAGGCTGCGATAGAAGTAAATTGTGCAGACTCAACTTCATTCATTCCTAGTACCTCAACACCATATAGCGCGTAATTATCGAGAGCCTTATAGCCGCAATATGCACAAATAACGATTACTGCCTGCAACCAAACTACACGTTGACTAAGTGCAAGGCGCATGCCAGCAAGAGGGTGAAATGATGTCGCTAACTTGTAATCACGGCTGTTAGGAATAAGCCACCAAACCAACACACCCGTTGCAAAGGTCATCGCTGTATACACATAGATGACTATCTGTAATGCCTGGTTGCGTTGTAGTAGCGTAGCACTCTCAATTTCTGCTGGTAACAGCATGCTAAAAACTAAAACCGTCAATGAAGCAGCACTTGCTGCAATCAAGCCTCTACCACCATCGAGAAATCCAAAGGCTCGGCCTTGTGCCAATGAACCACCCCACTCCCGTGTGGCTCGAATTAATGCTGCCCAGAACAGTAATATGGAGGTGATTCCCCAATAAGCAAACAATATGGATAAACCAAATTGATCCGGAAACTGCGCCATATACAATCCACCTAATGCAGTTGTCCATAATGAGAGCGTCAGTAGTTTTCGTGCAGAGAAATGATCTGCGATTGCACCTCCAGGGAAATACGACAGCATTGCAGTAATTCCATATACCGCAAAAATATCACCAAGCGCGGTATTTGATAGATTAAATACATCCAGTACGGTAGGACGAAAAAAACGCGACACATGAAAAGGCAGACTGAATACCATCTCGCCTGCTACGACGAGACAAAATATTACAAGAAATCTATGTTTTGTTGAATCGATCTTTTTATTATTTCCAATTGATAAAGGAATTATAAATTTTCATCCCAAGTTACAATATTGACAATACCCTAAGTGATCCATACTTCATACCACCTCTTTTATTAAGTGGATGATTATAATGAAGTTGTTGTATTATAAATTTTATATACTAAAACCTATGTGTATAAATATTTGCATACTCTTTATAGATCAAGCATATTAATTAATTGTTTGTTCAACAAAATTCATGCTGTCTGAAAATCGCATTCAGTAGCGCAATTAATTTTTTGAGTACCTGGATCAGTGCATGTAATTGTGCAAGAGTCATCATTAACAAAGCATCCTCGACGTTACTCCGACAGTCCATTTCCAGGCTACCGATTTGTCCCAGGGAAGACACCGCATCCTACACGTGATCCACGTGGTCATTCTTATAATAAACCAACTGAGCAATTGGTTTCATTTAAGCCTGAAGATTGGAATACATGCGAAATATACTTATTTGGAATTGATTTATTTAATTATCATTATTGGTGGGAAGCGCATGAAGCCTGGGAGGTAATTTGGATCGCAGCAGGGCAACACACAAAAACTGGTTTGTTTATACAAGGTCTAATACAAATAGCAGCAGCGCACCTCAAAGGTTGGCAGGAATATCCTGATGCAGCATCTAATTTGGCAATAGCAGGGCTTAAAAAAATGCAGCATATTGGTGGATACTATCTTGGCATTGATGTTCCTAAACTCCGTTCTGATGTCAAAGCGTATTTGTCTGGTAACTGTGTAACACCAGTTATTATCGAGCTTGATCATTCATCGCTTAATTACAACCGTTGAGTATTAGAGGTAGCGCGTTTCATATTGTTTACACATTTCTTGCGACATCGCTCTTAGTAGTTTTGTCAAACTGGACACGTACCTAAATATGGAGAACGGTATTATGAATAAGCAAAAACTTATTGGATCTACGGTAATAGGCATAGCTACATTAATGCTTTCAGCACATTCCCATGCCGAGGGCAGAGTGTTTGGTAATCTAGGTATCGAGGATGCACCTTGGAGCATTCTCATTGGGTACAACGATTATGGCCGGCATTATTATGAGCCACGTCACGTAGAACATCATCATTATTATCATAAGCCACGCCATTATTATAAACGCGGTCACGGTCACGGTCACGGTCATAGACGTGGTCATGGACGCCATCATTACAAACACGCTTATGATCAGCGCCGCCATCACGATCGTTATTATGACTACGATCGTAGACACTAACCTGAACTAGCAAGGCACCATTCATATGAGTGGTGCCTTTTTTTTGGTTTTGTAAGGAAATAATTCATGGAACTGAAAAAATCTTATGTGCACACGTTTGTTGTACTGCTAATTTTTATTAGCTCAGCATGTGCAAGTAATACTGCTAAAAAGCATCTTTATCGAGAAATAGGCTTAGCAAGCTACTATGCAAAATCATTGCATGGCCATTCCACAGCAAGTGGTGAGCGCTACGATATGCATGCCTTCACGGCTGCGCATAGAAAATTACCTTTTGGAACGGTTGTTATGGTGACAAATTTAAAAAATAATAAATCCGTTAAAGTAAAAATTAACGATCGCGGCCCATTTGTAAAAGGTCGCATTATCGATCTATCAACTGCAGCCGCTAAAAAGATTGGTTTATTAACTGAAGGTGTTGCTAAGGTAAAAATCGTAGCACTTAGTTAAATTATACTTTTGTTAGATGATTTCTAATCGACTAGGATTTTTAAACTTCCATTTTTTGTTCGACTACATTCTCAGCAAAACCATGGTAAGCACCTTCAATTTGTTTAGCCATGGTGTCTGGGAACAAATGAAACTCTCCAGCTTTTAATGCTGCAACAATGCCGTCTCCTACTAGTGAGGCAGGCTCAGCAATTTCGCCCAAGCCGGCATTTGTTGCCATATCTGTAGCTATTGGGCCAGGGTGCACACTTAACACAGCCGTGCCTTGCTCTCCCAGTATTTCACGTAATGCTTGCGTTATTGAATAAGCAGCCGCTTTCGATGCACAGTAAGTTGAGAAACCTGGGAAGCACTTTAAGGATGCAACAGAATTGAGTTGCACAAAGGCACCGCCGCCATTTGCTTTGAGTATGGGTGCAAAGGCTTGTGCCATACCTATAAGGCCACCAACATTAATTTTCATTTCGTGCTCAAGTGTATCTAAAGCATTGTTATCCAAAGGTGTGGCGACGGAAAGTACGCCTGCATTATTTACTACTACCTCGACATCTTTAGTTTGATTTGCTGCAGCAGTTATGGTTTCTGGATGATCTAAATCAATTTTAATCGGTACTATTTTATCGTTATATTGTTCAATTAATGGAGAAGCAGTATTTAAATTACGAACAGCTGCATAAACTTTTAAAGCACCATGATTTAAAAATGATTCAACGATTGCTTTACCAATTCCGCGATTAGCACCCGTGACTAATGCAACTTTGTTTTCAATATTGTAGTTAGTTTTCATAATTTTTCCTTTAGTATCGGATCGGATGTTTTAAATAGACTATATTTTACACTTAAAGTGGCACGCTTAATTTATTACATAGCTATTTTAACTTAAATTAATGAAGGTTGTGTTAGACAGGATGCTGAATTCAACTATAGTTTCAGCACAAATATAGTACAGAAATTAGAGTCAAATTCTGAAGGGATAAAACTAATAGATAGCAAAGATACTTTTTTAGCTCTAGACTTCCATAGCGCTTAAGTGCAGCATCAATAATAAATGTTACGACGATATATATCGCGACAAAAATCAAAAATTCCGCAGTAAGAGAAAGTGCCCACGCAGAGAGTTTTATTGTTAAAAATCCTACAATTGCTGCGATCAATCCTGGAATAAATTTAACCATATCATTATTTTAGCATGAAGCAATTTTTCAAGTAATGCGCTAATGAAATAGTTTAACGCAGAAAGATCGATTATGGAGCTAAAACTATAAGGAAATTTTAGGCTGCCTTATTGATTCTATAATCTCTTAATGCACTTAAGAGCGCAGCTTTAATTTCTTGAGCAGAATAGATTTGCCTTGCAGTGATTCTTATTAATGGAAAATTCGCACTTTCGCATGCTTCATTTAAAATCTTATTCCGACTTCGTCTAGCTGACTGTTTGTGGCTGCTATCATCTAATTCAATAGCAGCAATTATTTCATATTGATTCGGACTGCAAAGTACAAAGTCAAAATGCTTAGATGAAATTCGATTAAAGGCAATTTGCCATACACTTTTTGCAATTCCTGTCTCAGGTCGCAGTACGTCGCATACCTGCACCTTAATTAATACTAAAAATTGCTCGCCCAGACCTTGTCGTAATGCTTTATAAAAAGCTTGTTCAGCCTTAGAGAGGATGAAACGATTGACGCGATAATTTACTAAAGGTATATCAGATAACGGTAAATTTGCATTAGGTTCAAGTCGCGGTTTTTTTGAACTGGTTTTTCGGTATGATTCCGCTTCTTCCTTTCGAGCGCTGTTTTCTGTTATAAACTTTATAAATAGCGCACCAATTAATACTAGCGCGCTCATAACGAGCCATTCCATCACGAACCTCATCTCATCTTGGAAGTCCGTATGGTCTACTAGATAAAGATTTCTTTAAATGAGCATCCAGATAACTGCTATCGCAAAAAGGCTGAATGGTTGATGTTAATAAAATTAAACAGGTGCGGGAAGATCTGAGCTTCCCATTAAATATTTATCAATTCCTCGTGCGGCACTTCTACCCTCAGCGATCGCCCAGACAATTAAGCTTTGCCCTCGTTGCATGTCCCCAGCAGTAAATACACCCTTAATGCTGGTCATCCAATTTTCATCGCGTACAACATTGCCGCGCTCATTTAAAGCAATGCCTAATTGTTCTAGCATGCCAGGTTTTTCCGGTCCTAAGAAGCCCATTGCCAGCAGCACTAAATCACAAGGAAGGACTTCATGACTGTCTGGTACCTCTTCTAAAGTTAAACGGCCGCCATTCACAGATGCACGACCATCAACATTCACCATTTCAACTCTTACAAGTTCTAGGCCTGTGATGTGGCCGTTCCCATCGTCAACAAAACGTTTAGTTGAAACAGAATAAACTCTTTCTACACCTTCTTCATGTGCAGATGCGGTGCGAAAAATCCGCGGCCATTCAGGCCAGGGATTATCTTCTGGTCGAACGTTAGGTGGTTTCGGCATGATCTCAAGCTGATGCACAGACTTGGCGCCTTGACGATTCGCAGTTCCTAAACAGTCTGCACCCGTATCACCCCCACCGATGATAATTACATGTTTTCCTTTAGCACTAATAAAGTTGTCTGGTGTGGCATCGCCTTCGCAAACTTTATTTTGCAGGGGTAAATATTCCATGGCCTGATGAATACCCTTTAACTCACGTCCTTCTACTTGCAAATCTCGCGCGGCACAGGCACCACCAGCTAATAACAGCGCGTCGAAGTCAGCTCGGATATCATCTATAGAAACGTTCACACCGACATGCGCGTTGGTTTGAAAAACTACACCTTCAGCTTGCATTTGTTCCAAACGCCGATCCAGAACTCTCTTTTCCATTTTAAATTCTGGAATACCATAACGTAGCAAGCCACCAATGCGATCGGCGCGTTCAAAAACTGTTACATCATGTCCGGCACGTGCAAGTTGTTGTGCAGCTGCCAAACCAGCAGGGCCGGAGCCAATTACGGCAACTTTTTTACCAGTTTTTACTGTTGCAATTTGCGGTTGAACCCAACCGTTTTCCCAAGCCTTATCAATAATGGTGAGTTCCACACCTTTGATGGTGACTGGATCATCATTAATTCCCAAAACACATGAACCTTCACAGGGTGCGGGACAAAGTGTTCCAGTAAATTCTGGAAAGTTATTGGTAGCGTGTAATCGTTGAATAGCATCTTGCCATTGATCTCGATACACCAGATCATTCCAGTCCGGAATCAAATTCCCTAGAGGACAGCCTTCGTGACAAAATGGAATGCCACAATCCATACAGCGTGCAGCCTGATCTTTGAGTGGGTCAATTGGCCACGGCAGCATGACTTGATGCCAATCATGTTTGCGTACTTCTACGGGACGATAGGGTTGCTTTGCGCGTGCATACTCCATAAAGCCGGTGACTTTAGCCATGTGCAGCCTCCATCATGGCCTCATCTTCAGAAGTACCTTCTTCTCTTGCCTTTTTAATTGCGGCCAATACGCGCTTGTAATCTATAGGCATCACTTTAACGAATTTCGATTGATACTCATTCCAATGATCTAGGATGTTTTTCGCAACCGTACTCTTAGTGTATTCCACATGTTTGCTCAATAATGTCTTAATGGTTTCAACATCTTCATCTTCGCCGACATCTTCTAAATCGACCATGTCGAGATTACAATGAATTTTGAATTGCTCTTTATCCGCTAATACATAAGCAATACCGCCAGACATTCCTGCTGCAAAGTTTCTGCCTGTGGGGCCAATCACAACAACACGCCCCCCGGTCATGTATTCGCAGCCGTGGTCTCCAACACCTTCGACAACGGTATTAACCCCACTGTTACGCACACAAAAGCGTTCACCAGCAATTCCGCGAATATACACTTCACCTGAAGTCGCGCCATACAGCAGCACATTTCCAACAATAATATTTTCTTCCGGTACAAAAGTTGAATGTCGTGGTGGATAGACAGTAATTTTGCCACCCGATAGGCCTTTACCTAAATAATCATTGGCATCACCTTCCAGTGTTAAGGTCACACCTTTGGGTACAAACGCACCGAAACTCATTCCAGCAGAACCATTAAAGTGAACCCGGATCGTATCTTCCGGTAATCCTTCCGCACCATAACGTTTGGTTATGTGATAACCCAAGATAGTGCCAACGGTACGATTGATATTTTGTACGGGCAAAATAATATCGACCGGTTTGCGTTCATCAATTGCGTCTTTGCATAATGGTACTAAGGTGGTGACATCCAAAGACTTTTCCAGTCCGTGATCTTGTTTGTTTGTACAATAGATACCCACACCTGGACCTGCTTCAGGTTTATGCAAAATATTTGTAAAATCCAAACCATGCGCCTTCCAGTGATCAACGGCATGATTCACATCAAGTCGATCCACTTGACCAATCATTTCATCGATGGTTCTAAATCCAAGTTGTGCCATATATTCTCTAACTTCTTCAGCGATATATTTAAAGAAGTTTTCTACAAATTCAGGTTGGCCGCTAAATTTTTTACGTAGTTCAGGGTTTTGTGTGGCGACCCCCACGGGACAAGTATTTAAATGGCACACGCGCATCATAATGCAACCCATTACTACCAATGGTGCGGTAGAGAAGCCATATTCCTCTGCGCCTAATAAGGTGGCAATTACCACATCACGTCCAGTTTTTAATTGGCCATCCGTTTGCACCACGATGCGGTCACGCAAGCCATTTTGCACTAGTACTTGTTGAGTTTCGGCAAGCCCTAACTCCCAAGGCAGACCCGCATGCTTTAATGAGCTTATAGGTGATGCGCCAGTACCGCCATCATAACCTGAGATGAGCACTACATCGGAATGCGCTTTTGATACACCCGCGGCTACAGTACCTACACCTACTTCTGCCACCAACTTCACATGGACGCGTGCCTCAGGGTTTGAATTTTTTAAGTCATGAATGAGTTGTGCTAGATCTTCAATCGAGTAAATATCATGGTGTGGCGGTGGAGAAATTAAACCTACACCAGCAGTGGAGTGACGTACTTTTGCAATCCAAGGATAGACCTTGGTACCTGGCAATTGTCCACCTTCACCTGGCTTGGCGCCCTGCGCCATTTTTATTTGCAAGTCATCGGCATTAACCAAGTATTCACTAGTTACACCGAAGCGCCCAGAAGCCACTTGTTTTATCGCGCTTCTTCTTAGATCACCGTTTTCATCTGCTATGTATCGATCGGGATCTTCACCACCCTCACCGGTATTAGATCGGCCACCGATGCGGTTCATTGCGATCGCTAAAGTTTCATGAGCCTCTTTGCTGATTGAACCATAAGACATCGCGCCGGTTGAAAAACGCTTCATTATGTTTTCAATCGGCTCGACCTCCTCGATTGGAATCGGTTCTTTGGCTTTTTTAAATTTAAATAGTCCACGTAAGGTAGCAAGATTTTCATTTTGGTCATTAACCTTGTCCGTGTATTCCTTGAAAATATTGTACTGACCAGTTCGAGTTGAATGTTGTAATTTAAATACAGTTTCAGGATTAAATAAGTGGTATTCACCATCGCGACGCCACTGATATTCGCCACCCCATTCCAAATCAGGTCTTTTAGCAGGACGCTCCGGGAAGGCATTGTGATGACGGATGCTTACTTCTCTTGCAACTTCATGTAAGCCAATACCGCCAATACGCGAAGCCGTCCAAGTAAAATATTTATCAACAAACTCTTTATTCAGGCCGATTGCCTCAAAGATTTGCGCACCTCGATAAGATTGCACGGTGGAGATACCCATTTTTGACATTGTTTTAATCAGGCCCTTATTTACAGCCTTGATAAAGTTTTTAACCGCCGTTTCATGGTTTATCTCAGGCAAGTATCCTCTACCGATCATGTCTCCCAAGGACTCAAAGGCAAGATAAGGGTTTACAGCTCCAATCCCATAACCAATCAGCACAGCAAAATGATGTACTTCACGTGGCTCACCAGATTCAAGGATTAAGCCAACTTTTGTACGCGTACCATTACGCACCAGGTGATGGTGAACCCCCGCAGTGGCAAGCAAAGCAGGAATTGAAGCTAACTCTTGATTAATACCACGGTCAGAAAGGATGATGTTGGTGTAACCATCATCGATCGCAGTATCAACTTGTGCGAATACTTCTTTTAAGGCCTTGTCTAAACCAGGTCCGTCTTCAGCTACTGGATACAAAATAGGTATCGTCTTGGTTTTAAAACCAGCGAGGTTAACATCGCGAATGCGCGCTAACTCTTCATTGCTTAGCACCGGGGACTGGATTTTAATTTGCCGGCAACTTTGCGGTGTAGGGTTCAGCAGATTCTTTTCTGGTCCAATGTGAATGGATACTTGGGTTACTAATTCTTCGCGAATACCATCCAATGGTGGATTCGTAACTTGTGCAAATAACTGCTTAAAGTAGTCATATAACAAACGTGAACGATTCGACAATACCGCGAGAGCTGTGTCGGTGCCCATGGAGCCAAGTGGTTCCAAGCCATTAGCCGCCATTGGGGCCATGAGTATTCTTAGATCTTCGTGGGTGTATCCAAATGCCTGTTGGCGTTGTAATAGAGTGTCGTAATCAGAGCCATGAATTTGTTTTGGATTGGGTAAATTCTCAAGGGGTAATAAATTTTGTTTTAACCAATCCGTATATGGGTGTTGTTCCACGAACTCTTTTTTAATTTCTTTATCATCAATGATGCGTCCTTGCCTGGTATCCACCATAAAGATACGTCCCGGATGCAAACGTTCTTTAATTAATACATTTTCTGGTGGAATCTCTAATACGCCCACTTCAGATGCCATGACAACCATGTCGTCTTTAGTGACGTAATAACGTGATGGGCGCAATCCGTTACGATCGAGCACTGCACCAATTACTTCACCATCTGTAAACGCGATGGATGCAGGACCATCCCAAGGTTCCATTAAGCATGAGTGATACTCATAAAATGCCTTACGCGCATCATCCATGGTTTCATGACCGCTCCATGCCTCAGGTATCATCATGAGTACTGCATGTGCGAGTGGTCGACCACTCATGTGTAAAAATTCCATAACGTTATCGAAGGCAGCTGAGTCACTGCCACCTTCAATTACAATCGGGAAAAGCTTCTGTAGATCTTCGCCAAATAATTCAGACTCACATAGTGATTCACGGGCATGCATCCAATTAGTGTTACCACGCACGGTGTTAATCTCACCATTATGTGCGATATATCGAAACGGCTGTGCTAAATCCCATGAAGGCAAGGTATTCGTTGAAAAACGCTGATGTACCAATGCCATCGCAGATTCGAAATCGGGTTCGGAAACATCCGGGAACATCGGTTCAAACTGCGTACCCGTTAACATCCCTTTATATACACAAGTTCGGTATGAAAGAGACGGAATATAAAAGTGATGTCGCTCCGGCAGCTCTGAATTTGAAATAGTATGTTCTATGACTTTTCTAATTACATAAAGTTTGCGTTCAAATTCCGTTTCATTTTTTATGTTAGAGCTACGACCAATAAAAATTTGTTTAAAGGTTGGCTCACTAGATTTTGCGGTTGGACCAAGCAGGGAATCGTCAGTGGGAACATCACGCCATCCAAGCAGTTGTTGTCCTTCCTTTTCTACAACTTGGTTGAATTTATCCTGACATTGTTTTCGTTGTGCAGGATCATTCGGCAAGAACACCATGCCTGCGCCATAGTATCCAAAATTGGGTAAATCGATATTAATTTCTTTACAAACACGCATAAAAAAACTGTGTGGTGTCTGCGTTAAGATCCCAACGCCATCGCCAGTATTCTCTTCGCAGCCACAAGCACCGCGATGAATCAAGTTTTTGAGAATAGTTAATGCATTGGTGACAATTTTATGCGATTTGCGACCTTTAATATCGACCACAAAACCCACACCACAGGAGTCGTGCTCATAGGCAGGATCATAGAGGCCTTTTGTAGGGGGTTGGTTTATTTGCATTAGTACTTCGCCAACGGGGTAAAGTTATTATTCTTATATATTAGTTGTTCCACACATAAATCTATCTACTACAAAAGGGAAATTCCATAGCTAAATTTATGGCATTGTGGGGCAGGTAATTAAGCTAACTCATTGATTCAGCATGTCTGCCTTTAATCACAAAGGGATTTAAATTATATGGCAGAGTGTCCGCCAGCACTATTATCCATATTTTTTATGTGTTTATTTAATGTGTAGCAAGAAGCTCTGAATTGAGCCTGTATAAAACCTTGAATATCAGATTCTGATTAAACGAATAAAGTTGTTTAGCAAATAATCTAATAATTTTGTGCCTAGTGCCAATTTTGTTATGGGTAACACAAAGCCAGAATTTTAATTGCGTAGTATTGACAGAAAGTAACTCTACCCATTAGGGCGTTAAGTTAAAGAGGCAAAGGAATTTAGAGGCGCACAGTCTCCACTAAAATTAATATAGTTAAGGAGGGGTATCAAATGAATGAAAAAAGTCATTTGGTTTCAAAGAGAACAGTACAGGATATGTCACGACCTGCAATTTTTGTTAACAAGTCTCAGAAAAAAAACAAATTAGATCAGCAAAGAAAACCAAAAGGAAATGTGCTACACAAGTAAGTAATATAGCAACTAATAGATTAATCGATGTTTTGTTTGCGGTTGTGCTATTTCGTACATTGTACTAAGTGTTGGCCAGGTAAAGTGCGAATAATATAAAGAACACGGCTACACCTTGAAGGCCTATGCGAATCCACATAAAGCGTTCGCCAAACTCACTATCAAGTGAGCCGCCAAACCCCATTGATAATAATCCCAAACCCAAGGCGCCAATCGTTGCAAGTAATGCAATAATTATAATTATAGTTAACATTTTTGTTTTCCCTCCACACTACTGTCATAGATGATTATGCCATGATTTGAATGGCAACCCAAAACATTAGGTTATTAATAGACATACGGAATAAATCGATTAGTTTGCTGTTGATATGCAGCAAATTTAGGGAAATGCATTTGCAGTAACTTTTCTTCAATACATGCTTTGCTAACTACAGCTAGTGAAACTAGCACTAGACCCAAGCCATTTAACCAGTGGAAGTTATACAGTGCGATGCCGATCATCATAACTACAAGGCTTACATACATCGGGTGGCGGATATATTGATAGGGGCCAGTAGTAATTAAATTTGCTCGTGGTTTAGGCTCTGGATACACACTGAAATTACCAATTTTGTTATAAAAGAGTGTAGTAATTCCAGATGCAGTTCCAAGTACACACAAAAGTAACCAATATATACTTCCCATATTTTTTAATCCCACGGGAAAACAACTTAACGCTACGCCACTTAGCTGCATTATTACGAGCATGTGACTAGTTATGGAGTGTTTTCTGATTAGATTTATCAAGAGCAAGCTTGAAACTTTTGTTTTAAATATCAAACAACATTAGTTTCTTGATTAAGGCGAGCAGAACCTGAGCTCATCGAATTAAAATCAAATAAGCTAGTATCTAACATGTGACTACGGGTTATATGTTGCATAGACCGGAAAATATTACTTACACGACCTGGTGCTTCTTTATCCCACTCTGCCAGCATTTGTTTAATTCGCGCACGTTGTAAATTGGGCTGTGAGCCGCAGAGGTTGCAGGGAATAATGGGGAACTTACGTCTCTTTGCGTATTTTTCAATATCTTTCTCACGACAATACACTAGGGGTCGAATCACAATATTGCGCTGATCGTCACTTATCAGTTTGGGCGGCATAGTCTTTAGTCGTGAGCCATGGAACATATTTAAAAACATCGTTTCCACCAGATCATCCATATGATGCCCCAAGGCAATCTTGTTTGTGCCAAGCTCTTGCGCGGTGTTATATAAAATACCCCGACGCAATCTTGAGCATAGTGAACACATTGTTTTACCCGGCTCTAGCTTTTCTTTAACAATACTGTAGGTATCACGTTCAATGATGTGATACTCCACACCAAGTGAATCGAGATAGTTTGGTAACACATGCACAGGAAACTCGGGTTGTTTTTGATCCAGGTTTACCACGACCAAATCAAACTGAATTGGTGCAACCGGTTGTAATTCCAGTAACATATCCAGAAGCGTATAAGAATCTTTACCACCCGAAAGGCAGACCATGATACGGTCTCCATCTTCGATCATGTGGTAATCACTAATCGCCTTACCGGTTAGGCGTCTGAGTTGTTTTTCAAGTTTTAGGGATCTTTGGGAATGCATTGACCTATATGGTACAGCGAAGGGATCAGTATTAAAATTTTTCATTGTTTTCCATACCCAAATTATTAATTTTTGTTTTGCTTAAAATCTTGAGCAGTAGATTTCTAAAAAAGCGCAGCACTGGATAAAGAACCGCAGAGAGCATTTTTGATTTAAATAACCAATAATTTAAACGATTAAAAATCCCAGAACGGCTGCTTATGAGCGCGATGGCATGGATGGCATCTGATCCATAATAGAGTTGACCTCCCATTTTTAACACCATGCCTTGATCAATATCCAAACCACTAGCGGTGATTTCATCCATCACTGAACTAGAATCACGCGCATTGACAATTTTAAGTTCACCCACGCCTTCTTTTATTCTCACCATGCGACAGTAGTTATCACAGGCAGGACATTCCTTATCGTAAACCAATAAAATCTCTTCGCGGACCATATCATTTAATTCTATCTTTAGGTTCTGCGTCTTCCCTTTCAGGCAACTGACTCCACACATCGCCAATCACAGGGTCTTCAACATAATCTGCCTCATCTTCCCACTTATAGCGTTTTATAGGCGGTGCAGGATCACGTTTGCGCAACAGCAATGCACAAAGCGCACCCAGGGCAGCACCCCAAAGATGTGATTCAAAAGACACTCCTGGTTGATGCGGGAAGATTCCCCATATCATGGTTCCATAAAGAAAGAACACCAATAGGGAAAGTGCAATGGCTTGTCGGTCCCTGCGCAGAATACCGACAATAAAAATGAAAAACATAAACCCATACGTAAGTCCGCTTGCGCCAAAATGAAACACTGGGCGAGCCGTAAGCCACACACCCAACCCTGTTCCAAACCAAACAACCGGTAATACAATCCACCAAGAACGTGGGTAGCCATATAAAAGTGCTGTTCCAAGAACAAGCAATGCCGGTGTATTAGCAATCAGATGTTCGAATGAACCATGAATTAAAGGGGCACTGAATACACCGATCAACCCAAAAAAATGGCCAGGATTTACACCAAGTATTGGAAGATAAATATCAAGCAGATATCCAGCAAGCTTGATACACCAAAGCACTAATGTAAAACCCAAGACAATGAAAAAGGAATGCTTTAAACGATACGCATCATGTGGAGATGAACTTGTTGAGGAAATACTTAGCATTTGGCGTTAATTATTGATCAATTATATTTCAAATACGTTCGATTTGATTGATCACTTCTTTTATTTCTATTTTAAAGATTCGAGTTTACTTTTTATTTTGTTTTCATTTTTATGCTTGCTAATAATAGTTGGGTAATTTTCAATTTCCTCACGCGAAAGGTCAATCTTTACTGAACCCTTTGTAGTTTCAATAATTAGTTTGCAATAATCACCCGCTAGCGCGCCTTCTTTTGCTGCTAGCACCCAATACGGTTCCTTTGTTAACTCAATGTCAATTTCATCAGCTACGTTTTCGCAATACTCAACTATCAGCTTCGCGTTTTTTGAGCGCTCTATATAATTTCTATCTAAAACCATATCTATGCATGATAAAGCAATAACTTGGAAGTGTGTTGCCAAAACAAATAAATCAAACTCGTCAGACCAAATTGACTATAGAAAATAAAAAAAAGCCCCGCATAGAAATGCAGGGCTTTTAGCTAATGGGCTTGTTAAGTGGCTTAATATAAGTCTGAGACTAGATCTTCTCCATATACGGATTGCGTAACCTTTTCACATGACCAGCCCCATGATTCTTGTTTTTCAACAAACTCGCTAGCCATATTTTCGCAAAAGCCAACTTCGGACCGTGCACTCCACAAAGTTTGCACACCTTCACCTTTGTCGTACTGAACTTCACAAGGTACCCGCTCTTGATCACTCTCGTAAGTAACAAGAATGACTCTTTTTGCATCACCATTATTGCAGACATACTCTTCATCAGCAAAAGCAGTAAAGCAAGCAAAGAATAATATGACAAATAATACAGTTGAATGGAATTTCATGATGTAAGTACCCCCATTCCTTTGAATATATAGATATTGTCACGCTAACCTCCACGCGCTACCAGAAAATCACATACCGTTCGTGCGTAGTTTTTAAGCCACTTAAATAGTTTTTACTCTGATTATCGAATTCAGTCAGTTAGGGACCGATAATTGGTCTATGTGCAGAAAGGTTTTAAATTGATAGCTAAGCTATTGATTCATACTTCGAAGCAGAACTTCAAATTAAGGCAGCTCAAGTTTTGAGGACTTCACAGTCACTTCGCTAAGCTTTTCATCTGTAAAATCTAATTGCAGATACCAAAAGGTCTCACCATTACTATCGTAGGTAACATTCCATGTATCAGCAGCATATAAGCGGCTTTCTACATGTTTATCATTTCCTGGTCGTAGGTCTATCATTCCATTTGAGGCTACTAATTTAGTACCTAAAGTTTTATTACCTTGGGTAGAGACATAGTAGGCTTGCATTTGTCTCAATCCTTTAATAACCGCCGATTTACTATCACCTATATTAAGATTTTTAAAATTACCATTCGTGATCGTTTCACTTTTAATTTGATTAATGAGTCCTTTCAATTTTTCATTGGCTTGTTCGTAGAATAGTTTGACCGCATCACTCACAATTTCATCAAATACGGTTCGTCGATGATAGTGATGCAGGCCAAGCGCGCCTTCAATTTCATTTGTATCTACGCCACTTCGGTAAAGGGGAAAGTCCGCGGCGCTATTAGAATTAGGGCCATAGGGCCAATACACTTCAGCCTTATACAAGTTAGCATACATACGGATCAAGTCTATAAATTCATTAGGCTCCATTCCTGGAGGAGGCGCAATTTTCTGATGTGCAAATTGTGAATCGTTAATATTTAAAAATGCTTTTCTATCAGCTTTATACGTGGAGCTTTCTGAATTTTCCGGATCATATTGAAACGCAAATCCCTGTAACGAATATTGGTTTTTGATGGAATCTTCTGTGTATTTTCCACATTCATGTATAAATGTACCGCAGTGTTTAAATTTATCTGTCCACGTAAGATCTCTGCAGACAAGTGATACACAAAGTTCTTCACCACTTAAAACAGTACTTGGAATAGAAATGATTAAAACTAAAATTAATGATTTCCAGAAAAATTTTAGGCAAATACACATGAGTAACTCAATAATCACAACATACGCAATTTATTATTATTTTCTAAATTTATTTTAGCTATTCATAAAATTCAAGTGCATTGCAACAATACGAATTCCAAGAACAGAATATATAACATCTGTTTGGTTTGCAGCTCGATAGCCCGGTCGTACTTGATAAAGTGGGCAATGAAAAGATCCTCCTCTGCGCACTTTTGATCGGCCCTTACTTGGACCAATAGGGTTTATTCGATTGCCATTATTATAAGTAGAACGCGAGTACCAATCGCTCGTCCACTCCCAAAGATTACCAAGCATGTCATGTAATCCCCAGGCATTTGGTTTTTTTGTGGCAACTGGATGAAGATGATCATTTGAGTTGTCGATGTACCAAGCGTGCTCATTTAATTTTTCTAACGGTACAGGACGTAAATCAGAACTGCCGGCACGTGCAGCGTATTCCCACTCAGCTTCCGTAGGCAGTCGGTATTCAAACTCATCATCCAGCTTGTTAATTTGTGAAATAAATAGCATCGCTCTATCCCATGAAATTCCGGTCACGGGGAGAGTCTCCCAATTATGTGCTTCCCAGTTTTTTTCAGGCCCCGGCTTGGTATTCATAATGGCCAGCCACTGTGCTTGAGTGATTTCTGTTTTACCAAGTAGAAAAGGTTTGGTTATTTCTACGGTATGCAGCGGCAATTCATCGTTAAACTTCTCGGGGTCAGGTTCATCCATTTCATCGACCACCTCCCATGCATCTTTCAAGCCCATTTGAAAATTTCCTGCAGGGACTTCCACAAATTCAATTCCCCACTGATTCGTCTTTGCTTGTGTTATGGTAAACCCACTTAGAAAAAAAATTAAGATGATATGTGCTACAAATTTCATGATTAAATATCAATACCTTTAAAAGTGAATACTTGTGGTTAATTACTCTCTAAATGTTGTTGGACAGTGGTTTGATATAGGCAAAATTCGCAAGAATACGTAATAGGTGGGATTTCGTCTGCAGTTAAGCAGCTATGGGCGGCTAGGATAGCACGTTCAACCCAGTCATCATTGCCGGTGTAGGGAATAATTTTGGTTATAAACTCCAGTTTGTCATTAAACGTATCTTTGCTTTTATCGCCATTGCAGTAAACAAAATAACCAGTGTTCGATACCACAAATCCATTTTGGCGTAATAGCCATTGGTAAAATTCCATTTGGCGTTTGTAGCCAATTTGCCAATCCGCATCTAGGGTAATTTCTCCGTTTTTGCTGGTGGACTTGTAATCTACAACAATGAGCTCTTCATGTTGATTTACCCAAACATCATCAATCGCACCAGTGAGAATGAGATTCGTCTCATCATGGTGTACTTGCACACCTTTGAAGTTTTCGCGCCAAGCATCTAAGTCTTCATGCTCATAAGGAACGGCATCTATGCCATGTTCAGTCATTAAAGGATGGGGTTCTTGTTTGCTTCGATAAAAATCAAATTCTTTTTTCAATAAATTATCTACCGCAGAGTTCAAATTAAAAGGAAATCCGGGCGGCAGGCTCGTGCCAAGGCGTCGATCAATATAAAAACAGCGTGGGCAGTTTAGAAATAAATCTATCTTAGAGCGAGAGAGTTTAAAAGGCTTGCTCGATTGTGGGTTATAGATATTACGAGTGCGTAGTGGTTTGTAATAAGACATTATTTAACAAGTTGTGAGATTTACTCGAGTTTGACCCCTTTTTTTTCTCAAAGTTTAAAATTCAATTTGTATGAAATGTTTCTGGATGAGGTAGTCGTTCCATTAGATAGCAAAGGCAATCCTGGCGAATAATTGCCTCGTCGAGAGTTAACATTGCGGGCATCATCGGTTTAGCTAGTCTAATTTGTTGTTCATTTATGTAAAAAAACTTTTCGCCTACTTCATCATCATCATCATCGAATGCGAATAAACGTGCATTATTATTGGATTGAACGACCCCAAAACAAGTATCCGCAGGAATTTCAGAAAAATTCATTCTATCTAATTCTCTTTTAAATAAAATATCTACATTTTGATTGGTAAAGCTAAAAGTTACATCTTCCGGAATTTTTACTCGTGCAACAGTATGAAATAATTTTATATCTTGCGTCAAAATGGGATCGTTTGATATGTGCTGCATATGTAAGACCGCATCAACGTACTCTAAGGCATGTTCTATACCACTAGAAGAATCAGGTTTACCACATTCTAATGTCACGGCGGGGCAATGGTTACTAAATGCCATTGATTGCACACCTTTGGGCGTTAAAAAATATACTACTGTATGCCCAAATAAAGCAGCGAGTTGAAAAAAACGATTTTCAAGTTTATTGATACAGGCGTAATGCGGATTCAATCCTGTATTGTTATGAATATCTATGCTAGCAAATACCTTTCTACATCCCATTTCATCGACTATGTTTTGCATTACTGCAGTTTCTTGCGAATTTGGCTCCATCGTACTCGGCCAAATACGGTTGTAGTCGGGTTGATTGTCAAGGAAACGTTTTCCATAACGTGCAGCTTGTGTATTACCAAAGAAAATGGATATAGATCGTGGTAATGCTGAACGTTGATATTTCTTTAACAATCTTTGTATTACATGCCATCCAGTACCTTCATTGCCATGCAATAAAACGCTAATGAATAGCGGTTCTGGCCTTTTACCTTGTAAATGTAAGAGAGTAGGTCCTGGGAAAATGGTATAGAGCTTGTCACTACCTATCTCTAATAGCTCCTGTGGAAAACTTTCTATTTGTATTAGCTCTATGTTACTCATTGTTATTCTAGCTAAGCGATAATTACCTTAATTAGTCCAAGTATGAACAGGTGCGCCTGATTCTTGAAATTTCTGGTACGCACGAGTTAATTCAGTCATATCGCATTTATGCTTGTTGACAAAATTTTGTTGCCAGCTTGCACCAGTTTGTTTGTTTTCAATGCGTGCTGCAATTATAGATATATATTTTTTTATATCTGCTGAAGAAACATTCAGCAAATTTAATCCTTCTTTAGCTTGAGGAAGCAAAATCTCGTGAACTAATTCGTCCGGCTCTACATGGTTACCAAACCAATTGAGTGAATGATCGAAGCTATGTATAGCGGCTGTGTAAAAATTAGTTTTTATTTCATTAAAATCAGGCAAAGGATGATCATCTTTTAGCATTTGTGCCCAATAATGTAGCAAACCATAAAAGAACGCTGCATTCGCAATCATGTCAACAAGAGTAGGGCCTGAGGAAATTGCCCGGTGTTCTATTCTTATGTGCGGCTGGCCTTGTTCATTAAAACCTAGTAGTGGGCGATTCCAACGCCAAATCGTGCCATTGTGTAAACGCAAATGAGCAAGTGTGCCATCATCTTTTTTGTCTATGGGTAATAAAATATAAAAATCTTCAAGGTTTTCTTCGAAACATTCTAAAATTGAATCTTTTGTGTAACCACTGCCAAAACTTACACGTTTTATAGGCGCAACAAGGTTCGCCGTATCAATAGATTGTTCAAATAATGCAATTCTAGTCTCATTCCAAAGGTTCTTCCCAAAAACATACGGTGAATTTGCTGATATCATCACTAATGGTGCAGAAATCATCAGCGCGGCATTATAATAATGATGCGCCTCTTGAGCTGGAACTTGAGTATGTATTTGGAAGGATGTTGTAGATGATTCCAACATCACATCATCACTATCAAGTTCTAGCAAGTCATTTCCTTGAATATGTATGTGTACAGGTTTTCCTTTGCGCATGGCCATAATTTGTTTATTCAAGGCTCGATACCGTTTCATATCTGACATAGAGTGCTCGTTAAGATCTGCAAGTCTAAGAGTTGGTAACGTACCGATTAATAATAATGATGAAGGCGCACTTAGGTTTTTAGCAACTGCTTGAGCATGCTTCCAAGTATTTTCTAATTCTGTATGAAAGCTTGAAAACACCGAGTTTGTTAGATTTCGAGGAATATTATTAAATTCGAGATTAAAACGTGCGAGCTCTGGTGAGGCTAGTGTACTATTAAAATGTTCTAAAAATTCTTTATTTACTGGTGCAGGCCGAAGTGATGGGTCCAATAACCAACTTTCGATTTCGAATCCACCAACAAGCCCATCCTTAGCTAAGATGTCTTGTTCAAACCATTCATGTAATTTAATTGTTTCTTGTTTGAGATAGGCGCGGAAATTTTTGAAATCTTTTTTAGAAAAAGAGGTACTTGTAATTTCTTGTCCCATACTTTATGCGAGATATTAGGTTAATAGCTAAGATTAGTTAATGAATAAATTAACTGTCTAATAATACGATTTATCCGGAAGCAAAATAATAATGTATTATTATTTTTAAGAACTTTATTCGATATAGCGAATACTATAAATTATTTCAGTTCATTTAACTAAAAGTTTTACTTTGATGCGCTAAATTAATTTGTCTATAGAAAATAATATTAGACAGTTTAAATGTCTGCTTACACCAAAAACAAATATTTATCATATATGAGGTAATCGACCTAAAAAGTAGTTCAGTTAGGATGATTGTTTCAAGGGTATCGAGCTATTTAATTGAGCCCAGATGCCCAAATTATGGCTACTGGCTCGACAAATCGTCCAAATATTCTGCTGCGGCTTCTCGAATAGAGCGATCCTCATCCAGTAAGGCGTGTCGCAAGAAGCCAATGGCGGCCTCACCACTGATTTCGCCTAAGGCATCCACTACCTTGACACGCAAGTTGGGGTCTGCGTCGTTTAGGGCAGTGGCCAATACCATTACTGATTTCTCACCACCGATATCCGCATATGCATTGATGGCTGCTGCTCGCACTTCATCGTCCGGGTCCATAAGGGCATATTCAACGATATGGATGACGGAATCGCCTCCAATTTCGCCCAGAGCATGGACCGCCTCTTTTCGAACCGAACTATCCTCGTCACCCAAGGCCGCAGTGGTCAGCGACTCGACGGCTTGATTGCCTCCAACAATGGCTAACACGGAAGCTGCTTCTAAACGCACATCGGCATTCTCATCGGCCAACATTAGTGCGAGCTGGCTCAGGGCTTTCGAGTCTTCGTTGTTCTCCAGTTCGCTAACCGTGTTCACCTGCTCGCCCGGATTCGCATCGCCGAGCTTTGTCCCGTCAAAGCTATCACTATTTGCTTCTTGATCGCTGTCGGAAATTTTTGGGCTAGTGTCTTGTTCATTAGCTTGAGGAAACAGCCAAAGAATTTCGTGCACTGCAGCGAATGCTGGAGTCTGTTTTTGTGTACCAGCGAGCAAGATAAATCTGCGATGACCCAGAATGCGCTCCAGTGCCGCGTCCAGGTTGATCTTGTGAAACACCATTGTAAGTCGTTGGTCTGAGTCGACCTCTCCCACCACGGTAAGACCACAATGAGCTGCAATGTCATCAAGCAGCTCTTGCATGGAAACATTATTTACCTGCACGCTTAAGCGCCCATTGCGATAGCGAATAGAGTGAGTGTCGAGATCACGCGAGGGTATTTCTTCATAAGACATCCGCTGACTCTGTGCATCGACAACCACCAATGAACAAGGAAGACTTAGCATCAGAAAAATGACAGGGAATGTGCAAGTTTTCAATTTGATCATTGCGATATCTCCAAGGTGTTTTAATAATTCTTATAGGTACTAAACCTTGTTTGAATATGGGTTGTTGCAAAGCTTGAGACCGATTTCGATGTTGGTCCTAAACACCCTCTTTCCTAAATTCCGCGACGAAACCGGTCCCAGGCCTCTACTCGAAAGATGTGCAACTACTTGGCAGCTTATTCGGGCGTTACAAACTCTCCCACTGAGATGGTTGAGTTACCGCTCGCTTCAATCGCCAGAACTTCGAACTCATACTGGGCACCTGGCAGGAGAAACTCCGGCGGAACTGTTAGTTGGGTTACATCTCCAGGAAGATTGATTAAGGTCCTTCGAGTGCCACCATCGACCCAGGGCTCCGCTCTCAGGGGATTCACTTGATCCAAAATGACCTGATATTCGATGATCACAACGTCGCTATCATCGAAAAAGTTCCTCGTCACCGGCTGCCACTCTATTACTAAATTATTGGGGTCGACAATCGGGGGGTCATCGGTTACTGAAACAGGTGCAACAATTTCGGGTAACGCGGGGATCACGTGAGTGAGTATGCCTTCGCCCTCCAGTTCGCCGTCTGCTAACGTTGCTTCCATCTCGTATGGGCCTGCTGGAAATCTATCTAGAAATGCTTCAACCACGGCGGGTATTCCATCCGGGTCAATTTCTCCATTTTCGTCCTCCGGAAAAGCATCCGGGCTGGAGGCATAAAACAATTCACTCAAACCTTGTTTTCTGCCCTGTCGTTGTGTTCTCAGATTAAATATTCTTCGCTCGTTCGGGTCTTCGATCGTCAAGTGTTTCCAGGTGGGGCTGCCATCGACAAATACCTGAAGCTCGATGTCGTTATCGGTTGTTTCGATGATGACAACCGCGGCGCCAAGTGGCTGCTCGTTATCCTCTTGCGTTAAACCAAGCGAGGCGGTGGCCCCCAAGCTAAGCGCAATCACAACCACTAGCCATATACGCGTGTATCTTTTCATTTCAATTACTCCTGTTCGTTTATGAAAATCACGGAACGGAATCCATCGTATCTACAGTGATTGCTTTGCACTCATAGCAATGTCTTCACATTCCTACCTTCTGCAACACAAGAGATCTTGTGTTTGCATTTTGTTATCTCCTTGCACGCCATGACTGAAAGATTGCCGTGGGTATGTGGAGTACGCATATAGGCTACGCGGCGAACATGAGCACGAGGTTGCCTAAGTTTTACTATTTGGTAATGTGAATTTACAAAAAATGTAAGATTTGCTTGCGCATCTCAAGCGCACTTTAAGACTGGCCCCGCAGTAACTGCGCGGGGTCAGCGAGGTAGGCCAATTGCAAAAATGCGAAGTACTAACATGTAAATGTGCAGACTGTAAAAAAATTTATCGGTAGATGAAATTTGAATTAATAGCTTACATTTGGTTTGAGTGAAGTGTTAAGCGAGCAATATCTGCTGCAACCAGGCATCATATTCTGTTGATTCCTGTATCTGTAACTTGCGATATATCTCTGCATTCTTCTCTCTTAGTCCAAAGCGACGTGAAGACAACGGATACTCTGCTGCACACAGTAAATCTCGATAATCGATACAGGCTAATTCCGCATACGCCTCAAGTTTTTCAGGCTCTGTCCACACCAATTTAAGTATACCTAGGTGGACTCGGTGTTGCTCCCGGTGGAATGATTCTCTACCGTACGCCGACAGTGTTTCAATCACGGCTTGACGTTTCTTTGCTTCAGGAAACATAGCTACCAGAACTTTCGGCAGTAAATTTTCGTAATCTCGGTCCATAATCACCTAACTACAATTATAGAAGCTAATTGTTACCTAAAACGCCAAGTGAGGTCTTATATCGCTCAACGATGAGCGTCCGCTTTAGGTTGTATGCGGCTACATTCTGAAGCAGCGAATGAGTTCGGCCTCTTAAAAACCAATCTTTTTACTAAAGCAAAACTTAGCTCGGCAACAGCCGTGCAGGCGGCACAAGCAATTGTCCTAAAGGTCCAACCTTACTTGGAGTATTACTTAAACAAACCCAGAACATGGTGGATCCCTAAACTAAAAACAGTGCGCCGATTAGCTGCCCTTTTTTCTTTCGATACTTCGCTAAATGCATACGTCTATCTCAAGAGGAGAATTATTTAATCTCGAAATGGACTTCATTCCTACGTAAAAAAGGAATGGTCCAGGGTGGATCATAGGCTGCAGAATACGGCTCGGATAGAGGCGTATACCCATTTTCATCCAACCAGGTTTGAAGTTCTACGGCTTTTTCTTCAATCTTTTTAGAACTAATGAGTCCAGTGTATCGGATCGCTGCTACTTTCTTTGCAGGAAGCGTTTTAATTTCTACACTTTTATTCAGCGGTTCAGGAATGGTGTCGAGTGTGTACTTAGATGGCAAAACAAACATCATGGTCCATATGTCATTTTTTTCTTGCTGATATACCGGCACCGTCATTGCAATTTTTTCACTTTGATTTTTTTGCAGAACTGGAGTGGTCATTGCAATCTTTTCTTTCGATTGATTTTCACCAAAAATATAACCAGCAAGACGTTTAAATGCTTCATTTCCGCTTTCTTTATATTTGCCGGTAGTCTGTGTTTGCGCAATCAGCACCTCTTCATACTGACGGATTTGAATATTTTCTTCTTCATATAAAACAGCATGTGCTGCTTCTTCAGAATTTCTAATTCCCACAACGGTGCATCCAGAAAGAATAAAAATACCAATGTAGATTAATAATTGCTTCATGTTAATCCCCTAATTTATAGGCAAGGGCCAATGAAAATTTATCCTCACACTATATCTAGATGAGCCTTGCCTAAAGCCTAATTTAAAATTAAATTTATTTAATGTTTGAATGAAAGGTCATTTGGAATCAAGCCGCTTTCAATTCAGATAAGAATTTTCTTAAAACTAAAACAGCGGATTAATCCTGCGTTCTCAAAGTCAACGGCGTGGTGGGCGAAGGGGCTGGCGATGAATTTTACTCAAACCAACCAAGTCCGATGT
>JBFGJY010000027.1:0-34810 GCA_041576975.1 Gammaproteobacteria bacterium | reverse complement strand
GTTATCATTAAAGCAAATTGTTCTACAACTGGTGAAAACAAAAAAGGGTATAACGTTAAACTTCGATAATTCAATTTTGTTACAATGTTCATATGAAAAGAATCTTCAGTGAACCTACACCATTATTTATCCATCAAATAAAAGATCTCCTAAAAGAAAAGGGGATTACAGCTATAATTAAAAATGAATTTCTCTCAGGTGGTGTAGGCGAATTGCCTCCCATCGAAGTTTGGCCTGAACTCTGGATAATAAATAAAGAAGATAAAGAACCTGCAAAAAAAATTGTTAATGAATTTATTCAATCCACCAAATCAAATCCACAAGAATGGACATGCGCTAGCTGCGGAGAAAGAATAGAAGGGCACTTCAATGTATGCTGGAATTGCGGATCTGAAAAGATTGCAACTTAAATAAGAATTTATAGCTATGCGAATGGTTGATCATTAGCCGTGGACACTACGGAATATGAGTTTTTTCTTGCTAGATTCATAATCGATCCAATTTCATTCGTGATGCTTTCATATAAAAAATCGCTAGTGATGTTTGCCTGTACATTATCGTCCAGTTTGACAACAAATAGGGGCGCTTCTTTAGTGCCGACGAGAAGGCTATTTCTGTTAGATAATTTTTTGGGTAATAACCACGTTCTGCCTTATTCTCAAGATGATGAAAAGTGTGACAGAGTCGATGAGTTTTATGAGATTCTCTAATAAAATTGGTGTTGTTTGTTTATACTCTATCAAATGCTGTAACGAACTAAACAGACTTCATATTAGACTTTGGTATGTTGTAAACCGGTAAAATAGAGAACATAAATAATTATTACATTAGTTCCTTAAGATAGAGGGGCTCGCTTACTGCCTGCCAAACTCACTTTCGTATCGAGTCTTCTCGTTTATATTGATAAATTATGATTATAGTTTGTAATAAAATCTTTACGTCTGGTAGCGTATGAAAAGCCAATCTGAATACATTTCTCGTTTCAAAGATCTGACATCGATCGAACTTGATCTGGACGAATTGTTTAAACGGAACAAAGAATCCATTAAGACAGCCGTATTAATCCGCGAAGTTGAAGAAGCGTTCTTACGGTTGTTTGCAGAGGGCCGAATGAACGGTACAGTACACACCTGTGTCGGACAGGAATTTTCTGCAGTCGCGGTCGCTGGAAAGTTAGTCGATGGAGATTGGATTACATCTAATCATCGTTGTCATGGGCACTTTATCGCGAAGACTGGAGACTGGAAGGGATTGATTGATGAACTGATGGGTTTAGAAAGTGGTGTCTGCGCAGGCGTAGGCAGTAGCCAACACTTGTTTCGTCCAGGATTTCTGTCGAACGGTCCGCAAGGATCACTTGTGCCGGTTGCAACCGGTATTGCTTTGCATCATAAATTAAGTGAAAGCAGCAACATCACTGTATCATACATCGGCGAGGGAACATTGGGCGAAGGCAATGTGTATGAGGCAATGAACCTCGCCAGTTGTCTACAAGTACCCCAACTGTTTGTTTGCGAAAATAATCTGTATTCTCAATCAACGCCACAAGCTTTGGTACTTGCTGGAGACATTGAATCGAGAGCTCGAGCATTCGGACTCAAAACATTTGAGTGCGACACTTGGAACATAGAAAGTCTCTACAAGAATGCAACTTCGGCAATTGACTATGTCCGCGAATTCGGCCGACCTGCATTTTTGCTTATCAGCACGTACAGACTAAACGCGCATTCCAAAGGCGATGATGACAGAAGTAATGACGAAATTGACTTCTTTCGCAGTAGCGACACATTGACGCGATTTCTAGAGTTGCCCGCAGTACAAAATGCAAGGCAGGAGATGTCCAAGACAGTTCAGCAACATATCAATTCACGTGTTGCAACGTATTTGGCGCTCGATGACTACATCAAAGATCAACTCCCAAGTGGAGAATCAAACAGCCGAAAACAGATCAAAAACGATCGTCTTAGAATGAATCAGGCACTAAATTCAGCATATCGAAAACAATTGGAAAATGGTGCTTTTCTGCTGGGTGAGGATATAAAAGACCCATATGGCGGAGCTTTTAAAGTTTCACATGGTCTGAGTACAGATTTTCCTGAACAAGTCATCACGACGCCGATCAGTGAAGAAGCAATTACGGGACTTGGAATTGGCTTATCCATGATGGGTTCGCAAGCCTATGTAGAAATCATGTTTGGGGACTTCATCACGCACACCTTTGATCAAATCATCAGTAACGCCTCGAAATTTCATCACATGTACGCATTTCAGGCGTCGGCACCAGTACGAATACGTACACCCATGGGGGGAAAGCGCGGTTATGGACCAACACACTCACAGTCACTTGAGAAACATTTTCTTGGTATAGATAACTTTGCTGTTGTAGCGTTGACGTCACTCATGGCTCCTACAAAGACTATTAGCGAGCTTGCCAAATACAGTTGTCCGGCGCTCATAGTGGAAAATAAGATCGACTACAGTAAATTTCTGTGGCAGAAGCCGAATGAACTGCGTGCCGAGATCGTCGGTGGTAATCTCGGATCAATTGTTATATCGCCGAATGGAGTAGATCCAACATGCACGGTGGTCGCTTACGGCGGACTGGCCCGTGAGATTGCGGACGATATTGCCCATATATTTGTTGAGACCGATGAGCTTTGCGAGCTTATTGTGCCACTATGTTTGCATCCAATAAATATTGATCCGATCAGGCGTTCTGCGATGGCAACGGGAAAATTGCTCGTGGTCGAAGAAGGTTCGACCCCATTTGGTTTCGGATCTGAGCTCTTGGCAAGACTTCATGAATTAGGAGGAGAGAAAATCAAAATGTCTAGAATCGGTGCTATACCGGTGCCAATTCCCTCTGTATCCTCGCTGGAACATGAAGTACTGCCGTCCATAAAATCTGTAATTGCAGCTCTAACTGAGGAAGGAAAAAAATTGCAATGATCGAAGTCTTGGTACCGCGTGAAAACGTCAATGACGAAGTGGTCATTATTCAAAAACTAATAATCGAGTCGGGTAGCGAAATCAAGGCCGGCCAATTAATAATGGAAATCGAAACATCAAAAACGACCATTGAAGTGTTAGCACCCGAGGCAGGTACTATTCATTTCAACGTGCTTGAAGGTGAGGAAGTGCCGGTCGGCGAAGTGTTGTGTCAAATTTTCAATGATAATGCCGATGATCTCAAACAACAAAATCACGATGTGACAGTCGATGATAACGACACAGAATTGGTTAGATACATTTCTAAATCTGCATCAGATGCAGCAACAAAATATGGAGTGGACATCGCAGCTTTGCCTAGTCAGTGGATAAGTCTTCGCAATGTCATGACTGCAGCGGGCGTACCCGTTCCTGCTGCACCTGCGATCCCAAATCAAAATGCTTTGCCCATAACCGGTGATATTGATGCAGAAAAATTGGACGGATTGCCTACACATGTGGCACAGCCTTTGGATCTTAGAAAGCGTGCTGAAATTGCGAATTTATCAGTGTTAGGGTCAGGGCTCCGCCAATCTTCCATTGGTATTTCATCGCCGCCGTTAAATAAACGCCTCAGTCAACCGATACCGTTGTTCGCTGAAGGCATAGCCGATTTGGTTGTGTACGAGGCGAGTAGGCTCCTTAAGGAATTTCCGTTGCTTAACGGCTTTTACTCAGGCAACAATTCCTTTTCGCTGTATGAAGAGGTTCACGCCGGTGTAAGTTTCGACAATAACTGCAACTTGAAAGTCCTACGTATTGAAAATTCAGATCGACTTGAGCTTGGCGTGATACAACGTACTATCAATGGGTTTCTCGCAAAATTCGAAGCTGATGAAAATTTAAGTGCTGAACTCAAGCCAGCAACCTTTACCGTCACCGACTTGGCGCATACTTCGGCTGATTTCATGTATCCACTGCTCAATGGGTACCAGAGTCTCATTATCGGCATTGTGCGCAAAGACTCTAATAATAAGTACCAGCTAATTGCGAGTTTCGACCATCGAGTAACTGAAGGACTGTATGTCACCCGGTTCCTGGATATTCTAATCCGTAATATTTCCAGTCATTTTAGTGACAGTGCGAGTGGCGTTGCGAGTAGACGCTGTTACTTCTGTCAAAAATCCATGCAAGAAGAAAGGTCTCTTGGCAATCGCGGATTCATAAACATTACAATAGAATCAGGCGAGCAGGTGGAGATATGCAGAAATTGTTTCGATGGATGGTAATCTAAAAAGCGAGGAACGTTCCGAATTCCTTTCCAGACTGCTCGACCGTCGAGTTGATTGGCGGCAGGTCCTTAAGCTTACATCGGGGCAAAAAGCGCGGTATTTTGCTTGGTGTGAGGAGAATAACGTCGAGTATCTACTAGGCTCTGGCGTCGACGGTGAATCGTCGGCGTACCAAGGCGCCAGTGTCGGCGCGATCACCGATGCAAGTCCGCGTCATGTAGGCGATCTTACTGTTGGGTCAATTGCTGGTGTTGGTGTGGATATTCAGCAAATTTCAGAATTGTTCCCGCAGGACCTTAGTGCTCCCAAGGCGGACGAGTCGTTGACCTCCATTTTTTCCTTGCGAGAGCTCTCTTACGCCGAAAGTTCACCTGATATTCGGCAAACCTTAACCGGCATATTTGCAGCGAAAGAAGCCATAATAAAAGCTTGCCCTGATTATGTGACACGAAGCCTTCCAGATATTGAGATTCTGCAACAGTCTGATGGTGCACCCACCCATGCCGGTTTCTTGCTAAGCATCTCGCATAGCGGTAACTACGGTATGGCCATTGCAGCTTATCTTGGCCCAGCCGCGATGCAAAACCCAGGTCAAGAATCACTTGAATCTGCAGATTCGCGTCCAACTGATGCGAACAAGACTCCACAAGTTAATAAGCAATCAGGAAGCAGGCTGCACAGAATCTTGTTGTGGGCGAAAAGGCTTATTTTGATTCTTGGAACGATTGGTGGAATTTGGGTGCTTGTTGACAAATTGAACCTTTTGGTTTGATTAGTGACATTCAACCAAGAAGAATAACGTATCAGCTGCTATCAACTCGACAAACACCTTTTTCGGTCGTTACACCATTTATCAATGAAATGGTGTTTTTACGAGACCACCTGCAACAGATCGCGCACTCAGTTTGAATTAAATATTATCAAGCTATTAAAATCTACATAGCTCGTATTTTTTCTACCTTCACCTTCAGCTGAACTAATGATGTTTGCATCTCGCTGGTATGAGTGCGTCCTTCATCCTGTAAAAGCATTTAGAGTCTTTTTTTCTCGGCGTTATAGCGGAGAAAAATACTAATATAATTTGATAATGAAAATGGAATGACTCAAATTTAATTGAGGAAAAGTGTGAGTATAGATCAATGTTGAGACAGAAATTTAGATATTGGTGTTACAACTAGGCGTCAATGCCAACATGAAGCTGTAGGTTTCTTTCTTGTATTTCTTTTCGCATTTCGCAACGCATTTTACCTGCCTTAAATAATTTTTCTTCTGTTTCTGATTCTAGTTTTAATCTTGGTACTTCTTGTGGTACTCCATCTTCATTAACGGAAACCATAGTGAAATAACAAGATATAGCATGATATTTAGTTTTTTCTCGAATCTTTTCTCCTTCAACCCGTATACCTACTTCCATAGAGCTGCGACCAACATAGTTTATATTACATTTGAAAGTGACTAGGTCTCCAACTGTAATTGGTATTTTAAACATCACTTGATCTAATGAGGCGGTTACGACATAAGTTTTACAATAACGAGAAGCGCAGGAAAATGCAGCTTCGTCTAGTAATTTAAGAATTGTGCCGCCATGCACCTTGCCAGAAAAATTAGACATATCCGGTGTCATTAAACGTGTCATAAAGAGTTTTTTTTCCTGTTTTGCGGTTTCGGTCATTGGATATCCTTGTGTTTTGAATTCTATTCTTGCTTATTTTAAAAGTTTTTATTAATACTCAACGTAGGTTTAGGTTGATGTAATCACTTCGTATAATTCTGCATGATGATGTAGATTATAGACAAACAGTTGATTGTATTAATAAAGATCGTGAATTTTATTTAACTGCCCCTTAAGCTGCTCTAATGATGTTTGCATCTCGTTGACACGAGTACGTTCTTTGTCGACCACATCTTTTGGTGCTTTATCGGCAAAGTTTGGATTGCTTAGCTTGGCCAGGCTTTTTTCTAGGTTGGCCTCAAGCTTGTTAATTTCTTTTCTTAGCCTCGCGCATTCTGCTTCTTGATCAATCAGTCCTGCGAGCGGGATCAGGATCTTCATTTCGCCGACTAATGCCGTAGCCGATTCAGGTGCAGAATCGTCATTTAGCCACTGAACGTCTTCAAGTTTTGCAAGAGAATAAATATAGCGTTGGCTGTTTTCATAATAAGTCTGATCTTGTGTAGACCAGTTTTGTAACAAAACATATAGAGGTTTGCCCGGTGTAATATCCATTTCTGCACGAATTTTACGCACGCCGTTAATAAATTCTTTAGACCATTCCATTTCTTGTAGGCTGTTTATATCTACAAAATTATTATTGCTGACTGGGAAGGATTGCAGTGAAATAGTGTCACCTGAAATTTCAAGAAGCTTTGCAATCGGTTGCCAAATTTCCTCAGTTATAAACGGTATGATGGGGTGTAGTAACCGTAATAACGTTTCTAAAACTTCTAATAGTGCACGACGAGTATTTTGTTTGATGTCTTCATCGACTTCATCTTTAAATAAAGTAGGTTTACAAAGTTCAACATACCAATCACAAAATTCATGCCAGGTAAATTCATACAATACTTGCGCGGCAAGATCAAAGCGATAGTTTTTTAGATGCTTATGGGTTAGATCGATGACTTCTTGTTGTTTGCTTAAAATCCAACGATCCGACAAAGTGAGTTTTTGTTTGTCAGTTTGTTTTGCAATTTCATACTCTTCGGTATTCATTAATACAAAGCGTGCGGCATTCCACAGCTTGTTGCAGAAATTTCGATAACCTTCGATTCGATTTAAATCGAACTTAATATCACGCCCGGTCGAGGCTTGTGCAGCAAAGGAAAATCGCAATGCATCAGTACCATAGGCTTTAATGCCATCTGGATATTGTTTGCGTGTCGCCTTTTCAATTTTTGGCGCCATCTCAGGTTGCATAAGCCCGCTAGTGCGTTTATTTATCAATGCTTCGAGATCGATGCCGTCAATGATGTCGAGGGGGTCTAACACATTGCCTTTAGATTTCGACATTTTTTGGCCGTCGGCATCACGTACCAAGCCATGTATATACACTTTGTAAAAGGGCACCTCACCCATGAACTTCAAACCCATCATTATCATGCGTGCCACCCAAAAAAAGATAATGTCAAATCCAGTAATTAATACTGAAGTGGGGTAAAAGGTTTTCAGGGTCTCAGTTTTTTCAGGCCAACCTAAAGTAGAAAATGGCCAAAGTGCTGAAGAGAACCAGGTATCTAAGACGTCTTCGTCTTGTCCAAGAACAACGTCTAAACCGAGGTTGTACTTTTTACGTACTGCGACTTCATCTTCGGCTACATAGATGTTTCCATCTGTGTCATACCAGGCAGGGATTCGATGACCCCACCAGAGTTGACGGCTAATGCACCAGTCTTGAATATTTCGCATCCATTCAAAATAGGTTTTGCTCCAATTCTTGGGTACAAATTGGATGTCGCCTGTTTGTACAGCTTTAATTGCTGGTTCGGCCAAAGGCTGGATCTTTACATACCATTGATCGGTAAGATACGGTTCGACAATGGCACCTGAGCGATCACCACGTGGCACCATTAATTTGTGATCTTTTACTGTTTCAAGAAGATTCTGTTCTTTTAAGTCTTCTACAATTTTCTTACGTGCTTCAAAACGATCCATGCCTTGATAGGCAGCGGGTGCTTGATCATTAATTTTTGCATCAATCGTTAAAATATTAATTTTCGGTAATTCATGACGCAGACCAATTTCATAGTCATTGAAATCATGTGCTGGAGTAATTTTTACACAGCCAGAGCCAAACTCAGGATCGACATATTCATCCTCGATAACCGGAATTTCACGATCAGTCAATGGTAATTTAACGGTTTTGCCTACTATGTCTTTAAAGCGATTATCGTCTGGATGTACTGCTACTGCGGTATCACCCAACATAGTTTCAGGTCTTGTTGTGGCAACGCTGACGTGGCCACTGCCATCGGCATATGGGTAACGCATATGCCACATGTGTCCATTTTCTTCTTCGGAGACAACCTCAAGATCTGAAACTGCAGTGTGAAGTACAGGATCCCAGTTGACTAAGCGTTTACCGCGATAGATTAAACCTTCATCGTAGAGCCGTATAAAAACTTGTTTCACCGCTTCAGATAATCCTTTATCCATGGTGAAGCGTTGACGTGGCCAATCCAAGGACGAGCCCATACGCTCTAGTTGGTTATATATGGTATTTCCAGAATGCTCCTTCCACTCCCAAACTTTTTCGATAAATTTTTCTCTACCTAAATCGTGACGTGTTATGCCATTGGTATTAAGTTGTCTTTCAACCACCATTTGCGTGGCAATACCTGCATGATCGGTGCCGGGTTGCCATAACGTATTATATCCTGCCATACGGTGATAACGAATCAAACAATCCATTAATGTATTATTGAAGGCGTGACCCATATGCAACGTACCCGTTACATTAGGTGGCGGGATCATGATGCAGTATGCTTGGATACCTTTACCAGATGGTGAAAAGTAATTATTACTTTTCCAAAATTTATACCATTTTTGTTCAATATCCTTAGGTTGATATGTCTTTTCCATGACGAAGTATTTTGTCGAGAACTAAATAATCGATGAATAATTGTGAATGCGTATGATGCAGTGTTCTAGCAAGTACTTGCAAGCTCTTCTCTCAAGACATGCATGATTTACACGAAGCTTAAACTTGCATGTATTTAGTATTGTAAAATTGTTGAACCAATATGGTTCAAAAGAGTGGCTTAAACTTTTCTTTGTCCTGGGAGTCTTGATCGAACTTCACGTAATACTTCTTGTACAATTTCTTCACTTGCATTACGAATGTGCTCATTCATGATTCGATTGATGATCTCAGTTAACTCAATCTCAAATTTAGACTTATCAGTGCGGCGATTTTTAGGTGTATCTGTTGTTTGACGAGTCGCCGTCGCAGTCTGGATTGGTTTTGCTTGACTGGTAGTAGGCGTTGAAGCCAAGTTAGGCTTTGCAAGCTTAGTTTGGGGATGTGGCTTAGGTGTTAAGGGAGCCTTGTTTGCATCCCCCGGAGTGTCTACCAGGCGGTCAAGTGTAGGCACCTTTTTAGCGCTGTTTCCATCCATAGCAGCTTGTATATCCTCAAGTTATTGACTGGAGAATACTTCATGATGTTGAGGTTCATAGCCCTGCTCACGATAAAAGCGATAACGTTCACGACCAGCGTGAATAGATTCAGTCCTATTATCGATAATTTCCGCAATTCTCTGAAAATGCTCAATATTTTCAGGAATTTGATGAGAAACATTAATTAGCATTTCCGCTTCTGCTGGTCCATTTTCGGCACCAATGGTAACTGGGCATGTCACTGTTGAAGGGCTGTTAATTTCGTGCGGAATGAAGCTACGATCACGAAATGTCCACAGTAGATTATCTAGTTTATCTGCATCGCTATCACTATCGGTTTGTATGTGCACTCTAAGACCTGCCTGGTGGGCTTTCTCGGCAATTCTGCAAGCTGTACGCAGAGTGAATTGTGGGGAAGTTTCCTTGCTGATGTAAAAGTCAACCTGTGGCATAAATGAGCGAACTCATTTTTTCTAGAGTGATGCAAAAGTCAATTAGTGGCATTAGTGTTCAAACTCATAGGCTTGATGCAACAGAAATTCAGTTAATAATGGTACGGGCCTACCTGTCGCACCTTTTTGTTTACCGTTGCTATGCCATGCTACGCCAGCTATATCTAAATGTGCCCAACGATACTTCTTAGTGAATCTCGAAAGAAAGCATGCTGCAGTGATAGCTCCTCCCCATCGGCCTCCGATATTAGCGATATCAGCAAAGTTGCTATCTAATTGTGATTGATAATCGTCCCACACCGGTAACTGCCAAGTGCGATCGCCTGCAAGCTTGCCTGCTTCAAGTAATTCTTTAGCAAGTTCATCGTCATTACTCATGAGCCCTGAAGGGATATTGCCTAGTGCAACCACACATGCACCGGTTAAGGTGGCAATATCAATTACGAATTCAGGCTTGAATTTATCGACATAAGTTAATGCGTCACATAGAATTAAGCGGCCTTCTGCATCTGTATTTAATATTTCCACAGTTTGACCTGACATCGTGGTGACTACATCGCCTGGTTTAGTGGCATTACCTCCGGGCATATTTTCGGCACAAGCAATGACACCTACTATATTTAAAGGTATTTCCAGTTCACAACACGCTTTAATCGTACCTAAAACACTGGCTGCTCCGCACATATCAAATTTCATTTCATCCATAGCGGCGCCTGGTTTTATTGAAATTCCACCTGTATCAAATGTGATGCCTTTACCCACTAATACAATAGGACGCTCGCCTTGTTCACCGCCGTTATATTCCAAGCTGACTAATTTTGCAGGTTCAGCACTGCCTTTAGAAACGGATAGTAATGCCCCCATGCCCAATTTTTTCATCTGTCCTTCTTCCACTACAGTGACATGTAATTTTTGATTACCTCTTTTTAGTAATTTTGCTTGTTCAGCAAGATAGGTTGGAGTGCATATATTGCCAGGCAAATTTCCTAAATCTTTGGCGAGATTCATGCCGCTTGCGATGGCTTTTCCATATTCCTCGCCTTCACGTAATTCAGATATTTCATTTCGTCGTTTGGCAAGAAATTTCATTTTTCTTAAACGAGATTTGTTTTTAGCCGCTTTTGGTTTTGTTTTGCTATAGCAATAAATAGATTCTTCAATTGAGATAACACTGAGTTGAACCTTGGTTAATAAGTCGGCATCTTTTACTGAAAGTTCAATTAAGCAGTTAATTACTTCGCTAGCATTAGATTTTTTAATCTCATCTGCTGCAGCCGATAGCGCGCGTTGAAAGGAGCTGATGGTAAAATCATCTTGCTCACCACATCCAACTATTACAATGTAGTCATGCTTGCTGCGGCTCGAGTTATGAAGAGTCGTGACACGACCTAAGCTGCCGTCTATAGCTCCACGCTGGCAAATTTTGGAGATATTTCCATGGTAAAGTTTATCTAATTTTTTTGCAGATTCACTTAGGCGTTTTGGTTTGAATATACCTACAATTACACACTCAGCAGTTTCTTTTTCTACGCTTATAGTTTTTGCTATGTAATCCATAGATCTCCTCTATACTTAATGGTTGTATTTTCTTAATTATTGCTAAAATCGTGACGTTTGTAACTAACAGACATAAATCTCTGCATTGAGGCCGGCTGCGTGGTTTCTACGTTAAATCGCTATTTCTCCCGAGAACTTGCATTAACTTTTGCTGCAGTAAGTATTGTTTTGCTTGTAGTTATAGTAAGTAAATCTTTCATCAGCTTACTTACAAAAGTTATGGATGGAAAGCTTCCGGCTGATGTAGTGATTTCCATATTAAGTCTTGGTATTTTGAATTCTGCAATTTTGTTAACTCCGTTTGCTTTGCTTGTTACAGTTATGTTAACACTAGGCCGTTTATATCGTGACAGTGAGATTTATGCGATTAAAGCCAGCGGAATAAGCCCATTCGGTTTAGTAAAGTATGCAAGCCTGCTTATATTACCTCTAATCGCTGCACTATTTTATTTGGCGATGTTTTCTACTCCCTGGTCATCGCAGCAAATTGAAAAGATTAAACTCCAAGCAAGAGGACAGACAGATATTTATGGTCTAACGCCAGGTCAGTTTGTTGAATCTAAACAAGGGAATTGGGTAGTTTTTATTGAAGATGCGGATAAAGAGTTAGGTATAGTAAAGAATGTTTTCATTTATGATGGTCGTCAAGGAGAAATTGCAATTGAGACGGCGCGAACTGCTAAACAAGATAATTTGTCTGAACTAGGAGGGCAATCACTAATTTTAAATCAAGGGCAACGTTACGAAGGCGTACCAGGTGAAGGTGGCTTTACAGTTCTATCTTTTAAGCGACATGCGATTCGTATTCCTGAGTTTGATGTCAGTATAGACCGTAATGATCCCGAAATTATGGAAACAGCGGATTTAATCAGATCAAGCAGATTGGCTGATCATGCCGAACTGCAGTGGCGTTTATCAATACCGATTGCAGCAGTGCTGCTTGTTTTATTGGCATTTCCATTAAGTGTAACCAATCCGCGCCAAGGACGATTTGCAAAGCTAGGACAAGCTATTGTGATTTATCTAATTTATTCAAATTTATTAATCTTGGCCGAGTCCTGGGTTGCAGATGGTAAATTGCCCGTAGTTCCAGGATTGTTTCTTGTTCATGCTGCCCTCGCTTTAATTATTGCCATTTTTGTGTTTAGGCAACGTTACATCGCGTAAACTGTGTACTCAGTTAAACATTTTGATCGTTATTTGGGCAGAACGGTTTTTGTTGGGACGTTATTGGCTTTGGCCATACTATTTTCGATTGATTCAGTTATCGACTTAATCAATGATCTGGAATCCATCGGCAAACGTGGTTTTACTGTTGGTCATGCCATGTTGCAATTGTTGCTTGGTATGCCACAACGCCTATATGAATTCATGCCGACTGCCTTATTGCTTGGCACTTTAATTGGTTTGGGTAATTTAGCCGCAAGAAGTGAGCTAGTCGCACTTCGTTCAGTGGGAATAAGCAAACTACGCATTCTCTGGTCGGTACTAAAAGTGGGCATAGCGCTTATTCTTTTAAGCATGTGGGTAGGAGAGTCTATTGCACCTACAACGGAAGGTTATGTACGTAGTTTAAACAAGACTAGCGACATGCGTAAGATATCGATCCGTTCGCGTCATGGCTTATGGGTTCGTGATGGTAGTCGATTCATCAATGTACAAGAGCTCTTTCCAGATTATCGTATGGCGGATGTATGGGTGTATGAGTTGGATGAACAAAACAAATTAAAGCGCGCGAGTTTTGCTAAAAAAGCAATTTACGTAAATGGGGTCTGGCAATTATCTGAAATTCGGCATAGTTTGATTTCTGAGCAGGGAGTAGAGACGGTAGCGGCAAATGAGGAACATTGGGAGCGCTTAGTTTCTCCAGAGCTATTTGACGTCGTAACTGTAAAGCCTGAATACATGGATGCAAAGAAACTCAAAAAATATATCAATTACCTAGATGAAAATGAGCTGAATTCTCGCCGCTATCAACTTGCATATTATAATCGCTTTGCGGTTCCACTGTCTGGTATAGCGATGCTATTGCTGGCGCTTCCCTTTGTGTTTCATTCGGTACGTGCAGGTGGCATGGGGCAACGCATTGCAATTGGAATTGGTATCGCAGTGGTTTTTCAGTTACTGAGCCGAATATTAAGTAACGCAAGTGTTGTATATGATGTTCCACCTCTTTTAGGTTCTTTTCTTCCAACATTGTTAGTAATTTTCATTGCTACAATCGCGCTTAAAAAAATGGCATGAGTTGATATCAAATTCGAATTAATTCAGTTTTTGACAGAATGTCATGCCAAGTGCGTTTTTTAGGATCAAGCATAGACCATATATAGCCCAAACCGAAGGGTAGCCAAGATACAATGGCGACAGTAAAACGTATAAAGGCATTAGCCCAATTCACGTTGGTGCCGTTAATGGAGATAATTTTAAATTTCCAAGTTTTCATACCAAGTGTTTGTCCGCCATGCGTCCAAAACCAAGCATAAAATAAGAATGAAATTGTATATATATATAACTGATAAACAATGAATAAAGGATATTCGGGGTTAATGTTAAAAGGAATTACGATAATTAAAGATGCAAACACTAAAATTGTGACTAATAATAAAAAATCATAGAGAATTGCGCCAAGGCGTCGTGCAAGAGAAACGTTTTGTTTGAGCAATGGTTTATTTTCAGTCATGTTAATTATTGAATCTATACAAAAGTTGATTTTATTATGTGAAGTTCTTACACTATCATTATGTCAATTGATAGATAAATAAAGATAGTTCAAATAACAATTATAATTAGGAACATATATATAAAAAGTTAAATAGCATGAGAGTTTGAAATGGCTTCACATATTTTTTGTGATTTTTATAATTTCTTGCAATGCTGTTCTGCGCTTTCTCATGATTCACTTATATACTTAATTTTTGAGTTGATGAAATCAAGCTCATGAGTGAATCTACTTTTTCATTGCCGCAAGACCAACCCATAATTGAAGCATTTTTGGATACCTTATGGGTTGAACACGGTTTAAGTGAAAATACTCTATCTGCTTATCGAAATGATTTGTTAGGTTTATCGCGTTGGTTGTCGCGCTTGGCAATAAGCATTAAGGATGCCCGTCGTGATCATTTGCTAGATTATTTATCTTATCGTGTCCAACAAGGTAGCATGCCACGTACGTCAGCAAGATTGTTATCCAGCATTCGACGCTTCTATCGTTATTTGGTAAGACAGGGTGCGGTACAAAAAGACCCTTCTGCTCAGATTGAATTTCCAAAATTAGGTCGGCCCTTGCCTGAAACCTTAACGGAAGAAGAAATTGAATGCTTGCTAACTGCGCCCAATGTAGAAAAAGCACATGGAGTTCGGGATCGTGCGATGTTAGAAGTATTGTATGCCTGTGGGCTGCGCGTCAGTGAATTGGTGGGGTTAACCCTGAATCAAGTCAACCTCAACCACGGTGTAATACGAGTAATGGGTAAGGGCAACAAGGAGCGGCTCATTCCCTTTGGTGAGCAAGCCAGTGAGTGGATATCTCGATTTGTGAATGAGGCTCGGGCCGAACTGCTAAAGTCAAACCAACAATGTGATTCCTTATTTATCACGAATCGTGGTGCTGCGATGACTCGTCAGGCATTTTGGCACTTGATCAAAAAACACGCAAAACGAGTTGGAATTGCAAAACATCTCTCGCCCCATACCCTTCGTCATGCTTTTGCAACACATTTGTTGAATCATGGTGCAGATTTACGTGTTGTACAAATGTTACTGGGTCATAGTGATCTTTCCACAACCCAAATTTATACCCATGTTGCTCAAGCAAGATTGCAGGAGCTGCATCGAAAACATCACCCTCGTGGGTGAATTTAATCTCGCTGGATACGGTCTTATAATTTAAGGCCTTAATTCTTAAGAAAAATTGACAGGGAATAATTATGCATAAACTGATTGTGTATGTCTTTGTGGCTGCTTTTTGTCTTAATTCTGCATGGGCAGGTGAAGCCGAAGACATTGCAAAAATTAAGCAGCGACTAACTAAGCTTGCTCCACAAGATCAACCTAAATCGATTAAGCCTACAGGTGTGGAGGGTCTTTATGAGGTTATGTATGGCGCGGAAGTATTTTATTTATCTGCCGATGGTCGTTATGTATTGCAAGGGGCTTTGGTAGATTTAGAAACCAATGAAAATCTTACCGAGGCGGCCCGCACAAGGATACGCAGAGAGTTACTAAATGAGATGGATGAATCGGAGATGATAGTATTTTCCCCAAAAAAACCGCGTCATACGCTAACTGTATTTACAGATATTGATTGCAGTTACTGCCGAAAACTGCATGCAGAGATGGACCAACTGAATAGTTATGGGATTAAAGTACGTTATATGATGTTCCCGCGAAGTGGAGTGAATACTCCCTCATACCAAAAAGCCGTGAATGTTTGGTGTTCTAAAGATCAGCAAACTTCTATCACGAAAGCCAAGGCTGGTGAAAGTGTGCCGGAAGCAAACTGCAATAACCCAGTCGAGTCACAATGGTTATTGGGCCAACAAATGGGTGTGACGGGTACACCAGCGCTACTTATGGAAGATGGGACATTAGTGCCAGGCTATCGGCCTGCAAAAGACTTGGCCGCAGCTTTAGATTCAATGTCCAAAACTAATTAGAATCTCTCTCAAAATGCATTTAGCACGCTGATATCAGGCTGTGGAGCTTTTTTTCGATGCTCATTTACTATAATAGCGTGCAAACTTCGCTTCTTGAATGCTCTACGTCTTGTCTAATCGCACTATCTACTATTTTGAGAAAAATTCTGGTCATTGAATAGTTTATTTGCATCATAATCATAGATTGCGGGTATTGATGTGAATAGAATTGAGGCTCGTATTTCTTTGCTTGGGTACAGTTTTTCTACTGCTGAAAAATAGCAAGAAATTTGTTTTTGATGTTGCATTGCGTGTTCAGAAATCGTTTCAATTTTGACCTCGGATGCGGTTTTGAAATCAATAATCCATACCGAATCGTCAGTAATGATTAATCGATCTATGATACGGTAAAGAACATCTCCATTTTCAATAAAACAAACTGGCACTTCAGTTAGAATCTCTTTATCGGGCCTGGCCACAAATATTTCCTCTAACTCAGGTGTCTCTAGACAACTCCGTACTTCCTTTATTGCTGTGGAAAATTCTTCTGAGTCTATTTCTCTTGTTAACACTGATTCAATTTGAATGCGTAATGTGTTTGGATCTTGAAATTTATCATGGTCTATCAATTCAAATAGTTTATGTATTAGTGTTCCATAACTAGCAAGCTTTGCAATATTTGCAGGTGGTTCAACTACATCCTGATGTTGTTTTTCAATGTTTGTGAATGGCTTGCTTAGCTCAATAGTGTTATCAACACATTCAGATAACTCATTTGAAGGTTCTGTTTTTAGGTATGGGGGTGTGCCGTGTTTAAATACCCAAGCACCACAATTAGGATCTTGTGGTGTGTCCTCAATTACTCGTTTAATAATGGAAAACCAATTATTATCTTGATTTTGTTTAGCTTGTACACCACTTATAAATAAATATTGTTTAGCACGCGTCAATGCAACATAAAGTAAATTCAGTTCTTCTTTCCAGTCTGCCGCTATTTTATGATCAAGTAGGGCTTGTGTGTTTCGGTCTATATTTTCTTTACGGCCAACTATAAAAAATTGTTCTGGTCGTTGTGCCTTAAATGGCCAATTAATGACAGTTTGATATGCACGTTGTTTAGGCTGCATTGATCCAGTATCAATCAGAAAAACTACAGGCGCCTCCAGTCCCTTGGCCGCATGAATCGTCATTATTTGAACTGCTTCTGCATCATGTTGATTCAATTTTGTGAAGCTTGCTATGGTATTGGTTGCCCCAGGTTTTTGTATTGAGTTTAAAAAAGATTGGATGCTTGAATATCGTCCTGCGTCTAAGTCAAGAGCAAGCTGAAGCAAGTGCGTAAGGTTTGCTATTACATGTGATTTTTTTGTTGGTGTGCAGCTATTTGCATAACGTGCAAGAATATTTATATCGAAATATATTCTGTCTAATAAGTCGTGAACTGGGATTCGGTTTACCAGTTCACGCCACTTTTGTAATTGTTCATAAGCTTGTGTGAGTATTGTAGTAGGAGAGCCAGTTATATGAGCTTTTAGCTTTTCATGCCAGGTTTCTGCATCGTGGCTTGCAATCTTCATCAATTCTTCATCGCATATACCAAAGCAAGGTGAGCGAAGAATTTGTGCTAACGCTAAATCATTATGTGATTGTATTAGATAAGTTAGTAATGCAAGTATGTCCTGTACTTCAAGCTGATCTAGAAATTTATCATCGTTAATGCTGCAGTAGGGGATATGTTGTTCTCGTAATGCGTGTTCAAGTTGAGATAAATGTGTTCGGCTACGCGCAAGAACTATAATATCGCTATATCGCACAGCGCGTGCTTGATCTAGGTCGATAATAGGTGTGGAATCTGCAATCAACTTATTTATATATTTTGCAACAGCTTGACCTTCACGGTAATGGCAATTCAATTCAGTATTCGTTTTTGCTTGTAGCAAGGGATTGCGAAATTCTGAGTAACCTTCATTTTTATCCTGAGGAATAATGAGTGGATCAATTTGGATATATCCCCATAGCCTAGTTTGTGCGGCATCATGTGGCCTGAAATTATCGAGCAGAAGTTCTTTTTTGTTAGTACTGAAAACTCTGTTTACGAAATTAATGATTGCGGGAGAAGATCGAAATGACCGATCCGTTTCTAAGAGTTTTGCATCAAGGTTTTGTTTTGCCCATTCGGACGCAGTGAATTGTAATTGAGGATTTGCACGACGAAATCCATAAATTGATTGTTTGGTATCACCAACAAAAAATAAACTCTTACTGCTTTGTTGTTGATTCGCGGCTAACTCTTCTAATAATGGAAAAAGTAGATTCCATTGTGTGGGATTTGTATCCTGAAATTCGTCGATCAAAATATGTTCTATGCGTTGATCGAGCTTATATTGAATCCAGGTAGCATGGTCATGTTGATTGAGTAATAAATAGGTGTACCACTCTAAGTCATCAAAATCTAAAGAATGGCGAGCAAACTTTAAATGCTGATATTCACTTAACAGACGATTTCCAGCATAGAACCAGGCTTGATTAAATGAGAGAAGATTTTCTTTTTTTATTACATCTAAATGCTGAATGATCAAATGGCAGATATCATTATGTAATTGTATTAAGTTCATCATCTTCTTTTGACCAAGGCTCTTTTCAAGTGCATTGCTGGTTTTTAGTTGCTGTGGTTCATTTCTCTTGGTTAAAAAAACTGGAATAATGTTTTGTATTAGATTATTTATGGATAAGTTTTTTTCAAGCGACGTCGTAAGCAAGTCGCAATATTTCAGGAACTTTGGAGTGGTGTGTGATGCCAGATAGGATTGATATTGCCGTAAAGCTGGTATCAGATTTGCATCCTCTGAATTTATTTCCTCCTGGTTTAGAAATAGATATTGACGTAGACAATCATGTGCGTATTCAACCGGGTCCGTTTGATTTTCAGTAAAACACCACCAATCGCTACGCGAATCAATGAAAGTTTCTAATATTGCATTGACATTATTTACTGTAGTACAGTGCTTTAATAGCTCGTAAAGCGCATTGGTAAGTCTTGGTTCTGCTCCTCGCTGCGCAATTTTATACAGGTATTCACGAGCTTCTTGTTTTAAATCATCAGTATTTTCTACCAATTGAAAGCCTGCCGGAACGTCGGCATGCAATGCGAATCGTTTCAGTATATCCTGGCAGAAGGCATGAAACGTAGTAATATGGATATTGTATTCAGCAAATAATAATTGTTCATATAGTTTCCTGGCTTTTGTTATGCTATCTAAGTTATGAGGATGCGCAAGTTCCTGAAGTGCATTTTGTAGATGTTGATCGCCAAAACCAGCCCAGTCTTCTAATATCTTCATTAAACGCTCGCGCATTTCAGCAGCTGATTTGCGTGTGAAGGTGATGGCTACTATATGTGAGGGGTCTACATCGTTGAGTAATAGTTTTAATATACGATGTACTAATAATCGAGTTTTTCCTGTACCCGCTGATGCAAATACAGCAATATTTGCATTTGGATCGGTAGCGAGTTGAGCCTTAGTAAATTGAGAATGGGTCATTGGCTTAGCATACTGTTGTCATCTCATCCCTACAATTCTTTACGTAATTGTTTTGTAAGTGCGTATCATTCATATATTGGAAGCAAGTTAAATAGCAATGAGTTGAATGTGTTATGACAGGAAAATACGACGCAGCTGATATCGAAGTACTAAGTGGTTTGGATCCAGTTCGCAAGCGTCCTGGCATGTATACCGATATTTCGCGGCCAAATCATCTTGCACATGAAGTGATCGACAATAGTGTTGATGAGGCAATTTCAGGATATGCCAAGATGATTGACATCAAATTACTCAAAGATGGATCTCTAGAGGTTGCAGATGATGGTCGAGGCATGCCAGTAGATAACCATCCCAAGTTAAAACGTCCGGGTGTTGAGGTGGTTCTCAGCACTTTGCACGCCGGAGGAAAGTTTTCCAATAAAAATTATAAATTTTCTGGAGGTTTACATGGCGTTGGGGTGTCCGTGGTAAATGCGTTGTCTAAACACTTAGAGATTTGGGTACGCAGAAAAGGTAAAGAATACAACATGGCGTTTAAAGGTGGTAAGAAAGTCTCAGACCTTGAAGTTATCGGTACGGTTGGTAAAAGAAATACTGGAACAACGATACGCTTTTGGCCAGATGCAAAATACTTTGAAAGTGACAAATTCTCTGTTTCAAAATTACTGCATGTCATGCGTGCCAAGGCAATTCTTTGTCCTGGGTTAACGATTCGATTTGATGATCAGCTCAACAAGAAAAAATTTGAGTGGTGTTATACAGATGGACTTAAAGATTATTTGCTTGAGTCTGTTGCAGGGTTTGAACATCTTCCACAGGAAACATTTTGTGAGCATTTTGAGGGTGATCAGGAAGCTGTTGAATGGGCATTAACTTGGATGATAGCTGAGGGAGATGGGCTAACAGAAAGCTATGTTAATCTTGTTCCAACTACACAAGGTGGCACCCATGTTTCAGGCTTGCGCACGGGCTTAACTGAGGCATTGCGAGAGTTTTGCGAATTTAGAAAACTACTGCCTAGAGGAATTAAATTAACGCCGGATGATGTGTGGGAAAAACTTTGCTATGTACTTTCAGTAAAAGCTAAGGATCCGCAATTTGCTGGTCAAACTAAGGAGCGGTTAAGTTCACGTGAAACCGCTGTATTTGTAGCGGGGGTAGCCAAAGATTCATTTGGCTTATGGTTAAATCAAAATTCCGAAGCAGGTGAACAAATTGCTCAGCTAGCGATTAGTAATGCTGAATCACGGTTAAAACGCAGTAAAAAAATAGTTCGCAAGAAAATAGCTACAGGCCCGGCGTTGCCTGGAAAACTGGCAGATTGTACTTCTGAAGATTTGTCCCGCACAGAACTATTTTTAGTCGAAGGAGATTCTGCGGGAGGTTCGGCCAAACAAGCAAGGGACCGCGTCTTCCAAGCCGTGATGCCGTTGCGAGGGAAAATCTTAAACACCTGGGAAGTTGCGTCTGATCAAGTGCTGGGTTCACAAGAGGTACACGATATCTCTATTGCAATTGGCGTTGAACCTGGTAGTCCTGATCTTTCGGAGTTACGTTATGGAAAAATTTGTGTACTTGCTGATGCTGATTCAGACGGTTTACACATTGCAACGTTGTTGTGCGCATTATTTTTACAACATTTTCGTACCTTAGTGAAAGCTGGTCATGTCTACATGGCGATGCCACCTTTGTTTCGCATCGATGTGGGTAAAGAAGTATTTTACGTATTGGATGATGAAGAGCGACAAGGTGTGTTAGATCAAATTAAGGCTGAAAAGAAAACAGGTAAGATCACCGTTACACGCTTTAAAGGCTTAGGTGAAATGAACCCCATGCAATTACGTGAGTCAACGATGGCAGTAGATACAAGGCGTCTAGTGCAGTTAGATCTCACTAATGAAAAGAAAACTTTTCAATTGGTGGATATGTTGTTAGCAAAAAAGCGTGCAGCAGATCGTCGAAGCTGGTTAGAGCTGAAGGGCAATCTTGTACAAATATGATTAAAAATATGCAATAACATGGTTAAAAAGAAAGTTAACCTGGTGCAAATTTAATCTATGGTTGAAAACTTAGAAATGGATTTTGAAGGAAACAAAAAGGCGTAGTTTATGAATGAAAATTTAGAAATGGACTTTGAAAGGTCAGAAAAATTGCCCATACAAGACTTTGCTGAAAAGGCTTACTTGGAATATTCCATGTATGTCATTTTAGACCGTGCGTTGCCAAATATTGGGGATGGTTTGAAACCTGTGCAACGCAGAATCGTTTATTCCATGTCTGAACTTGGTTTATCTGCGGTTTCAAAGCCAAAAAAATCTGCACGTACCGTAGGTGATGTGCTTGGTAAGTACCATCCACATGGTGACAGCGCATGTTACGAAGCCATGGTGCTGATGGCGCAAGATTTTTCTTATCGTTATCCGCTTATCGATGGACAGGGCAACTGGGGTTCAACCGATGACCCCAAATCCTTTGCAGCCATGCGCTATACCGAGTCTCGACTTACAAAGTATGCTAAAACATTACTACAGGAGCTTGATCAAGGTACGACAGAGTGGGTACCAAACTTTGATGGCACATTATCTGAGCCTACTGTGCTACCCGCGCGCTTACCTAATGTATTGCTAAACGGTGGTATGGGGATTGCTGTGGGCATGTCTACGGATATCCCTCCACATAATATAAAAGAAGTTGTGAGTGCGTGTGTGCATCTACTAGATCATCCAAAAGCCACTGTCCACGAACTATGTAAGCATATTAAGGGGCCTGATTATCCTACAGAAGCAGAAATAATTTCTTCACCAGAAGAAATCCTAGAAACATATAAAACAGGTACAGGCTCCGTCCGCATGCGTGCGAAATACAGCAATGAAGAAGGTGATTTAGTGATCACCGCATTGCCTCATCAAGTTTCTGGCGCAAAGATCTTAGAACAAATAGCCCAACAGATGCAGGCAAAGAAATTGCCGATAGTGCACGATTTGCGTGATGAGTCGGATCATGAAAACCCAATTAGAATTGTAATCACACCACGAAGTAGTCGTATTGATGTGGATGCACTAATGTCACATTTATTTGCTACTACTGATTTAGAACGAAATTATCGTGTCAATTTAAATATCATTGGCATTGATGGTCGTCCTCAAGTTAAAAACTTGCGTGATTTATTAAAAGAATGGCTGGTTTTTAGAACAGAAACCGTAAAATGCAGATTGCAATGGCGATTAGATAAAGTTGCAAAACGTTTGCATGAGCTAGATGGCCTATTAATTGCGTATCTCAATATTGATGAAGTAATTAAAATAATTCGTAAAGAGGATGACCCAAAAGAAAAATTAATTAAAAAATTTAAACTTAGTGAAGAGCAAGCAGAGGCTATTTTAAATCTAAAGCTTCGTCATCTATCTAAGTTAGAAGAAATTAAAATAAAAACTGAACAAAAAGAGCTGAGGAAAGAACGTAAAAGTCTTGAGCTGACCTTGAAATCTAGCCAGCGATTAAAAACACTCGTTAAAAAAGAATTAATGCAAGATGCGGATGAGTTTGGTGATGCACGTCGTTCTAAATTGATTCGACGTGAGGCAGCTAGCGCAATCGATGAGTCTAAATTAGTTCCTTCTGAACTGATTACCGTAGTGCTATCACAAAAAGGCTGGGCACGTGCAGCAAAGGGCACAGATGTAGATGCTCGGTCTCTAAGCTATAAATCTGGAGATGCATATCAAGCGCACGCTACAGGTAAATCAAATCAATTAGCATTATTTTTAGACTCTCATGGACGTTGCTATGCCTTGCCCGCACACAGTTTACCTTCGGCGCGTGGACAAGGGGAGCCTTTAAGTGGTCGGTTAAAGCCTGCTGGCGGCGCTCAGTTTGTTGGCGTGATGATGGGGGAACGAAATGATTATTTTTTAATTGCTAGCAGTGCCGGCTATGGGTTTGTCTGTAAGTTAGAGAATATGAATACCCGTAATCGTGCGGGTAAGGCATTGCTATCTGTTCCGAAAGGAGCTCAAGCGTTAGCCCCGGTAAAAGTTCGCGATGTTGAAGAAGATTGGATTGTAGCGATTGGCTCTGAGGGGCACATGTTAGTCATTCCTCTAAAAGATTTGCCTGTATTGACTAAGGGCAAAGGTAATAAAATCATCAATATTCCGAGTAAAAAACTCGCCAATGGCGAAGAATCGATGCGAGCAATTACACTTATCCAGGATGGAGAATCCATGACGCTAAATGCGGGCAAGCGTACTAAGAAAATGCATGCAGATGAAGTCGATGCCTACGTTGGAGAACGAGGACACCGAGGTTTAAAACTATCCAGAGGTTATCGCAATATTGATACAATAGAAGTGCATTATTTTGACGAAGATGAGTGAGAACCTTGAAAATAAATTATTCACCTATATATCTTGAAATAATTATTGTTGACTTATTGAGGTGTCGCAGATGGGTATGCGTGTCTTTCTATTTTTAATTACAAATTTTTCTATCATTCTAGTTCTGAGTATAGCTGCTCAAATACTCGGATTGGATGATTGGTTGGCACAAAACGGCCTACCGGGTCAATTAAATGGCCTATTGATTATGTCGCTAATTTTTGGTTTTGGGGGCTCGTTCATTTCTTTGGCCATATCAAAATGGATGGCAAAGCGAAGTATGGGCGTTAAAGTGATTGAGCAACCGAATAATTCATCCGAACGATGGTTAGTGGAAACGGTAAAACGCCAGGCAGAGCAGGCGGGAATTGGTATGCCAGAAGTGGGGCTATTTGATTCTCAACAACCGAATGCATTTGCTACAGGTATGAAACGAAATAATGCTCTAGTTGCTGTCAGTACAGGCTTGCTTCATGCAATGAACCAAGATGAAATTGAAGCGGTGCTGGGCCACGAAGTAAGCCATGTAGCTAATGGCGATATGGTCACAATGGGATTATTACAAGGTGTATTAAATACGTTTGTAATTTTTATATCGCGGGTGATTGGACTTATCGTAGATAAGGCCGTGTTTAAGTCACGGAGTGGTTATGGGCCTGGTTATTTCATCGTGAGCATCATTGCTCAAGTGGTTTTGGGTATTCTAGCGTCAATCATTACAAGTTGGTTTTCACGGCGTCGAGAGTTTCGAGCAGATAAAGGTGGTGCACAGCTTGCAGGACGTGAAAAAATGATTTCTGCTCTACAACGATTACAGAGTCAACAGGAAACGAAGGATCTTCCCGGGCAGCTTGCAGCATTTGGAATATCTGGTGGGGTAAAAAGTGGCTTGCAAAAATTATTTATGACGCATCCACCTCTAAGCGTGCGCATTGATGCCCTGAAACAATTATAAATGGAACAATTGTAAATTGGATTACTACGAAGTTTGCAAAGATTACATAGAAGAGAAGTCGTAATTAGGTTCTTCGCTGGGAGGCTGCAAAAAGTTACCTTGTGTGAAATTAATACCCAAACTCCATAATGTCGATAAGGAATCGGCATCTTCTACAAATTGAGAAATTACTTTGGTGCCTAATGGTTTTACACTTTCAGCAATTTCGCGTATTGCATCTTGGTTATCTTGATTTTCGCCTATACCAGACATAAGGCTTTTACAAATCTTTACATAATCAGCAGGAATCGCTTTTAATATTTTAGTTGGATCATCTCCAGATCCAAACGCATCAATAGCAAACTCGCATTTAATATCTTTAATTCCTGCTACTAGATTTTTTGCTTCCTTGAAATGTGATATTAAGACATGCTCTTTTATCTCAAAACAAACGAAACCAGGCGATATATTATTATTACTAAACTGCTCGCGTAACCAGCCAATAATATCTTTATCAAGTATCGAGTTTGCACTTAACTTGATAAATAGACGCATATCCATACCTTTTTCGCGACGTTCTGCTAATTTTTTAAGTGCATTTAAAATAATCCAGCGATCCAGCATTTTTCCGTAGCCCGTACGTTCTATACGCATGACAAATTCACTCGCAGGGACTAATTCGTTATCTTCGTTTCGAAGTGCGGTATATATTTGATACCGTTCGCCTGGCTCACCATGGAGACTAATGATTGGTTGATATAATAAAGCAAGTCGGTTTTGTTTTATGGCCTCACGTAGTTGTAATGTCCAACGCTCATCTTTCTCCCGCTCACCCATTTGCGCATCATCAGGAGTGTACAATATCAATTCATTTGATTCCTTCTCCCATGCATCATCACAACAGGATTTGGCTTTATTGAGGACATCGCTTACATCTGTTGAAAATTGATCAATAATGATTGCGCCAACTGCAGGCTTTATAGATACATAGTCACTACCAGATGTGGTCATCAGATCACCAAGACTTTTGATAACATTCGCTCCAAATGATTTTAATGAATCAGCGTCGCAATTTGTCGTTAAGATACCAAATGACTCTTCAGTAAGTTTCGAAAGAGTCTCGTTGTTAGTGCAGCATTTACGTAGAGCGGTAGCGACATTTGAACTTACTTTGTCAATTGCAGCCAATCCAAATTTGTCTTTGATTTCAGTGAAGTTTGCGATATCAATTTGGATAAATGCTTGTGTAATTTTATCTTTCTTAGCTTCAGTTACCGCTAATTCGAGTTGATCTAAAATAGAACGTCGATGGTAGAAACCAGTATGAATATCACGTTCACTTAAATAACTGAGCTGTTCTTCAAGTTCTTTAGTATCTCCGCCTTCAGAATTTTGAATTATAATTTGGGTGCATTCTTCACCTGAAACAGTAACAGCACTATAATTGAATTTCGCAGTAAAAGTTTCATCGTCATCTTTTTTAAAATTTATATGCAGCTCACCACTTTCTTTTGATTTTTTAATTTTCTTTAAAACATCTTTCACCTTTGCTTGATCATCTGATGTGACTAAATCCATTATAGATAAACCATACAGTTCATCTGAGTTAGAAAAACCGAATAGCTCTAAATATTTTTGATTCGCATATGTATGCATACCTTCATGTATGTAACAAATTGCATCACGAGAACTTTCCATTAGTTTTTGACAACGTGTTTCCAGTTCTTCACAGATCGAAGCAGCATTTTTAAGTTGCTGAATATGAAGTTGTGTTTTTGCGGTACTGTTTACTACCAACTTTAAATGTTCTGCATTATTTTTATTTACTAAGTTAGCCGCTCCTTGCATCATGTAGGAAACAGGATCTAGGTTTTGTGAATTTGTAACGGCAATAATTGGAATTTCAGGTGCTCGACCATTGATAGTGGCTACGGTTTGTTCAAGTGATACCTCTTTAGTCTCTACGGTATGCAAAACAATATGCGGTGGTGCCTCTTTTAAAAGCTTAGTGAGATCTTCCGTGCCTTGTGCTATACGCGAGCGTACAGCCACACCTGATGTCTTGATGGCAGTCACCATTTCTTCAACATCATTGGGGCTGCTGCTTACAAATATGAGCTGCAGCGGTTGATTCATAATTTATTGTATATTCCGTACTTTATGAGATTTTTTGACGTCAAACGCTATTTTGGCAATGGAGGTGCCTTATGCAATAGGTAGTCGACAATGCTCATATTTATCCCCATGAACGGTATCCGGCATATGTTTGTAGAGTTATTTCCTTGATATTTCAGATATTCCACAGGGTCTAAGAAATTGAGGCTCAATTGCTTGAAGTAGATCTCGAAGGCTGTATCGAGAAGGAAAATCTCACAAACGATATTGTGCGTTCAATAACATGTTGAAATACGATTGTCTTATTATTGCCATCCATTTGAATATCTATAGTCTCTCCCGAATTTATAGAATTGGGTGGGGCAATAAAAGTTATTGTATTGCCGTTTGCAGCTTCTTCGGTGAGTTGTAGGATATGTTCAAGACCTTTGAACTTATTTGACGAAAATTGCGCATCAATGACAGCAACAGGCTGTACATTACCATTGAATGTCTCTACTCCAATTTTTACACCCCGATCAGATAATGATTGCATCCACTTCACAATACCCACGCGCCACTGCTCATTGGAATGATTTTCTCGCCGCAGTAAAATAAGATCGCCAACCTGAGATTGGTAATCTGAGGTGTTGTTGGATTTTAAACAGTACCCACCGTTACTTGCATTGCTAATTTCCCATGATTGAATGGCAGGTTTGTATTTTACCCTACCATCATTCTTTGCAGCTGCTTTTGGCGTAGTGGTTAAATATGATTCTGTAACAATATTTCCACGGCCAACAAATTCCCATGCATTTGTACTGAAATCTACATGTGTCTCTTGATTGAGGATTGTGTTAGCGCTCTCTGATAAGGATGTTTGATTCTGTTCAATCGGTAACAAATCCAGATTGGTTCCTGCTAGTTTAGTTTTATTGTTGGTATTAATTTCATTTATCTCTGGATGTAGAAGAGTGTTGATCGCATCACGTAAACCTAGCACCACATTCAGTTTTTCTTTTGACAAGCTAGCTCTTTTATCAGCTCTTTTAGATTTATTTGTTAGCTTGTTTAATAATCGTTTAGCAAGTGATTTACTTAAAGTAGAACTAGAAAAAATAGCTTCACTTTGTTTTTCGTTTTTACTAGTCGCAGTATTACGTAATTCAATAATGAGATTTGCAGGGTCTAGAAATCGATTTTCAGTAGAAATTGGTATGTCATCAACACCAACAAATCTTGGTGGTTTGTTTAATGCAAGATTGATAAAATATACATTATTATTAGCCTGTAAATATTTTTTATCTGATAAGTTTGTCAAATGGCTCATTGATTCAAGATAAGCAGCAATTTTTTCTGCTTCGCCATGACCAAAAGTATGCAAGTTCGCAAGGGATAATAAACATGCTTGTTTAAACAGGCAATTAGTTGATGACTTGGGACATTCAATATGTATTTCGTTTTTAACAGTAAAATGACTCAAATCGATATGTTCAGCCATTTTGTAAAGTTGACAATAATCTTGCCAATATCCTTGAGGTGGTTCTGAATAGACTTGTGCCAGCGTTATATATTGCTCAAGCATATAGCGCATTGCATGGTGTATACAGACAATAAGTTTTTTTGGGCTAAGCTGAAAATCACGATTTACAGTTTCCTGTATTACTATTTTATAAGCGACTGCTAATTCACTCAGAATGTTTTGTTGAAGCTTCAATACCTCAGTTGCTTTTTTAGAGAGCGGGAATGGTTGAGCGACAAGGTACTTACGCTGCTGCTTAAGAAAATCACGCGCAACTGGTCGCATAATTTCTATTGCTGTAAGACGTTGTTTAGTTTGGTATGCCTGTCGATTAGAGCGTCTAAGCCCATCGTAAAATTGTTGGGCAGCAATATTTTGATCAATGTAGGGTAATGCTTTTAACCATTTGCGGACATTGCGCGTTGCTAATGAGAATTCTTGCGTAGCCATGGGATCTTGGCTGGGCATAGTAATTTGTGTGTCTAAAAGCATAATCCCTTATAAAAACAGCGATTTAAATACGTATCGATTCTGAAATCTATAATTGTCCTAGTGTATAGATTTGCAAGCCTGTACTGCGGAGATTATGGCGCGATTTGTCGTCGATTCATGTGATTTTGTCTGGAATAAATTAGAGAGCATTGTGTTGGGTCAACAAACTGTGATCGTGTTGGCAATTTCTAGTGTCAAGTAGTATCTAGAAAATAATAGTTATTAAATTGCAATTAACGTTTTAGATGTATACCCAGCTTCTTCTTTTACAAGCTTTGGGACAAGGTAGCCGGGCAACTTACTTGCAACTTCACGCATTATCTTACGTGCTTGAGTTTCACAAACTTCAAAATGTGCAGCGCCTTGTACTTTGTCCAATAAATGTAAGTAATAAGGTAAAACACTCGCTTGAAATAATGCTTCGCTTAGCTGTATCAATGTATCTGATTTATCATTGATATTTCGTAGTAGAACACTTTGATTTAGTAAAGTGCACCGTGTAGATGATAAATCTCTAAGTTTATTTTTTAGTTGAATATCCAATTCTTGTGCATGATTAATATGTAGCACTATCACAATTTTTAATTTAGTTTTATTTAATAATCTTATAAATTCCTTGTTAATTCGTGCTGGAATTACAACTGGCAAACGTGTATGTATTCGTAATCGCTCAATATGTGATATAGATTCAAACTTTGAAAACAACTTACTAAGTTCATTTTCATGCAATACTAATGGGTCACCGCCGCTTAATATAACTTCTTTTATGCTCATGTCTTTAGTAATTTCATTTATTGCTTGTTGCCAAGCATCATTTCGTGGATTATGTAACGAGTAGGGGAAATGTCTGCGAAAACAATAACGACAATGAATTGCACAGCAGCTTGTTGCGAGCAACAATGCACGCCCATTGTATTTTTGTAATAGTCCTGGACTTGTAATACTTTGCAAGTCCCCAACTGGGTCTTTGCTGAAACCAGAAACAACATTTTCTTCATGTTTATGCGGTAGGATTTGTAAAAGCAGAGGATCTTGCGGATTAGATTTTTGCATCCGCTGAACATAACTCCACGGCACACGTAAAGGGAACTGCTGGTATGCAGAAATACTAAGCGGAAGTTGATTATGTTGAATGTCAAGTGCATTACAAAGAGTATCAATACTTGTTATTGAATCTTTATACTGTTGCTGCCAAATTTTTTCTGGGCTTGGATATTCTCGTGTTAGACTATAAATATTCATTGATCAAATACTTTCACTACGATTAGTTATGGCTAGCTATAATACTAATGAATTTCGTGCCGGCTTAAAGCTTAATTTAGATGGAGATCCATATGCCATAATTGAAAATGAATTTGTTAAACCTGGTAAAGGTCAAGCCTTTAATCGCGTTAAGCTACGTAACTTAAAGACTGGGCGTGTTGTAGATCGGACCTTTAAATCCGGTGAATCAGTTGAGGGCGCTGATGTTCTTGATATAGATATGCAGTACTTATACAACGACGGAGATCAATGGCACTTCATGGAGCCAAACTCCTATGAACAATATGCAGCTAGCAAGGCGACTGTGGGAGATGCCGCACAGTGGCTTAAGGGTCAGGAAACTTGTTGTGTGACTTTGCTTGATGGTGAGCCTTTGGGTGTTACAGCACCCAATTTTGTTGAATTGCAAATTACACAAACGGATCCTGGTGTAAGGGGTGATACTGCTACCGGAGGCACCAAGCCTGCTACCTTGGAAACTGGTGCAATTGTAAAAGTGCCACTTTTCATTGAACAAGGAGAAGTATTACGTATCGACACCCGTACGGCAGAATATGTATCACGCGTCAAAGAGTAACTACCTAGTTAATTTCTATAGTTAATTTTAGTTTTAGAATTGATTCAATGTTCTAAAACGTTTTTACTTGAACAAACTCCCTAAACATAGCGATTGGAAACCACTTGTTTCACAACAAGGATTAGAGGCTCGTGCTTTTTTAAACGCACAAATACGTAAATTTTTTGCAGCTCGCAATGTGCTCGAAGTTGAGACACCAATCATAAATTTTTTTACTGTCACTGATCCTCATATCGATAGCATAAGTGTCAACAAGGTAAAGCATGTGGCATTTCTGCATACTTCGCCCGAGTATGCAATGAAAAGACTACTTGCAGATTTTAAGCGTGATATATATCAACTATGTAAAGTATTTAGGGCCGCAGAGGTGGGTAAATATCACCATCCAGAATTTACTATGCTTGAATGGTACCGAGTAGGTTGGAGCTATCAAGACTTAATACATGAAGTGGATGAACTTATTGCGAGTTTGTTGCAGAACAAAATTAATCTATCTCAAACTAAAATTTTTACTTATCAGGATATATTTATTGATTATTGTGGATTTGATCCATGGCAAGCAAAGCAGCTGGATTACTCTCACGCATGCGATCGTGCAGGAATTTCACCTAGTACAAAGTTATCTAACCAGGAGTATCAAGAACTATTACTTGACCAAGTAATTGCGCAGCAATTACCCAAAGATCGTTTAACTTTTATTTACGATTACCCAGCTCAACAAGCTGCATTAGCAAAATTAAACAGCGCAGGTATGGCAGAACGTTTTGAATTATATCTTGGCAATATTGAACTTGCTAATGGATTTCAAGAGCTTACTAATGCCCAAGAACAATTGGCACGTTTTGAAGCAGATAACCAAATGCGCCAAAAATCTGGTAAAGAAAAGGTGGTAATTGATAAGAAGTTTATTGCAGCACTTAGTGCTGGATTACCATATAGCGCAGGTGTCGCACTCGGTGTTGATCGTCTATTAATGCTTATCCTGGGTATAGCTGAAATTAGAGATGTGCTTGTATTTCCTCATGGTTGATAGTAATCGTGCCTAGTGATTGCCCCATTAAGACTTCTTGCTGAACCTCTAAATTTTTATGCCACTCTATTTCGTTTGATTCAAATGCGATAATAGCGGTAGAACCCAAATTAAAGACACCGAGTTCTTCGCCTTTTTTAAGTTGTATGTTGGAATATTTTTTTCTTTGAATCGTTTTTCCACGAGGTGGTGTCACTAGGCCTTCCCAAGACATTTCAATGGCAGAGACATTAACTGCACCCACCATGACAACAGCCATGTACCCTGCATTTGTTTTAAAAATGGATACAACACGTTCATTGCGACAATATAAACCAGTGATCACTTCAGCAGAATAAGGGGCAACACTAAATAAACGCCCGGGTATGTGTATCATTTCCACCAAAGTTCCATCGTAAGGCATGTGCACACGGTGATAGTTTTTAGGTGATAGATAAATAGTTGCAAAATTTCCGCTCTCACATAATGAACCATATTCAGTGGCTCCACCCAACATCAATAGCATGGAAAAATATTGTCCCTTTGCTTGAATGGCCTGGTTGTTTTGATAGTTTGCGATTTGACTAATACGGCCATCTGCTGGACAAATAATTATATTTGACTCAGGTGCAATTGAGCGTGCATCAGGTTTTAGTTTACGCGTGAAAAAATCATTAAAGGACGCATAGTCTTCTGGGTTTCTATGTATCGCTTCTCGCATGTCAACATCAAATATACGAATAAATGCGCGTATAGCAGAGTTTTTCAACGGCATTTTTAAGCGCGTAAACCAAAATGTTATTCTGGATACGAGATGATGAGGAAATAAATAAAATAAAAAACCCTTGCAATGTTTCCACATAGCAATAACTAGTTTCCTTGTTGAGTATTGTAATAAGCATTAAGAATTTTAAAATCATCGGCAATGATTTGGGTTTCATGAGGTGTGCTAAATAGTGCCTCTAGATTTCCATTTGGTGCCACTAAAAAGATTTGCGCGCTGTGGTCAATTAGATAATTTTCATTTTCACTATCAGTGGGAGTTGTATAAACCACACCAAGTTCTTTGGTCAGGTTTTTGAGTTCTTCATCATTGCCCGTAAGTCCAATCATATCTTGATTAAAATGTTGCACATAATCACCAAGCCGTTGTTGCGTGTCTCGATTTGGATCTACCGAAATAAAAACAACTTGAGCTTTAACTTCTCTGTGGACAACAAGATTATTTACTACTTGATCAATCGTGCTAAGAGTAACTGGGCATACATCTGGACAATTGGTAAAGCCAAAAAAGATAAAATTCCAAGTATCTTTTAAATTCTCGTTAGTGAATTCTTGGCCGCGGTGATCCGTTAGTGTGAATTCAGGAAATGCCCTAGGACTAGCGTGCAATGAAGTAGCGCGTTTTAAATTGCTTAGATTTGCTTCTCTTTGCTCTGCAGTTACAAAATAATACAGCATGATACCCATAGCAAAGGCGGTAACCGCAAATAAGATAAAAACTGAAGTACGACCAGCTTGGCTAAATCTAAAGTTTTCTAATAATGGATTCATGGCGATATTATTTCATAGCAAACTGAAGTACAGGAAGCAGAATTGATGGTCGTCTGACTGAAAATGCTACAATGGTTGAATGTCTGGGAACTCTATTGGGAAACTTTTTACCATTACATCGTTTGGCGAGAGCCATGGCACTGCGATAGGTTGTATTGTCGATGGTTGTCCTCCCGGCTTAAAACTCAATACTCAAGACTTGCAAATTGATTTAGAACGACGCCGTCCAGGAAAATCTCGGCATACCACCCAGCGACGTGAACCAGACGAAGTTGAGATTTTGTCGGGTACGTTTGAAGGCAAAACTACTGGAGCGCCCATAGGGCTCATTATTTACAACCAAGATGCTCGCTCTAAGGACTATAGCAATATCAAAGATAAGTTTCGCCCAGGTCACGCAGACTATACCTATTTAAAAAAATATGGATTACGAGATTACCGTGGGGGCGGGCGTTCCTCTGCACGCGAAACTGCCATGCGTGTGGCAGCAGGCGCAATTGCTAGAAAATATCTTCATGTGCAGTTTGGCCTGCTTATACGCGGTTACTTGGCGCAACTTGGTCCAATCGATATTGAGCATAAAGATTGGGAAGTAGTTGAAAATAACCCATTTTTTTGTCCCGATGCTAATAAAGTGGCTGAGCTTGAAGCGTTTATGGATGATTTGCGAAAACAAGGTGATTCCGTTGGTGCACGTGTGAATGTTGTGGCAAGTGGTGTACCAGCTGGGTTAGGTGAACCAGTTTTTGATCGTCTTGATGCGGATCTTGCGCATGCAATGATGAGTATTAATGCTGTAAAAGGTGTTGAGATTGGTGCAGGTTTTAAATGCGTGTCGCAAAAAGGCAGTGAACACCGTGATGAAATTACACCTCAAGGTTTTCTCTCAAATAACGCGGGAGGAACCCTGGGAGGCATTTCTTCAGGCCAAGAATTATTAGTCAGTGTTGCGTTCAAGCCAACTTCCAGTATTCGTATTCCTGGTAAAACCGTGGATGTAAATGGAGTTGCCACAGAAATTGTTACCACCGGTAGACACGATCCATGTGTAGGTATACGAGGCGTTCCCATTGCAGAAGCTATGCTTGCCATTGTAGTGATGGATCATGTACTTCGTCACCGTGCGCAAAATGCAGACGTAGAGTGTACAACTTCTAGTATTCCATCTTCTTCAGCATGAATTGTTCATACTGTAGAGCTTAACACTCATCACTGTCAAAAAATGTATGTAAAGCAGAAGCAATCTGCAGGACATTGGCGACTTGGAGGATTTTATTTTTTCTACTTTGCAAGTTTAGGTGCAATCATTCCTTATTGGAATTTGTATTTAAAACATCTTGGGTTTGCGCCACGTCAAATCGGCGAGCTCTCAGCTATTTTACTAGCTACTAAAATTGTTGCACCAAACGTGTGGGGATGGATTGCTGATCATACTGGCAAACGTGTTTGGATTATTCGCATTACTGCG
>JBFGJY010000026.1:0-35956 GCA_041576975.1 Gammaproteobacteria bacterium | reverse complement strand
TGCGGCTTGGTACGCTCAAATTTCTCTTTGGACATTTATCTTCCCTCATTTGCCTAATTATTATTCATTACCAACAGTCTAAATAATATGGAGCCCATAACCGGATTTGAACCGGTGACCTCTTCCTTACCAAGGAAGTGCTCTACCGACTGAGCTATATGGGCAGTAAACTATTGCGCAATTGTAAACCTTGAGTATTTATAACGCAGCACTATTTGATACCTCTACAGCGCTAGCTCATACATAATTAATGCTCGTCGCGCATGCTCAGCATCACATGTGCTAGACCAAAAAAACATTAAAGTTACCATTATGGTGCAAACTTGTTGGAGCGGGTGATCGGGCTCGAACCAACATCATCAGCTTGGAAGGCTGAGGTCCTACCATTTAACTACACCCGTAGTGTTTTTTTGTTCATTAATTTAATAAGACAAAAATTCATGGAAATGTGCGTCGGCCGCAAAATCAATTCGTCTCTGACATTACCGATTCAAGCCTGTCGCGACCTTCATCGCCTAACCAAATCAGTGCTTCGTGGTTTTTTGTCTGGGGATTTTCTTCGACAAATAAAACAAATTCGAAAGCCGACGGATTCGCGTTCAGAAAATAGTTCGCGATGTCATCGGCACTTAATGTTTCATGGCCCGCACGCTCGGTTAGCGTGAAATCAATGGAGCCCCTTTCATCAATCGCGCGATAGATGACTTCGGTACAAACCTGCAGCGATGCATCGCTGAAGTCGAAACGAAAATCATACCCGTCACCCAGATAGGAAAATATATCCACCACAAAAGTAGCCCTCTCGTCATCACTCAAGCGCGGTCGAAGCACAAGCATGCGGTTCACATGCGTGTCCATAATGTGTTCCAGGTTATTAAAAATCACTCCTTCGGCTACTGCTTCGATCATGTCTGCACTTTTCCCGTCATGCAGCGTCGCTTTTTTTAGGTTGGTAGAGAGTCGTTCCGGCTCATAACGAACAGCCTGCGGCAGTGCGCTTGGAACAATTCCTAGGGTTTCCCGCACCTTTGGCGAGCCAACATAGGTAATGCCATGTTTGAAAGCTCCCGGTATAAAGACATCACTCATGTAACCCGCCGTGTACGTAAGGATCAGATCCCCCGGCTCAAGCAGTTCAAAAATCTGGCGTTTCTGTTCATTCGAGAACGTAACAAGGTGCGCGGTAGGACTTTTGAGGCGGCTGACTTCCTTGAACAGAAAAGACCGAATCGCGTAAAGCGTCTTATGCTGCTTTACCGAATCCTTCCGGGCCAGCGCCTCGACCTTGGCGTGTGACGGGAAATACTGTGCAACCTGCTGCAATCGCTGCTCGGCTTCATGCTGCAACGCGGGAATCTGCCTGATCAGGGCGGCATACTCAGTGTCCGAATCCGCTAGGACGGAAAGCGGTGACTGAGGGTCAGCCATTTCCTCAGCATACAGTGTTTTCGCCTTGGCCACGTCCTCAAGTATGTCAGGCGCAGTTACATTGACACGCATGCGATCATATGTACCAAACGGAATATCGGACCGGTAATAAGCTTGGTTCATTTGCTCGATGGCAATCGGGTCGTCGGCGAACTGAGCAACCACAAAGGCCGTATGGCTAGCCAACAGTAGCGTAGCCATGATGGAAAGCACATGTGCCTTCGTTTCACTTTCACTGTTCGAAAACTTTGCATCCAGTCCGCCATAGAAATGTACTAGATCCCAAAGTGCCGTCTGGTTCGCCACAAACCGGAACAGTAAACGTTCAATCGCTGCGGTTTCCTGTGCATTAAAGTAATCGCGGCCTTGCTTGCTCGGGAGGGGAAAATCATGGAATTCAACATCCAACTCGTCCAGGTGCGGCTCTATGGATCGAATCGTTCGCAATTTCGAGTCGAGCGCATGTTCCGAAAACGCGTTGGGGCTGCCCTCGGCTTGAGGGACTTGCGCAGGGTGCTGGCCCGCGCAGCCTGCTGTAAGGAAAATTACTATTGTGCTGTAAACAAGTACCGGATGAATGCCCATGGTTGATTTGATCAATAATTCTTTCACTCTAATTTTTACATAGCACATATACTTTCCGGAGATACAAGTCATGCAACAATAGTGATTGATTTCAATCCTGTATTTCTAGCACACTTTCCAATTCCTCTTATAGCTCGGTCGCCGCCCACACATACTGGCGAAGAAATAACGCAGCCCCTTGACAATTGATTAATTGTAATGCGATGCCTCGGTGAAAATTTGGAAGTCGTGGATTGAAGAATGCTGATAATAAATTTAATGGGACCCATTCTGACATGGTTTTTTGGAGCGGGTGATCGGGATCGAACCGACATCATCAGCTTGGAAGGCTGAGGTTCTACCATTGAACTACACCCGCATATTAAGAAAAGTATCATCTAGTTCTGCTTGCGAGGATTTTACGCACACAAATTACAGATTGCACTTAGTGTAAACAGCATAAATGGTGGAGGGAACCCATTGCACAAAATTACCTGCTAGCACCAAGCGTGAGTGATGTAGAGAACCCATTGCACAAAATTACCTGCTAGCACCAAGCGTGAGTGATGTAGAGAACCGATTGTACAAGCTATCTACTAGCACCTAGTTTAAATGGTGGAGGGGGAAGGATTCGAACCTCCGAAGGCTGAGCCGGCAGATTTACAGTCTGCTCCCGTTGACCGCTTGGGTACCCCTCCTCAAAAAAATATTGTGCGGGAGTCATCTGCACAGTGTCAATATTTCAACTTATAGCTTTAATCTTGATAAAAGATACTGTTTAAGCAAACACGAAGTATTGTTTAAAGTCTGTAAATACTATTAGGTTTATATCACAATACTAAGAATACCAATCTGCTAGAGTTCAATCGTATATTAAATAACTTACAACTTCAGCAAACTAATCGTTCTAGTATTATCCCCTAATCACAAACTCACATACAAATAATGGATGTAACAATTTACGGTTCTGGTTATGTTGGTTTAGTTACAGCGGCCTGTCTTGCGCAAGTAGGAAATAATATACTTTGCGTAGATATCGATGCAGATAGAATCAAAAAACTTAAACAGTGCATCGTCCCAATTCATGAACCGGGTCTACAAGAGCTTATCCAAACGAATGTAGATGCAAATCGTATAGAATTTACACTTGATGCTAATGAAGGCATTGAGCACGGGCTGTTTCAATTTATATCTGTTGGTACACCACCTGACGAAGATGGATCAGCAGATTTACAACATGTACTTAAAGTGGCCAAGACCATTGGTCAACATATGAATGATTATAAAATTGTTGTAAATAAATCCACTGTACCAGTTGGCACAGCCCAAAAAGTAGCACAGACATTACAAGAACAACTTGACGCTAGAAGCACAGAAACAGAATTTGATGTGGTATCTAATCCTGAGTTTTTAAAAGAAGGTGCCGCAATTGAAGATTTTATGAAGCCCGATCGCATTATCGTTGGTGTAGAGAATCCGCGAACTGCAGAACTCATGCGTGCACTCTACGCACCATTTAACCGCAGCCATGATCGTGTACAGATTATGGATCTAGCTTCGGCGGAACTTACTAAATATGCGGCGAATGCAATGTTAGCTACTAAGATTAGTTTTATGAATGAGCTGGCCAATATTGCAGAACGATTGGGGGCAGATATTGAACAAGTGCGATTAGGAATTGGTTCTGATCCTCGTATAGGTTATCAGTTTATTTATCCTGGATGTGGGTATGGTGGTTCTTGTTTTCCGAAAGATGTAAAAGCGCTACAACATACTGCAAGGGAAGTGGAATACACTCCTACTTTACTAACGGCGGTTGATGAAGTTAATCAGCATCAAAAACAAGTTATATTTAATAAAATTAAAAACTTTTTCAATGGTGATTTAAACGGCAAAGTCATTGCACTATGGGGACTAGCCTTCAAACCTAACACTGATGATTTACGTGAGGCCTCAAGTCGTGACCTTATGGAGGCGCTGTGGAAAGCCGGTGCAAATATACAAGCCTATGACCCTGTCGCAATGGATGAGTGTCAACGTATCTACGGCGAACATCCACAATTGCAATTATGTGATAATGCAAACCTGGCATTAAATTCAGCAGATGTTTTAGCAATTGTTACAGAGTGGAATGAATTTCGAAGCCCTGACTTCACAAAAATTAAAAATACATTAGCGCATCCTGTCATTTTCGATGGTCGCAATCTTTATGAACCTAAACTTATGCAGCAGCTTGGATTTAAATATTTTGCAATTGGTCGAGGCAACTCTTTAAATAAATAATAAACCTATTGCACAACAATTTTTTCTAAATATTTCCGTAGCGGCTCCTCTACAATATTTATTGCCAAAGCTTGTTTTTGTTCTATATTCATTGTGTTTAATGCTTGAGTGAGATCTTCCGCAATAGATGGGTAATCCTTCACTACACTAATTGGCGACGTATACACCTTAATTCCAAATATGATGTTCCCTGTTTTTTTTAATTTTCGGAATGTCTGACGTTCAGTACGTAAAAATAATTTACTTTCAATATTCTCTAGAGAAATATTGACCTGGTTATCGTACATGTCGAAACTATTTGGAAATACACAGAGATCAGGTTTCGTATTAAGGAACCAGTTTGATCTTTGATAACAATCCATATACGAAAGATTTTTCAAAAAATGTCGAATCATATGGCCTATTTTTTTTTCTAAATTTACAATCGGCGCATGAATTGAAGGTAGTGGTTTGCCCATTTTTTCAGACAATTCCCACCAAGTTGGAGCACATACCGTGGCAGCCACAAGCCTATAATTATCACCACTCTCTTCTAACAAACAATAGTCATCAGCTGCTAAGTAACTGATTAACTCAAGCGGGCAATCTTCATAATCTGAAATGTTATACGTTATGTTTTCTTTTACACTGAATATATTATTGCGGTTGAACTTAAACAATTCACTTTGATATATTTTAAAGTATTCAAAAATTAATTCTAAAAATTCTCGTTGCGCGGTAATACTTTCTTGCAATGAGTCCAACACACGATTACGGTGACTGTGTATAAGTTTTTTCTTATCGCGAATTCGATCTGCAAAATCATTTTCGTATTGTATCCAATCCGAAATAGCAATCGGGCTAAGACCAAGACGTAAACGTCCTTTTTTACCCGAGAATGGATAATATCTAGCGACGGACATCGCGAAGTGTTATTAAAATTATCTTATAAAGATTATTGAGCTATACGCGCCTTATTATTCGCCTTCGATTTTGGGACCAAAAGCAAAAAATAAGCCATAGTTTTCATTGGCAATATGCATATTTAATTGTTCATTTGCCATAAATGAAACTCCTTCATATTCACCATCAACTGAGTCGCATGCAGCAATCTCTACTTTCACTTGGTAGGCATTATAAGCGGGATTGATAATCTCTAGATAACCAAGAAATTTACATCCATCGGAATCATGACCAATTAGTGTACCCACTTCTTCAATAAAGAATTCTGTGATCAATCCTTCCTTATCAGTATAAGACCATTTCCCATGTGTCTTAGTTAAAGATGATGGTAAATCATAGATTTGATTATAAGCTAGATTCAGTGCACCGGTATCGCCACCATTAAGTGTGACAAAATGTGATGTGATTTTGTTATCTTCTTTAAACTTACCAGTTATGGTTGCCCAATCAAAAGGACCTCCATCTAACTCAAACAGTAAATATTTAGAAATATAATTCTCACCATCCAAGTTCACAGTTCCAACACACATTGCTTTTGCACGCTGACTAAATGCATAAGCCTTACCATCTATATGTACAGCAGTAAAATCGTATGGGCCCTTGCCACCTATATCAAACTCACCCGTCCATATACCTTCAATAGGTGCACGTACTGTTGATACTGCATCTTGTTTATTGATTCCACTATTTGTATTGGCACAACTATTTAGCAAAATAAAACAAATTACCAAACATATTGAAAATATAATTTTAGGTGCCATAAATCTTTGCTGAGCTACCATCTTATGAGTTGAATTAGTGACGTCGATTGGAAGTGCACCACAACCTGCTGATTACGTATCCTAATTATCTAACTACACACAATTAAACACAACAGATAACAATTTTTGTAGATTAGTGTACATAGCTTAATTAAATTGAGCTAATAAAAGCTTATTGATATATTTTGCATGAGTACTTTGTCATTTTCTTGAATGTAGTACTCTTGGCCTCCAATTGACGGCTTCTTGTTTTGCGCTGGTAACCTGATTTTCAGAAAGCGTTTGTTCACAATAATTTACTACAGCATAAACATGCTGTTTAAGTTTTTTGTAGGTCGTTGATCTATAGCTCGATAATAAATGGCGCTCTGCTCGATAGGTCCAAACACAACCTTGGTATTCATATTTCTGTGCTAATTGCCCTGCTGCTGCTGTTTGGCCAAGTTTAACCATTGCCTGTACATCGCCTAATTTAGCTGCCTGCAAATACAACACATAGGCCTTCTGCTTGTTTTGCAGCACACCCAGTCCTAAATCATATAAATTCGCCAAATTAGTAATTCCTTTAGGATGCTTTAAATTTGCTGCGTGCTCATACCACTCACGTGCTTCAATATAGTTTTTTTCTTCCTGGTAGATACTTCCTAAGCTATTCTGTGCTTCCGCATGTCCATTTAATGCAGCCAATCGGTACCATTTTTTTGCTTTGCTTGTGCTGCGTCTCACAGCGATACCTGAATCATAAAATGCAGCAAGTTGAAATTGTGCATGGGCATCGCCTGCTTTTGCTTGCACAATCAAAATGCTTGTATCGTATGAAGATGAAGGAGAATAAGGTTCTGAGGCAAAACCAAATAAAGCTAATGATAAAAAGACAACTAGGGGTTTTTTCGTAGCCATTACGAACCACTATCCATAAGTGCTTAGTGTTTGTAGCGACCACTATTCGTGATTCTTATTAGTTAGACAAACACTAAGAGCTAATCTTGCAGTACAAACCGACGTTCGGTTGTAAATGTCAAGCCGCTGAGATATTAAATTTATAATTATTAAAAATTTCTATTGAGGCCTGCTAACTTTATTTATAATATTTATCGATACACAAAGAAAATACTCACAAACTTTTTGTTATTTTTCCTCTTCCTCACCATAAATGTCATGCACTTAAGTAACACAAATCTTCCTATTTCCTATTAAAAGCAAACAGGTGAAATGGTTACACTCAAAAGGTATTAGATGCAGAAAGGACGTCAAATAAAATGAGGTGATTTGTAAAGTACGAGGTTCAACAATTGAGTTACTGAAGCTTACTTACCAAAAGAATAAGCAATGCCAAAAAAATGGCTATACCGCTTCTTGAAAATCATCTTGGTTAAGCGATTTTGGACTCACAATTTTATATTCACTTAGTGGTTGAGGTTTGTGTATGTGAAATCCTTGCATAAAATCTACTTTCATAGATTTGAGTTTATTCAGTATCTCTTCATCTTCAATAAACTCCGCGATTGTTTTTTTGCCTAATTTATGCGCCATCTGAATAATTGATTCCACAATGATAAGATTTGTGGGCTCTGTTAGAATATTTTTTATGTATTGCCCATCTATCTTGATATATTCAACTGGTAGCAGTCTTAACCACTTATAAGATGAAAAGCCATTCCCAAAATCATCTAGTGCAAATGTATATCCAAGAGATTTAAGGCTATTAACAAAATTCTTAGCGGCTTCAAGTTGAGACGCTTCAGAAGCCTCAATTAATTCAAAACATATTTTATTAGTAGGAACGTTCATCTCATGTGTTAATTCAATAATCAAATTCAAGAGTTCTTTGTTATCCATTAACATTGGAGAGATATTGATAAAGATTCTACCTTCAAAATTTGAATTTTCCTTTACCCATAAAAATACGGACTTGATTACCCAGATATCAATTTTAGTGACTAGTCCATAACGTTCTGCGGCTGGCATAAAAGCATTTGGTAGTATAAATGTATTGTCCCCATCTTTAATACGTAATAATACTTCAAAAAATTGTGGACTGTTTGAAGAATCAGTCGAAATTATACTCTGATAAAATAGTACAAAATTGTCATCAATAAGCGCATTTTTTATTTTTACTGTATAATTAACTTGCTCTGCTCTTAGTGATACTTCTTGTTGGTTATTCTTTTCGATATATATCTGATTACGTCCATTTTGCTTAGCAATATAGCAAGCATTATCGGCAGAAATTTTAGCAGCTGTTTTACTGAATGTCGTGGAATCTATAATTGTAGCGCCAATACTTGCACCGATTTTATACTCTCGCCCATTTATACTGTGTCGGTATGAATTTATAAAGAAAGATATTTTTTCTAACATAGGAAAAGCATCTTCTATCGTACAATCATGAATTATTAATCCAAATTCATCCCCGCCAATACGAGCTACTACATCACTTTTTCTAATTATAGACTTCATAAGTTTGGCAATTTCGTATAACAATTTATCACCCGCTGTATGCCCACAAGCATCATTGATAAATTTAAATCTATCTAGATCAATTGCACAAAGGATATGTGTTGTATTTTCTCGCTTTGCTAATCGTATAGCACGGCCAAGTTTCCGATCAAAAGCGCGGCGATTTAATAATTTAGTAAGAGGATCGTGATTTGCTTGGTACTGTAACGCTTTTTGAATTTTATGATTATTTGTTACATCTGTTAATGAACCGACGACTCGAATCGTATCTCCTTGAGTGTTTGTTACAGCAAGCCCCTTGGCATGAAACCAACGATATTTATCTGCGTTATTTTTGCTACGATATTCAATATCCATAGGTTTATTTAACCAGTAAACCTGCTTAAACGCCGCCTTTACTTTATTTATGTCATCCGGGTGTAATTGTTTTTCAAAAAAAGATGCCTTTATTTTTTCATTGCTTTCATCCTCATTAAATCCTAATAGCTGCTTAAATCGAGGAGAGTAATAAATTTCACCAGTGGTCAAATTATGATCCCAAATCCCGTCATTAGAGGCTCTTACAGCTAAGTTATATCTTTGTTCACTAAGTTTTACCGCAAGTTCATATTTTTTTTGCTCAGTAATATCTGACATTAAGATAAGAAACCCCTGAACAGTTTTTTGCTCATTAATATCTGGTGTAAATATTATTGATAACCATCGGTGCTCCCCATTTTTATTAGGAATTTTCTCAATGAAATTAGCTGTTTCACCTGTTAATACTTTTTCGATTCTTGGAAATAATTTCTCCCAGGTTTGTTTATCAAAACAATCAGCTAAATAAGAAGTGCCTTGTGAATTTTTATTTGTTATGAACAAAGATTTGAAGAGATTGTTTTGAAAATGTACTTTTAGTTTATGATCAACGTATGAAAATAACGCTGGGACTTTTTCTGCCAACATACGCATCTGCTGTTCTGTATGTCTTGATTTGCTAATGGCATTAATATGTTCTGTTATCACGTCCCTGAAAATTATGACGCCTCCGATTGCCCCATCTAAGTTGAACCATGGCTGCATTTCCCAAGACGCCCATTCGATCTTATTATTCTCATCAACATGGGAATCTTGTTTACATATCTCTGTATTCCCAATCAAACAATTTGAAAGAGCCTGACTAAATTTTTTTTGATCTCGGGGAAAGTGCTCAAAATGGAGTTCTCCGATTATATTGGTGTGCTCAATATTGTATTGAGAAAGCCACCGTTTACTAACAGCCAGATAGCGCATATCTTGATCAAACATAGCTATCGCAACAGGGGCATGTTCAATAAACAGTTTTAACCTACTGTCATTATCAAAAATAATTGTTGTTGGGTTACTTTCCGCCATATTGAGGCACGATGTTGGCTAATTTAATAAATGCCATTCGATTTCTGAGCATGTATATCTTTATTCGATTAATTTGTGTGTTTGCTATAAAAACAAACGAATGGTTCCCTCATATGTGATTGTCGATGAATATGAAAACAATCTAAAATTATCCAATAGAGTATTATTAATATAAATACTATTAATAGTTTAACTCTAGGATAGACTGCAATTACTCTCTGACTATTGGCAATAAATACACACAGACGGTATCTATTTTGTAGTACAAGGTGAATGTACTAATTCGCCTTGTACTACAAATGAGAGTAAACAAATAATTTGACTTCTTATGCGGACATTAGCATCTATTCAGAAGGCCTAGATTAGCTGAGCGACTTTGCCAAGCAATCTTTCTGCATCATACGGCTTTTCAAAAAAACCGGCTGCACCTAATTCCAATGCTCGTTCACGGTTACTGAGCTTTTTACTAGCAGTAATAAAAATAATTGGTGTGCTGTTTGTTGCGGTGAGATCTTGCATCGATTCTGCAACAGACAAACCATCACCACCAGGCATTGCAATATCCATTATTACTAAGTCTGGATTATTCTGTACTGCTGATTTCATGCCCATTACAGCATCGTAAGCTAACACTGGCTTATATCCCATGGAACGTAAGCGAATCTCAAGCGATTTCGCGATTTTTCTATCATCTTCAACTACTAAGACTTGTTTCATCTTCACAATCCCTATTCAGAATTTCTTTCTCTAGAACTTATTCTTACTAAATTAAATCAAACTACTAACAGTGCTAAGCAATTTCTCAGCATCGTAGGGTTTTTCAAAAAAGCCCGCAGCACCCATTTCCATGGCTTTCTCTTTCAAGCCCTGTTTTTTACTTGCGGTAATAAAAATGATTGGCACACCAGCTGTGTCAACAAGATTTTGGAAACGTTCCGCTAATGAAAAACCATCTCCGCCAGGCATGGAAATGTCTAGTAAGATCAGATCTGGTTTAAATTTTCTGGCGGTATTTACCGCAACAACTGCATCATATGCATTAGCTACTTCATAACCATAGGCCTTAAGTCGAACACCCATGGCTAAGGCTATTTTCTTATCATCTTCCACTATTAAAATTTTCTTCATGCGCAAACTTCCATTATTAATGAGTCTAATCCGGCTTCTTCATGGTAAATAGGCAAAGTAAAAGAAAAAGAACTACCTTTACCAACTTTGCTTTTTACAGTTATTTGTCCATTATGGAGATTTACCAATTCCTTACATATACTTAATCCTAAACCTAAGCCACCTGCACTTGTAGAAGTAGCATTTGGATTGTGTTCAGGCTTAACTTGATACAATCTCTCAAAAACTTTCTTTAAATCATCTACTGCTATTCCACAGCCCGTATCTGTAACAGAAATTTTAATATAGTCTGATTTGTCTGATTCGAATCCACCTTTAATAAAAATTTTTCCGTATTTACCTGTAAACTTAATTGCATTATTTATTAAGTTAGTGAGTATTTGTTCAACTCTTTTAGGATCCATATAAACATTTGGAAGATTTTCTTCTAGTTGCACGTCAAGTGTTATTAATTTTTGTTTAGCGATAACCTTCATGGAATTAACTACATGATATATAACATTTTCGATATTGTTAGGTTCTAATTCAACACGATATTTCCCAGTTTCTAAACGAGTAACATCAAGTAAATCGTTCACATCTTTAGCCATTTGCATACAACTTTCCTTGACAAGGCTTAAGTATTCTTTTTGTTCGTCATTGATTGGCCCGGCTAATCCATCTAAAATAATACACACAAATTCTTTAATTGAAGTCAGAGGTGTTTTTAATTCATGTGATACTGTTTGATAAAAGCGTTGAATTTCTTCATGTTTGTGTGTTAACTCTCTATTTTTTTCTTGCAGTCGGTGTGTTTGGCTTTCTATTGCATTACGTAAATGAAATTTTTCTACTGCGTTATTAATTGTTCGTTTAAGTGATTCTGTTGAAACTACACGTTTAGGGAGATAGTCTGCTGCACCTGCGCGTAATGCATCAACCGCGATAGTTTCATTTCCTTGTCCTGTCAACATTATTACTGGTATTTTTATTTTAGTTTCTCTATTCAGTAAATTTAGAAACTCAATACCATTTACATCTGGTAAATGGTAATCCAGCAAAATACAATCAAATTCGTTTGAACTACATATATTAACTCCTTCCTTACCCAAACCTGTTTCATTAAATTCATATTCTTGATCGAAATCATCAATTAAGAATTGCCGATATAATTCACGATCTGCAGGGTTATCGTCGATGACTAAAATCTTCAAACTATCCCCGCTTACAGCGCCATTATTTTCTTGGTCCAGTTTTAAGTTATTTGAGATCATGTGCGCCTGACATATCCTTAAACGCTTGGTAAAGCTACATCCATGTATATTAAGTCAATGACTTATATCGGCCATAGGGTATAAATCTTTAACGATTTAAGTTACATAGCTACAAAGACTTAGAGGAGTCTTATGGCTATATCTGAATGTATAAATCTGATGTGATTACTTGCGAATATTACAGACAGTACTGATTAGTGATACTTTTTCGCATCACACTCATCTGCTGGAAGCTTGACCAAAGCAAACCAAAAATCGGTAAGTTGTTGAATGGCATTGTAGAATTGATCAAAACTTACTGGTTTCTTAATATAACAGTTAGCGTGGCAGTTGTAGGTTGCAAGTATATCCTTTTCTGAGTCCGAGGTTGTTAATACCACCACGGGCATGCATTTTAAGTTAGGATCATTTTTAATTCTCATTAAAACTTCTCGACCATCAATTCCCGGTAAATTTAGGTCTAACAATACTAAATCTGGGCGAGTTGCATTGTTATATTCACCTTCTCTATATAAAAATTGCAGCGCTTTTTCACCAGTATCTACAACACTTAGCTCAACATGCATCTTTGCGTCATTTAATGCCTCTACAGCTAATTCTGAATGCGCAGGATTATCTTCAACGAGTAAGACATTAACAGGCCTCATATTCAACTCAGAATCCATTCTAATTTTCCTTAAGTGTTGTTACGCAGCGTTTTTTTGTATGACTGATGATGTATTCTCTTCACAATTAGGTAATGTAAATATAAATTTTGAGCCTTTTCCCAATTCAGATTCTATTTTGATACTGCCACCATGGCGTTCTATAATTTTTTTACATATAGATAGCCCTATACCTGTGCCACTATATTCTTTATATGAATGTAAGCGCTTAAAAATTTTAAAAATTTTCTCTTGATGCTGTTTCTCAATTCCTATTCCATTGTCTTGTACTGAGAATTGCCAAAAATTCTCATAAGGTTCAGCGTGAATAGTGATTTCTGGAGAGCTATTTTTATTATATTTAATTGCATTTTTAATGAGATTTTGAAAAACCATACTAATTTGAGAGGCTTCAACAAACATACGTGGCATTTTGTTCCATGCAATTTTGGTATCGCTTTCAGTAATTCGTATTTTCAAGTCTTGTACTACATTTTTTAATAGCTCATGACAATCAAACCATCTCATTTCACCTTTGTTTGACTCAATTCGAGAAAACTTTAACAAACCTTCGATGAGTGATTCCATACGGGTGCATCCATCCACGGTGTAATCGATAAATCGATCTGCATTCGAATCAAGTTTTCCTTTATATCGCTTTGCTAGCAATTGTACATAACTACTAATCACGCGTAGAGGTTCTTGTAGATCATGCGAAGCTACATAAGCAAATTGTTCAAGTTCTTTGTTGGAGTTACCAAGTTTTTCTATTAAATCCTTCTGCTCCGCTTTAGATTTTCGCAACTCAAGAAGAGTAACCACATTATTTGCTAATATGTTTAGTGCCTCTGTTTGTCTAGGAGTAATTTTTCTAGCTATAGAATCAATTACACACAAAGTACCTAAACTATGTCCCGAAGGTGTGTTTAATGGGCACCCAGCATAAAACTTAACATTAGGAGAATTTGTCACTAGAGGATTGTCGGCAAATCTCTCATCTTCATCTGCATTTTCAACAATAAAAGGTTTATCCGGTTCCAGAATGGCGTGAGCACAAAATGCTATATCTCTTGGGGTCTCAGTAGGATCAACACCAGTCCTTGATTTAAACCACTGCCTATCGTTATCTACTAAACTAACTAGAGCGATAGGTGTTTCACAGATAAATGAGGCAAGTTTAGTGATTTCATCGTATTCCTTTTCAGGAAGCGTATCTAAAACATTATAACTTTGTAAGGCTTGAATCCTTTGTTTTTCATTTTCTAGCTTACCTGCGGCTTGCATTTTTCCCCACTTTGCAACAAGTTAAAAACACAACATATTATTAAGAATTGCATAATTTCGAATCGAATATTCGATGAATGGCAGCAATTTACGGTAGAAAAAACCGTAAATTGTAATTAAGACAATACAAAGTATTGAAATTTAATAAAAGAAAGATTCGCCTTGGACCGTTAGCAATTAATCAGAAATTACTGATCATTGAAATAATTTTTAATCTAATGCCCAAGTAAGTAGATAATTTAGAGGATATTAAGAGAAGTGCATGCAAAATTGGAGCTGGCGATTGGAGTCGAACCTACGACCTGCTGATTACAAATCCGCATAATCTAATTAACCACAATTACTCACAATAGCTAACAATAGTTAATTCATCCAATTACAAGTATGTGTAAATTGCCAGTTGTTATCCATAATTGTGTCTATTTGTGGTCTAGTGTCCCACCGATGTCCCATGGAAGCGTTAAATATTCATTAGATAATTATTCTGATTGAATATCTATTTTCAGCCCAAAGCGATCTTTCAAAATAATTTTTAATTTATCGTAGAGTTACTACTGGCACTCCTTATTGTTCATCAAGTAATTTGATGTAATTCTCCTGAGCAGTATATCGGCCGAATATATTTAAACTTTAGAGAGAATCCATGCACTGAAAAAAATTTCTGCCTTTATAAGAATATTCTATCGCCCTTCAATCTCTAATTGATAATTTAGTACTAATCTTTACATAAAATTTGCCGTTATAGATTTCGTGACCATATATCTTTTAGCTCACCAGCCAATAAGTGCCTGGAGCACAATGCAATTATATTTAAATCTAACACAAACATTTTTCTTCTTATTGATATGCAAATACAACTCGTTAAAACACCCACTAAAAATTTAAAACTTGGTATGTTCGTATCAAAATTGGACCGTCCATGGCTAGATACTCCGTTTAGCTTGCAAGGTTTTCCAGTAAAAACTAAAAGCGATATTAATGCGCTTAAAAAATACTGTTCGTATGTCTACATTGATGTTGAAAAACAAATAGAGATAGAGGAAAAGAAATTTGTAGAATCAAAAAAAATAATAGGATCAATAAAAGATGATTTCTTAGTAAGCTTTAATACATCAATATCATCTTACAAAATCAAAATTAGTTTTACAGATGAATTACCAAGTGCAAAAAAAGCTTTAACAGAATCTAATAATATTGTTCGCGATATAATGGTTGAGCTCAAAAATAGTGGGAAACTAAAACTTCCTGACTTAAATAAATCAACTAAAACATTAATGAATAGCGTTTTACGAAATAGTGATGCAATAACTTGGTTATGCTTGATGAGGCAAAAAGATGATTATATCTATCGTCACTCGGTTTCATCCTCCATATATGCATTTTTACTAGGCCGCCATTTAGGATACGATCAGCAAGAGCTTCAAATGCTTGGATTGGGTGCGATGCTGCTTGACATCGGAAAGACAAAGATACCAGACGAGCTACTTAATAAAGCAGAAGTTTTAACTGAGTCAGAAACAAACCTTATGCGAAAGCATGTAGACTTCGGTTTGGAAATACTCGATCAAACACCTGAAGTAAGTCCAATTGTTCGATCAATGTTAGAAACACACCATGAACGTCATGATGGTACTGGATATCCCAAGGGTTTGACCGGTGAATCAATACCGATGTTCGGGAGAATTGCAGGTATCATAGATAGCTTTGATGCTATGACATCTCAAAGACCATATGCGCAACAAATATCTACGTATGATTGTCTTCGTGCTCTTAATCAACTCTCTGACAAACTCTTTCAAAAGCAATTAATAGAGCAGTTTATACAAGCTATAGGTTTCTTTCCTACCGGGACACTTGTAGAGCTTAATAATGGATCAGTAGGCGTAGTAGTCAGACAGAACAGTTCATCAAAACTAAAGCCAGATGTGATAATTATTTTAGATGACAATAAAAATTTTAAAGATGAGTTTGTAACAATCAGTTTGGAGGAAAGAAAATCGCTTTGGATTAATAAGGGCCTTGAGCCAGGTAGTTACGATATTGATCCGACAGAATTTTTCTTATCAGAAGAAAATTGAGATATTACAATGGTTGCAATTCGTCGTCATGATGGACACACTGACTTTCTCAATGTACTTCAAAAATTTTTAAAAATATCTGAACTGTCTCAATCATATTCAGCCCTTGTTATTGTTAGAATCAATGATATAGACGAAGTTAATATTAACTTCAATTATCATGTAGGTGATCAGCTTTATTCCCAGGCTTTTGATTGGCTAATCGATAGTACAAGAGAAAAAGATACCGTTTACCCTCTTACAAGCGATAAATTTGCAATATTACTTGGAAATATAAAAAATAAAGGCCACATCATACTTGCTGCTAATAAGCTAATGCAATTTAGCAAACAACGATTTGATATTCAAAGTGTGGAAATTTTTTCACAAATCTCAATTGGCATTGCTTTAGCCAAAAATAAAAATATTGGCGCCATAAAGTTTTTGCAAAATGCCGAAATTGCACTTGATTTGGCTGTGCAAAATCATAAGTCATATGAAATTTTGTCACTTGATAAAGAAGAGGCGGACAACAATTCATTTGAGATGAAATCTAGGCTTGAAACAGCACTTGATAACAGCGAATTTTTTATCATGTATCAGCCAAAAGTTGATGTAAATAATGGAATGCCTATTGGCATGGAAGCGTTAATTCGTTGGGAAAACCCTCATTATGGAATAGTCCCACCGAATGTGTTTATACCTTACTTGGAAAAGAGTCAACTAATCAATTTGGTTACTGACTTTGTACTAAATACTGCCTTAAGAAAACAAAAAGAATTATCTGAGAACTACTTAAATATACCAGTTTCAGTAAACTTCTCACCTTTTGTTCTTCAGCAAACAAATATAGAGGAGGTAATTAATAAGGCGATAGGTATATGGGGCAATAATCCATCGAACCTTGTAGTAGAAATAACTGAGACGGCAATCATGGATAACGGAAAGGAGACTATTCGCATATTGAATAAAATAAGTGATATAGGTGTCGCTATTTCGATAGATGACTTTGGAACAGGTTATTCTTCACTTGCATACTTTAAGAATATTCCTGCAGATGAAATAAAAATAGATAAATCGTTTGTTAAAAACTTACTTCACGATAAGGCAGACTATAATGTCGTGCGTACGATAATCGATTTAGCACATGACTTTGAACATACTGTTGTTGCTGAGGGCGTAGAGGATGAAGAAACTTGGAAAGCACTTAAAATATTAGGGTGCGATGTTATACAAGGCTACCTCGTATCTAAGCCATTAATTTACAATGACTTAATTAAATGGCTAGAAGACTATGAAAATTACGCAATAGCCATTGGTTCCAAGTAAGCCATATGCTATATAATTTTCGTAACACTGCTTTGCTAGAAACGCATTAGCATTTAATTTATATCCGCTATGGGTCGAAAGCGGTCATTTTGATTTAATGGAGCTGGCGATAGGAGTCGAACCTACGACCTGCTGATTACAAATCAGCTGCTCTACCAACTGAGCTACGCCAGCAATTTATGACTTAAATTAGTGTAATGAATTAACTAGTTTCGGGCAATGGATCTACACACGGCCGAGCGATTTTTTGCAGCACAATTTCCTTATCAGCTTGCATCCAAATATTGTCCATTAGTGGCTTAGATTGTGTTTCTTGGAAGTCAAGCCAATGATGAGTAACTTCTTTATAACGTGTTTTCACCTTTGCCTTAAAACCCAATTTTGTAAGATTGCTTTTTCTAAGTTTGGCACGGTTATAACCATTGTAAAGCCCCAAAGAAATTGCCCTGGCATTTTTGCCGGTACGAATAATAAAATAGTCTTTAACATTTGCTGCCTTAAGATCACCTGCTGTTATTTTGGCCTCATCCATCGTACTTGCGGCGGGCATATAAACCCAATAAGATTTTGGTTCATTACCTGTAATGGACTTGCGGGTTGGGTTAAATCCACCTTTCATTAGTTTGGTTTCTAATAATTTTATCTGATCCTCATCGAAGAACGGCCCAAGCGAGAAACATGCCCTAGATTGCATAACACCAGCTTCATATGTGATATCTGAATTTTTTGTCTTAACCTTCGATATTAATTTTGCATCTTTACGTGCAATAACCCTTTCCGGTTTTTCACTCAGTAGCGTGATTGCATGCGACACTTGTTTTAACTCTTGAGGTACTACTGGTTCATTTTTTTCAGAAAATGCAACACCCCAAACTAAATAGCTAATATTCAGTACTACTAGAAGAATAAACAAAGAACGCATGTTTACAAATTCCTAGATATAATCATTAAACCATCTAATACTAATTTTTCGTCATGTACAACTTTCTGAGCGAGCATGGGCATAATCTGCTCCGCATCCCCGCCGGTTATAATTATTTGATCAAATGTATCGAAGTGCGCACGCATTGTATTTACAACATGCTGTATTCCGCCAATTACAGCACTCAGACATCCTGTATATGTCGCATCTGGTGTCGAATTTGCAAATATATTAAAACTTCCATCTTGATCATTGTGCTTAATATTTGTATCAATAAATAATGCTTGCTGCATACTTGCAAGACTGGGAAATATTACACCTCCACGGTGCATACCATTCGCAGCAAGCGCATCAATTGTTATTGCAGTTCCACAATCTACAATGCATTTATTGCCACTGAATTTTTCATTTGCCGCAATCAGTGCTGCCAAACGATCGGCTCCCAATTGACTAGGGTTAAGATAAGTCATCTGAATGCCGAAACAATCTTTCGCCGGATCAAGAAAATAGTAATCATTTATCTTATGACTAGTTAATGACTTTATTAATTGATGATTGAAATTTTCATCGAATATTGAAGATACAATCACTTTTTTTAAATTATTAAATTCATGCAGCAAGGAGTCAATTACCGAAAGTCTATTTGCTTTATGGTATGGGTGAGCGCCGTATTTTTTAATGTCATATTTTTCAAGAATTGCGAACTTACAACGACTATTACCAAGATCTAATAACAAATTCATAATGTAATTTCGCTTACATGCGCGCTATGCAGATGCCGTACTTTCCCATTTACTTGCATAATAATTTGACCTAGCTCATCAATACCTTGTGCGATACCAACCTTACGTTGATTCTCATACGTAAATTCAACTTCGCGATGGCGCATTAAGTCATAACGGCTCCACGTAGAAGATAAATTCTCAAGTATATTATTCTCAAGATTAGCTAGTGTTTTACTCACCGAAGAAATTACATGTGCAGCAAACTCATTTCTTGACATCACCCAATCTGGCTTAATTGAAATGAGGTCAATCCATGCGGTTTCTGGTTTGGCATCTTTTGTTTTTGTCATTGCAATATTCAAGCCTATCCCAATGATTAAATGATGGCTCTTCTGATTTGATTTTCGTTCTATTAGTATTCCACCTAATTTTTTATTTTGAATACAAATATCATTAGGCCATTTAAGCTGGACACCATTAAATTTTAGACGTTCAAGTAGTTCCGCTATCGCGATTAATAACCATAAGCTCAATATTTCGTATTGCCTGCTCCATTGATTCAGAGACCGCAACATCGACAAATAGAGATTCACCCCAGGCGGCGACCACCATTGATGTCCAAAACGCCCCCGACCTTTTGTCTGTTCTTCTGCAATACAAACAACCATTTCATTTTTATTGATATATTTTTTCTGTGCCAGATAGTCATTAGTTGATGTAATACTCGAAAATACATCTATCCTGCCTATATTATTTACCCCTTGATTTACTAAACAATTTCGTATGCTATCCGCCTGTATGGGCGATAATATGCTTTCGCTATCGGCAGAATTATTATTTGATTTGGTCACGGTGATTGGTTAGCGTATAGAATACCCAACAATATAATATCCTTAGACGATCAAATGTGGTTCCACAAATAACCTTTCGACTTAGATATATTGAGTAGATAAATGGTAATATTCAAGGCATAAGATGAATCGTTGAAGCACACTAATTAGATACAATCCTATTCAATTACATTCATTCTCTCACATGAAATACCAGCATTATAACTATTTCCTTAAGAGCTCATTTTGGATGAGTTTAGTAGTTATTATTCTGCCAATGAACATCCAGGCAGAATTTTATGTATACAAAGAAAATGATGGCACAAGTTGGATAACGGATAGGCAGATGCCAAATGAGCGATATACTCTCATGGCTACTATCGGTAGACCAACCGCTGTAGTTTCTTGTCGAAACATGACGCATACAAAATTAGAAAACCGTGCATCCACATATATGCCAACAATACATACATACGCTGAAGCCTATGAGATTGACCCCAAGCTAGTTAAAGCGATTATTGCTGTTGAATCTTGTTTTGATAAGCGTGCGGTATCCACTGTAGGCGCACAAGGACTTATGCAATTAATGCCCTCAACGGCCAAACACCTTGGTGTGCACAATTCATTTAACGCCAATGACAATATTCGTGGCGGGACACGATATTTCAGCCAGATGTTATCTCGATTTAATAACAATACAGAACTGGCATTAGCTGCATACAATGCAGGTCCACTTGCAGTCGAAAAATATGGTGGAATCCCCCCTTATGCTGAAACCCAAAACTATGTAAAAAAGGTGTTGCGGCATTACAATAAATATTTAGCGACAAGATCTAAGTCGTCTATTTAATTACTAGAAAAACATTACTCATATTTAACATTATTATGAATGATCCACCCTCCAGGATGGATTTTTTTTGGGTCATGATGGGTCCAATGAATCAAACCGCCTTTGTGATTCCATTCATACTGACCAAATATAGTTACATGATCATTTATGCTAAGTGGTATACGTGGTGCTAAATCAATATTATGTGCAACCAACAATGTCATTCCTTGTGGCAATTCAATAAGAAAACGCTGATGACGAAAACCTTTAGTATCATCCGACAAAATTCTTGTAACATTACCTATAATTGATACCATGACCCCCGAACGCTGCGCCTCGAATAATGCGCGTATGTCTGTCGATTCTGCTTGAGGTACTTCCTTACCATTTTCAGATATAGGTATGCGCGACTCTTCGAAAGATGTGCTTGAAATAAATTGAATATAAATCCATGCCCCACCAAGTAGAACTAACAATAAAAACGCGATGATTTTAAACACAGGCTTACCACGTAATAAGTAATTAATTAGAAGCGGCACAAGCGAGACGAGTATTTTTTGCAGGGATCGATTCAATTTAATTAACTAAAATTGTTTGTGCAATTGTGAAGAAATCTTTGACTGAACAGAATAGTATAATTGCATAATAGTAAAATGGCTGATCAATCTTTAGAATCACCTAAAAACTTTATTCGTCAGATTATTGACCAAGATATAGCGGATGGAAAAAATAATCGTAAGGTTATAACCCGCTTTCCACCTGAGCCAAACGGCTACTTACATATTGGCCACGCTAAGTCCATTTGTTTAAATTTTGGCATTGCACATGATTATAAGGGCCAGTGTAATTTGCGATTCGATGACACCAATCCTGAAAAAGAAAGCCAGGAATACATCGACGCCATTAAGCAAGATGTGAAATGGTTAAGCTTTGAATGGTCGAAGCTTAAATATGCCTCTGACTATTTTGAACAGCTCTACCAGTACGCAGTTCAGCTAATCGAATCAAATAAGGCATATGTATGTAGCCTTAGTACAGATGATATACGACAACAACGTGGCACACTCATTGAGCCTGGTATTGAAAGCCCATATCGCAATCGATCTGTTGAAGAAAATCTCGATTTATTCAAACGCATGCGAGCTGGTGTATTTAAAGAAGGTGAGCATGTGTTACGCGCAAAAATTGATATGGCATCCCCAAATATTAATATGCGAGATCCAGTTATATACCGAATTAAATTTTCTACGCATCCAAGAACACATGACAAGTGGAATATATATCCAATGTATGATTATACCCACTGCATTTCAGACGCATTAGAAGGTATTACACACTCATTATGCACACTTGAATTTGAGGATCATCGCCCATTATATGATTGGGTCCTAGATGAACTAAATACACCTTGTCACCCGCAACAAATAGAATTTGCAAGACTCGCTCTTGAATACACAATTACCAGTAAGCGCAAACTCAATCTATTAGTAGAAGAAGGCCATGTAGAAAGCTGGGATGATCCACGCATGCCCACAATTTCTGGTATGCGACGTCGTGGGATTACACCAGAATCCATCAGAAACTTCTGTGATCGCATAGGTATCACAAAAAAAGATGCCTTTATAGAGATGGGTGTTTTAGAAAATTGCATTCGAGAAGATTTAGATCCACGCGCACAAAGAATTATGTGTGTATTAAAGCCACTAAAAGTCGTAATTGAAAATTATCCTGCCGACAAAGAAGAGGAAATCAGTGCAAGCAATCACCCAAAAGACCAAAGCCTTGGCACACGCTCTATTCCATTTTCTAACACTCTATATATTGAGCAAGATGATTTCATGCAAGATCCTCCAAAAAAATTCTTCCGATTGGCGCCTGGCAAAGAAGTTCGCTTACGCTATGCATATAACATAACTTGTAAAGATGTAATTTCTAATGATGCTGGAGAGGTGATTGAACTACGATGCAACTATGATCCCGATAGTAAAGGAACCGCTGGACCTAAAAAGAAAGTCAAGGGGATTATTCATTGGGTATCGGCAAAACATGCCATGAACATAGAAGCACGTCTCTATGATCGTTTATTTAATGTACCTGATCCAAGCGCAAACGACGATTTGGCTTCAACACTCAATCCAAATTCTCTTGAGGTGCTTAAGAAATGCAAAATTGAACCCTATGCGCAAATGCTTACATTAGAGGATCGCGTGCAATTTGAAAGACAAGGCTACTTTTGCCTAGATAGCAAGTACAGTAGTAAGAAACAACTTGTTTTTAACCGTATTGTTACACTACGTGATACTTGGGCGAAAATTGAAAGCCAAAATAAGTAATCTATAAACTTTGAGAATGTTTACCACGATTAAAACCTATATTTTTACTTTTAATCTTTCAAAAAATTAATACATTTTTTGAATCAAAAATTATTAGCACTCTATATATATGAGTGCTTATAATTTAGTTGTCATAAACAATTTTGTTCAATTTTTTGAACTACTTCATATTTTTGATATTCTAAAGTTTAAATACAGTTAAACTTTAATAAGTAAATTTTTACGGTAATAATAAACTGATGAATGGTAATACCGTTAATCCATTTTCAATTGGATTGTTACATAAGGATAAGATAGAAATTAGTATAGACTAGAAAAGGATCGTTCTTATGCTCGTCAAACAGGAAAGTTTACAGAATTACTTTCATGACTGTTTACATAGTGCTTTACATAAACACAAAGTACAAGCCGACGAGCACACTATCATTTACCTTGCCAATTTATTAATTTCATTTACGCGATCAGAAAACTTCTTTGATCGTATTCAAGGAAGATCTCCACATAAACCACTAGCTCTTTATTATTCCGATGCAGTGAATTCGGATACCAGCTATGAACGTAACATGGCATTACGCCGTTTAGGTGATATCGCCTTATTCATCTGTGGTTTATTTTCAGACAGCTTAAGCAGAAAAGTAGTTGATGTAGATTATTATGTTGCTATGGGCGGTTCTGCCTATAGTCATCTTTCAGAAAGTAAAAATGTATTCTCAAATGATTCATCTCTAAACGAAGTGTTTTATGAACTTTCCAATAAGTTTGTAGATTTTATGGATGTTTTATCTGGGCTTAATGAAAATCAGAGTCAGTCAAATAAAAATTTGTTGCGCACTTATGAAATATGGCTTCGCACTGGAAGTAAACGAGCTAAAAATATATTAATAGAGCATGGTATACACCCAACTACACATGCCACAAGCATGTGTAGTCAGTAAATAGCTGTGAAATACGATGGCTAATTTACTTTCAATTATTCAAAAAAACCTTGAAACTATCTATGAAATTTCTGTTTCACAGAATATTCATGATTTTTTAATCACTGACAAAAAACTTGCAGAAATTTTAGCAAATAAGTTTATAGAAGAAGATTCTCTAGAACAGTTACTAATTTCTACACGTGATGACTGTTTAGATATTTCACTTTATTTAGATCATGATCTTGTTAATCGGTTAGGAAATGCTTATCCCTCTCAAAACACTGACAAAACTGATTTACATGATTTTTGGGTTGCACTTGAAGGCGTTAGTCATTTTCTATACTTGGTGTGGAATGCAACCTACGATCGCCCTGTATCACAGCTTGAACTCGAGCTTCAAGCTGAAGTAGATAAGTTTGTCAGCGCAACAGCCGTTATAGGACTTGAAAAAGATAATGCCTTTATGCGTGAAATTTGGTCATTACTATTTTGTCAGCCTCAATTTAATGACAAATTAGAAAAAGATAATTTGTTGCGTTACCAAAAAGCAAATGCGTACGCTTCACAATACTGTCTAAATTTAATGGAAATGCATAAGCAAACGACAAAATGTTTGCATAATGAATTGCGGAGATTTTACCGCCTAAACCAACATGCTAAGATATCAAGAATTGATAACTTAAATAGTCCTAGCAGTCCTTAAAAACCTCTGCTGAAGCTTTATAGAACTCCAGCAAAGATTTTGATCATCCAAGTTGATGTATATTGTTAGCTACTTTTAAATGCAGAACTGAATTTTGACATGAATTGCAATGCTTGCTGCACTTCTGGATCTTTCATAGTCTTTAACAAGCTTCCGATTCCGCCTGATGGTTTAGCTGCATGACTTGCCTTTGCTGTTGCAGCAGCTTCACACAAATTTGTCAATGTTTCCACCATATGATCACGTTCAAGCAAATCTAAAAGTTTACTCAGATTCTCATTTCGCGCAATTCGATCAGCTATACACAATAATTCATTTATCATTTGACTTAAACGTCCTACGATATCATCACTCAGTGCATCGCCGGCTGATCCAAGTACTCGCACAAGATTAACAATTTTTTCTAAGTCACCAGTCTCGACTAAACGATTAATTAATGGGATCGCTTTGTCTAATTCACTACGGCTAACTTGGTCAAGAAGCATGAGTCCATCACCCATGGTTGTACCAAGTCGTCCAATGATGTCATCCGATAGTGCATCCGCAGCACTTTCAAAGATTCTTTCGGCCTCTGTTTGCATTGATTGTACTTGACTCATGATAGCGCCTCCTTATAACAAGCCACGTGCACTTGCCCAGTACATTTTATTGTAGGCAGTCTTAAACCAATGAATGCCTTTCGTAGGAGCTTGTGGATCAGGAGGTTTTTGGTAAGTAAACATGGCATAGGTGGCTTTACCTTCACCTGCTTCAATAAAGCAAAACACCTTACCGTCATAATCACGAACAGGTGTACCAATTTTTATAGTTGAGGCAATATTTTCTGCTAATGCCTCGGCCTCAAAGTGCGCGGTTGAACCCGCCTTACTAATCGGTATGTTGGTTGTATCACCGATAACAAACGCATTGTCGTAACCTTCAATATTAAGACGCTGACGATCCGTAGGAATAAAACCTCCTGCACCTAAATCATTGTCTTCAATTACTTGCATACCCTTATGTGATGGTACCGTAACTAATAAATCATAACTCTCTTCGGTACCTTCTTCGCTTATGATTTTATCTGCGGTAACTTCTTTCATATTAAACAGAGTTTCATAAGTTATACCTAAGCGATCAAATTCAGGTGCCGCCCAATTCGCCACTGGTTCAAGACTGTGCACACGACCAATGGGATAGGTATAGTGCATTTGTACTTTGTCCCAAATGCCACGTTCTTTAAAATAATCCGCTAGCATAAAAGTGATTTCCAATGGAGCCATTGGACATTTATGCGGAACTCCAACCGCAATCACAACTTTTCCACCTTCAAAACTTTGCAATGTCTTATACATGTTTAAGGCATCCGCTTCGGTGTAAAACTGTAAAGCATGTTCGGCTAAACCTGGTGTACCTTCAGCATGCGTGCGTGATCCCGTAGCGACTACAATAATGTCATAGTCATACTTCTTTCCACTTTCTGTAACGACATTATTACCAGCAAGATCAAACTTGGTAACTGGATCAACCCTAAACGTGATGCTAGGCTCAAGTAAGCTGACTTGGTCTCGATACATTTCATCTGGAGACATTTTTCCAAATGCAACATAGAGCAGCCCCGGCTGATACATATGCTTATCTGAAGCAGACAGCATAGTAATGCTTGCCTTTCCCGACTTTAATTCGCGACTCAATCGTCTTGCTAAATTATTCGCTAGGATTGTGCCGCCCATTCCTCCACCAACAATTAGTATTCTCATGGTCGCCTCACTTTTGTTATAACTATTATAATTTGTTCTTAGTCTATATAATTTATTTGGCTTTTTTTACAATTACATGCCAAACACCGTCTGCTTCAAAGCTGTCCAATAACTCATGTCCAACTTTGTTGATCCATTCAGGTATATCATTTGCCGAGCCTTGATCAGTGGATAGTACTTCTAGCTCATCTCCGACTTCTGCCAGTTTCATTTGCCCAATCAGTTCCATTAATGGGCCAGGACAAAATGTATTTTTCGCATCGACTAATTTTCTTTCTGCCACGTCTTTCTCCTTGACTTAAAAATGCCAAACTTGGCCTTCAGATGCATCACTTAAGAAGGTGGTTAGACCCATTGGATCTAAAATAAAGCCCTCCAGATCATCTTTACTGATGCCGAGTATATCTACTGCCAAGGAACAAGGAAAAATTTTTGCATCTCCGTACTCTACAGCTTGTGCAAATAGATCTTTAAAATCCGGGACATTTTTTTCATCTATTAATCTTCCCATCTCGCCTTCGGCAGGCGCTTTCTCTGTTGTGCCTTTTACGAAAAACTTTAATGCATTCATAGATAAAAATACCGATACATCGTTACCACTGACTGCACCTACCGATGCCACCATTGCTGCCATTTGTAATTGTTCTCGATTACCTGAAGTAACCATTACACTTATTTTATCCGACGACATATAAACCTCACTAAAATTAGGCTTTTAACATACAAGCCAGTTCCATTACTTAAGACATTTGGATGTGGGAATTTACAGGATCACAAATGAATCGAAAAGCACGAAATTAAACTCAAGCTGTTTGAATCAAAAAAATTATGAATGGTTTCAATATAGTATAAATTATTGTTCTATTTTATAACTCACCAAACAATTTATGAGTAGAGTTGCCCAAGTTTTATCAAATGACAAAAAAATCCCACAGACTCAATACTATTTTATTTCTTACTTTTAGTGTTAAGTTTTAGACGGTCTTTTTTCAAAGCGTTTACCACAGTAATAGCACACAACTTGCGATTGGTCACCAAATGGCAAGTACACTAATGGATGGCCTAATGCGCCCCCTCCCCCATCACAAGCCACTTCTTTATCATCAGCATTAATTTTCATGACAGGTGTAGCAGATGTAGTATTTAAAGCCATTGTAATAAGAAAAATATTATCAACAATCCATGATTATAAGCATGTAATGAATTTAAGCATTAGAATACTGTTCATGTAAAACATATTCTTCAACCCAAATTTTAGTCTCTCACTTTTGCGTCGCAACAGGTTATGTTGATGGCATACTTTTTATATATACATCTTGCTTGGTATACGGAATTTCAATCCCTAATTCCATAAACTTCTTATACACTTCAGTATATAACTTATCTAATACCTGACCACGTAACACCGGCGTATCCACCCAACAAAGTAATTCGAAATCCAAACTTGAATTGCCAAAATTTCAGAATCGCACTCGAGGCTCGGGAGTTTTACAAACCTGGTGGTTATTGCTTGCAATTTGCTCCAATATCTCGCGAACATGATCGATATCACTGCCGTAATCTACACCAACCTTAACACGTACTCGATGTTTAGCACTTGGGCCACCTGCCTCATTGGTGATCTTAGCGTTACCCATTACTGAATTAGGAACGGTAATTTCTATATCATCACGGGTTAATAATCTGGTGCTGCGTATACCGATATGTGTGACTTGTCCACGTTCACCTGAATCCAACACAATATAATCGCCTAATTTATATGGCGTATCCGCCAATATAAACACACCTGCAAATAAATTTGCCAGGGTATCTTTGGCAGCAAAACTTAGTGCTAGCCCAATAATCCCTGCTGAAGCGAGCCATGCAGATACATCTATACCCCATGCCAGGAATAAAAAATAAATTGCAGCAGCAATAATGATAATAACTGCTAAATTATTAAATAGCGGCAGGGTGCTTTTTTGTATCAGTTGACTTTTTCTTTTACTTGTACTTATTTGGTTAAGTAAAAATTTTGCAAACTTAATTGCAAATGAAGTCCAAACAAAAATGGTAATGGTTTTTAGAATAGATATTGTTATTAATAATATAATATCTGGTAATTGCAGTACCCTTGCTGCTTGTACCAAACCAACAATAACTAGACTAACAAACAACGGCTTTTGTATAAGTTCAATAATATGATCGTCACCTTTAATAGATGTTTTTGCAGTGACTCGTTTAAGAAAACGAATAATTACAAAATTGAAAATAAAGGCAAAAGCCGCAAAAGCTAAAACAACGCCAAGTGCTTTAAAATATGGATTGGGTCCGAAGATTGCGAGCCAAGAATTATACAGTGCTTGAACTTTATCCATTAAAAATTGAGCTAAATTTGAAGGACTTATAATTTTGTAGGATTCGGCGCATCGCCATACACCTCTTCAGGGTCAAATACTTTTTCATATTCCTTGAATTCCATCTGAATAGGCGCATTATTTGGTTGATGCCCAGTTTTGATCGCTCGGTAAAAACATGAACGATAGCCAACATGGCAACTTGCATCACCCACAACCTCAACTCTTACCCATACCGCATCTTGATCATCATCGATGCGCAGTTCAACGATCTTTTGTATAAGACCGCTTGTTGCGCCTTTATGCCATAAACATTCGCGACTACGACTCCAATAATGCGCTTCACCCGTTTCGATGGTCTTTTCTAAGGCCTCAGCATTCATATAGCCCAGCATTAGTAACTCTCCCGATGCAGCATCTGTTGTTACTGCTGGAATTAAACCCTGTTCATCGAATTTTGGCGCAAGTAGCTTACCTTCTTCCACTTCTTGCACCGATTCTCGTTTACCAAACCATTTAAAATGCGCTGTCATGACAATATTTTTTAATTCCCTCAAAACTTTAGTGTCAAATTGGCTAGATTATACAGATTCACTTAGTCAAAAGCGCCTCAAAGTACTTAAAAGTACTAGTGGTTTTTTATAAACCAGTCATATCATTTGCTCAATACCATCTCGAAGAGATATCACTCTTACCACCCTAGTGAGTTTAAATTTAGGCAACATTATTTTTTTCTAGGCGTGTCACGTGAAGTATAGAGGCTAAATTTGCGTGCTTTAATATCTCACCAGATTCAAGTTGAAAATCACCTAATACAAAGAACTTATGAGGACCATGTCGGTCTTGAGTATAGTATTTTGTTTATTAACATTTATTTGTACTTGGTATAAAAATATAAGCTTACACTGAAATAGAAAGACTATGACAAGATCTTCAATATTATTTATAGCATCTATAGCTGGTCTAATTTCATTATTGAATGCAGATAGCTTTGCAAAATTTTCCAATGCAGGTGTTATTCAAGTTGCACGATTCTCTGTAATGGAACTCGAAGGCTGGAAGAACAAATCATTCCAGGGTAAAACGAAGTATTCTCTAAAAGAAGAGAATCAGAAATCTTATCTGCAAGCTAGTAGTATGCAATCTGCATCGGCATTATATAAAAAAATAAAAATAGATATACGTGATACACCTTATCTAAACTGGAGCTGGCGCATAGACCAAGCTTTGCCTCAACTCAATGAAAAGGAGAAAAGCGGTGATGATTATGCAGCAAGAATTTATGTGGTTTTTAAAACTGGACTAACACCACTTAGTGCTCGAGCACTGAATTATGTATGGTCAAGCAATGCGCCCACAAACACATCTTGGCCAAATGCCTTTACTGAAAAAGCGATTATGATTCCCTTAAGATCCAATCAAGATGATACACATACATGGCAGCATGAAAAAGTGAATGTCAAAGAAGATCTATTGCAACATTTTGAAGTTTTGCCAAAATACATAGACGGTGTGGCAATTATGACCGATGCCGATAATTCAAAAAAATCTGCAAGTGCCAGTTATGGTGACATTTATTTTTCCAGCGAATAATTAATGCAACACTGCAACGAAACGTACACTGATTTATTTATAAAAAATTCACCACTAATGGATGTGCGCGCTCCCATTGAATATGAGCGTGGTGCTTTTCCAAATACAGAAAACTTGCCGATAATGGATGACCAACAACGTGAAGTGGTTGGTACTTGTTATAAACATCATGGCCAAGAAAAAGCAATTAAAAAAGGTCATGAGCTTATTCAAGGTGAAATTCGCGAAGCACGTATCGCGTCTTGGGTGGAGTTTGCCAAGCAAAATCCAAATGGATCGCTATATTGTTTCCGCGGTGGACTACGTTCTCAAATTGCACAGCAATGGATGCATGGCTCAGGTGTTGACTTCCCTATCATACAAGGAGGCTATAAAGCGCTACGCAGGTTCTTATTAAACGAATTAGAAAACGCAGCTAAGCAATGTTCATTTAAATTAGTGGGTGGGAAAACTGGTTGCGGCAAAACAATTTTGGTTAACAACATAAATCATGGCATTGATTTAGAAGCAGCCGCCTACCACCGAGGTTCAAGTTTTGGACGCCATGCAATAGAGCAAAATAATCAAATTAATTTTGAAAATATATTAGCCATAGATTTTTTGAAACTTAGAAATAAGGAAATTCAAGATATTGTCTTAGAGGATGAAGCTCGCACTATTGGAAAAGTGGGCATACCGAAAAGTTTATTTGAAAAGATGCGTAAATCACAATTAGTGGTTATTGAAGAGCCTTACGAAGCAAGATTAGAGCGACTGATACAAGAATATGTCGTTGATATGTATGCTGAATTCGTAAAAATTCATGGTGAGCTTGATGGCTTCGAGTCATTTTCTTCTTATCTACTTAATAGTTTAGATAGAATTCAAAAAAGACTAGGTCCTGCCCGTTATGGAGATATTCGCAAAACAATGCAACAAGCTCTTAGCTTGCAATCTAAAACTGGTGATATTACTAAACACTATGACTGGTTAAGCGCAGTGCTAAATAATTATTATGATCCTATGTATGAAGATCAGTTAAACCAGCGTAAAGACTTTATTTGTTTCCGGGGCGACAATAATGCTTGTTATGAATTTTTAGAGCATGCCTTCTAACTCTGCCCAGCGTTCCATCGCCTGATTTAATCGGCCTTGTGTATTCGTTAGGTTTTCTAACACCTGTTTAGACTTTTCATACGGCAGTTCATAAAAATCCCGCTTTTCAACTTCATCTGTGAGTTGTTGAATTGTTTTTTCTAATACTTCAATTTTAGCTGGTAACTCATTCAACTCTCGTTGTAATTTATAGCTAAGTTTTTTTGACTTTTTATTTTCTGACCTATCTTCGGTCTGTACATCCATCAAACTAGTACTTGAACATTGAGGCAAATCAGTCTCAAGTAAATGTTTACCACGACGTAACCAATCTTGATAGCCGCCAAGATATTCTTGCACTTTGCCATTGTCTTCAAATACCAAAGTACTGGTGACTACATTATCCAAAAAATCGCGATCATGGCTGACCAGAATTAAAGTTCCCGAGTACTCTACTAAGCGTTGTTCGAGTACTTCTAACATTTCAACATCTAAATCATTCGTAGGTTCATCCAATACCAATAAATTTGCTGGTTTGGTAAATAATTTTGCCAAAATAACACGATTACGTTCACCGCCCGACAGCGCTTTCACGGGTGTCATCGCCCGTTTTGGACTGAATAAAAAATTCTTTAAATAGCCAATAACATGCCGTTGTTTGCCATTTAGATCGATATAGTCTTTACCTTCTCCTATATTCTCAGCAATGGTTTTTTCAAGTTCCAAATTTTGTCTAAGTTGATCAAAGTACGCTATCTCTAAATTTGTACCTAACTTGATGGCACCTTGATCAGGTTTAATCTCACCAAGAAGTATTCGTAACAATGTGCTTTTCCCAACACCATTTTTGCCAATCAAACCAATACGGTCACCACGCATGACTTTAAGAGAAAAATCCCTAATTAGTATTTTGCCGTTATACCCATGTGATACATTACGAGCTGTGATTACTTTACGACCTGATTTATCTGCAGATTCAATGTGAATACGAGCTTTACCTTCACGTTTCACGCGCTTTGCGCGCTCTTCTCGCATAACCTTCAGCGCTCTTACTCGTCCTTCATTACGAGTTCTCCGCGCCTTAATTCCTTGCCGAATCCAGGCTTCTTCTTGTGCTAATTTTTTATCAAACAAGGTATTGCTTGCATTTTCATTTTCTAAGGCTTTTTCTTTAAGCTTGATGTAATTTGAATAATTCCCTGGCCAGCTGACGAGACGACCACGATCAATTTCTACAATTCGAGTCGCAAGCTTTTGTAGAAAAGTACGATCATGAGTGATAAAAATTACACTTCCTCGATAACCACGCACTTGATGTTCTAACCATTCAATCGTACTGATGTCTAAATGGTTAGTGGGCTCATCTAATAAAAGCAAATCAGGCTGCGACACTAATGCCTTGCCTAATGCAACACGTCTACGCCAACCTCCAGATAGCTTATTTAATTTGTGATCAGCCGGCAGCTGCAATTGGGTCATGATTGTTTCTACACGTTGTGCCAGTTGCCAACCACCACTTACGTCAATTGAATGTTGCAGCTCCTCGAGTTGGCGTAAACCCTGAGTATTTAAAATTTGTTTAGATAATGCATGATATTCATCAATTAATTTTTGTTGCTCTGTTAGGCCTTCTAGTATTACTTCTTGAACAAGTTGCTCGGAACCTTCTAGTAAGTTTTGCTCCAGCTGACTGATGCGCAAATTACTCTTCCATTGAATCTCACCATGATCCGGCTGCAACTCATGCATAATCATCTTTAACATTGATGATTTACCTGCACCGTTACGACCAATCAAGCATACACGCTCATTCGCCTCAATTAAGAAATTTGCTTTAACTAAAAGCGGTGTATCTCCAAACTCAAGAGACACTTCATCAAATCTAACCAGTGACATATTTGCTATGGTTCGTCGCTTTATAAAAAACAATGAAAAGTTATCTAGATTTACTACATTGTTGTGTCATTCGCTTACTACACATAGTAGTCAAGCAGCTGACATGCTAGCTGTCTTACATGGGAATCTTTTTAGCTTGTTATGAATGGATATCCTCTAAAGCTTACCCAATTCACAGACACTAGTTTATTCAAATGCCTCAGCGACTCTTTGCAAGATGGCCATGAGCTCTTCGGTAGCTTTTTCTGCCGCCTGTGCTTGTTTAAGTTCGAGACCTTTTGCCTCGGCAACTGGATCGTAGAACCCGACGATTATTTGCCCAGGGCCATTGTCGCTGCTCGGCTCACGGAATACAGTAAATCTGCATGGAATAATAAGGCTTACGAATGGATCTTCTTCGATGGCTTGGGCTAAATACTGCGACTTACAAACGGAGATAACTTGGTTTTCGGTATGTTTACCATACTCCTGCATGGTCGCGCCGATATCTTGGACATGGACTACCTGCCAGTTTTCACCGAGTACCTCACTGTGAACCCGATCTACTACTTCCTGAAATTTTAAATTGGACGGCAAATACACCACGTAAGCATCACCGCGGTGAGTAATTTCAGCTGCAAATGCGGGCAAATTTATTAGTCCAAATAATATAAGACCGTGAAAAAGACATTTTAGAATTAGACCATTACTTTTTTTCATGTTTTTAATTCCTCTTTACTGAATCGATATAGGCACTTTAGCTACAGAAATCTATGTTACCCCCAACGAATTGGGGGTAAACCAATTATTTAGATGAAGATTCCTCATAAATCAAAATACAGAATTTATTGTTGCATAAAAAATTTCTGTTGTTGTACAGAACAATAAATGTATTAGAATATACTTATATTATTAACAACTCACGGGAAAACGTAGTATGAAACTAACTAAAATAACACTTGCGGCCTTATTTGGCGCCCTTGCAATTTGCATCTCACCGGTATTTGGCGAGCTTTCAGAAGGTGACCAGCAGAAGGACAAAGCAGAGCAATATTCTTCTAGTTGCAATATTCCAGCAGCCTTCACCGATCCAGAAGTGATGGCCACTACCATGGCAGATCCTGCCAAATTTGTGCAGCTGTGGACATTAATGAATAACCCACAAACCACTCAAGCCCTGTTGCAATGTTCGATGGACTCCGAACAGTGGAGTGTTTGGATGGCTAACTTCAGCAATCCAACGAAAATGATGAATGCGATGGTACCCTTCATGAATCCTCAGACGTATACAAACTGGATGACGGCTTCAATGAATCCACAAACCTATCAGCCAATGTATGCCTATATGAATCCTGCGTTTTATACGCAATGGATGACAGCGCTTATGAATCCAGCGTTCTATCAACCGATGTATCAAATGATGGATCCAAAATGGCAACAAGAAAGCACGGCATGGATGATGGATCCAAAAAACTACCAACAAATGTTTGAGGCGATGGTTCAAGCTCCTGTAGTTGCGGATGCTACGGTTACTGAGTAAATTAGTAAAAATAAGATTACTTTTGCAGGACGCAATGGGGATGTCTTTGACTCACAGGAATTAGAGTAGAAACTACGATCCCAACCCAAGAGCCCCGATCGCAAGATCGGGGCTTTTTTTTTATTGCTACTATAAACACCAATATCTTCGGATCTGTCTATGAAATGGATAGGTTTCATGTAAGTGGTACACATGAATATCCAATAAAATGTCACGACATCTCATTCCAAAATACAAATTACTCCGCCAATAAAAAAAGCCCGTTCTAACGAGACGGGAATTTAAATTTTATGCCTGGCAGTTTTGGCCATGGAAGGCCTTATGCCGTGGAGCACACGCTTGCAGGGATGCAAGCGGTAGAGCGAAGCAGGAGCCAGAGCCGAGGAGGTGCGAGAACGGTGTCCCTACGACCTGCAGGATGCAGGAAGTGTCGTGAGAGCACAGGGAAGTGCGAAGCGACCTCGAACAGTGAGAGTTCACAACTACAAAAATAAAAAAACCCCTGACCTCATGTAGATCAGGGGTTTCAAATCAATGCCTGGCAGTGTCCTACTCTCACACGGGGAAACCCCGCACTACCATCGGCGATGCGCCGTTTCACTTCCGAGTTCGGGATGGGATCGGGTGGGACCAACGCTCTGTTGCCGCCAGGCAAACTGGTTCGCGAATTACATCCATGTAATCACGCACGAATTTTTGGAATTCAACTAAGCAAATGTTTTGAAGTTTTCGCTGATATGCACTCAATTTGCTTGAGTGTTATATGGTCAAGTCGCACGGGCAATTAGTACTGGTTAGCTTCATCCATTACTGAACTTCCACACCCAGCCTATCAACCTGGTCGTCTTCCAGGGCCCTTTAGGGGAATCAAGTTCCCAGTGAGACCTCATTTCAGGAGGGGCTTCCCGCTTAGATGCTTTCAGCGGTTATCCCTTCCGTACATAGCTACCCGGCAATGCCACTGGCGTGACAACCGGAACACCAGAGGTACGTCCACTCCGGTCCTCTCGTACTAGGAGCAGCTCCCTTCAAG
>JBFGJY010000025.1:0-36204 GCA_041576975.1 Gammaproteobacteria bacterium | reverse complement strand
TCCCATACCAAGAAGTAGGCGCGTATAACGTGGATCACCCGCCATTTCGCCACACATGGCAACAGGTATTTTGGCGCGACGGCCTGCTTGTAGCGTTAAGTTAATTAATTTGAGTACGGATGGATGTAAGGGATCGTATAAATAGTTTACTTGATCATCGATACGGTCGATGGCGAGCGTATATTGAATTAAATCATTGGTACCTATCGATAAGAAATCAAGTTGCTTGGCAAGTATATTCGCGGAAAGGGCTGCAGCAGGAACTTCTATCATTGCACCTACTTCAATATCTGGATCAAAGTCATGACCTTCGCTTTTTAATTCTCGTTTGGCTTGATCTAAGATGGCTAAAGATTGTACGAGTTCGGTATCGGTAGTAATCATCGGTAATAAAATTCTGACTGGACCGCTAGCAGATGCACGTAAAATCGCACGTAATTGTTGTTTAAATATATCCGTGTCCTTTAAAGATCTACGAATGGCGCGTAAACCCAATGCCGGATTTTGTGTCAATGGGCCTTGAAAGTCCGGGTCAAACTCTTTTTCACCCCCTAAATCTAAGGTGCGTATGGTAAACGGCTTGCCTTTTAATACACGCATGACTTTGCGATATGCATTGAGTTGTTCGACTTCATCGGCGGGTTCATCGCGATCAATATATAGAAATTCTGTACGGTAGAGCCCAACGCCATCTGCCCCAGATTGTTTAAGTGCACTTATATCTTCTGCCAGTTCAATGTTTGCTTGTAAACTAATGCGTTGGCCGTCACGGGTTTTGGCAGAAATATTGCGCAGTGAAACAAGTTTACGTCGTGCCTCTTTTTGTTCACGTTGTTTTTGCCGATAGCCTTTAATTGTATTTTCATCTACACCCGCTAGCACCATACCGCTGGCACCATCGACAACAATTTGTTCGTCTTGTTGCAATAGTGAACGTGCACTTTGAACACCTACTACTGCAGGGATGGCCAGACTACGTGCGAGTATTGCAGTATGGGATAGTGGGCCACCTAATTCAGTAATAAAGCCTCCAATGTTTTGGGTTTGCAATACAACTGTATCTGCAGGTGTGAGGTCGTCCGCTACAATGATGCTGCCTTTTAAAGGCTGCAATTTCATCTCTACCGTATATTGCTGATCTTTTAGTATTTGTTGAATTAAGTTAATGACATGTTCTACGTCATTTATGCGGGTTCGCAGATAGCTGTCTTCCATCTGCTCAAATACTGAAACTAATTTATCGCGTTGCTGCTTAAGTGCCCATTCCGCATTGCAATGTTGTTCTTGAATAATTTCAACAGGTACTTTGCGTAACATGGAATCTTTGGCCATGAGAATGTGCGAGTCGATAAAATTCGCGACATCTTTTGGCGCATCTTCAGGAATAGTGTCTCTGATACTGCGCAGTTGGTTGCTAGCGTCCTCTATAGCACTTTGAAATCGTTCAACTTCCGATTTGATTTCATGCTCTTCTAGCTTGCGTTCAAATACTTCGGGTGTTCCACGATTTAATAAGTGCACATTGCCAATCGCAATGCCTCTTGATACGCCAATGCCAGAAACAATTAGTGCCATACTTTAGAATCTGATTTGAAACAATATATAAATAAACTATTCTTCTTCATCAAAGTAATTTCTAATTAAATTTTCAATGCTAGTCATGGCGCTCTCTTCATCATCGCCCGTTATCGTTATGGTTACAACTGAATGCTGACTTGCTGCCAGCATCATTACCCCCATAATGCTTTTACCATTTACTTTTTTACCTTCTTTCTCCAGAAAAATCTCACTGTTGTAGTTTGAAGCTAACGCTACGAGCTTTGCAGCTGCACGCGCATGCAAGCCTAGTTTATTAACGATAGTGAGGTCCTTGCTTATCACTCTTTTAATTTCTTAGATCGACAATCTATGATGCCATCATGTGCGCCACTTAGGGCTTTTTCCACCAGATCAGTTAAATTTAAGTTTGGATAGTTCATTACTCGTATCAACATAGGCAGATTCAAGCCCGCGAGTACATGTACACCTGTAATTGAACTGAGTTTATTGCAGATATTGCTGGGTGTTGAACCAAACATATCCGTTAAGACTAAAATTCCATCTCCTTCATCAAGTTGAGCACAAAGTTTTTTAGCCTCTTTAAGGAGTTCATCAGGGTTGCTGGTATCCGATACGGACAGCGCCTGGCATGTTAAGGGTAAATTGCTGAGCATCGATTGCGCCGTAGCAAGCAGTTCGTGTCCCATTTTGCCATGGGTGATGGTGAGTATAGAGACAGCCATATTATGTTTCTAAATCACGGTGTCGTACGGATACATGTTTGTCATCGAATTTCATAAAACGATTAGCTAGATATTCTGCTATATGTACCGAACGGTGTTGTCCACCTGTGCAGCCTATAGAAACACTCAAATAGCTGCGATTTTCTCGAACAAACTGTGGTAACCAGTGCTCAATGAAGCTGCTAATTGAGTCAATCATTTGTTTTACTTCAGGATGTGACTGCAAGTAATCGATAACCTCAGGATCATGTCCAGTAAGTTTGCGTAAATGCTGTTCCCAGTATGGGTTGGGAAGGCAGCGTACATCAAATACATAATCTGAGTCATTTGGGACACCATATTTAAAGCCGAAAGACTGGAGCAATATTGTTAACTTGGTTGATTTTTTACCACACACTTGTGCTGTGATGATTGATCTCAGTTGACGAACATTTGTTGCAGTAGTGTCTATGCGTAGATCTGCAAGTAAAGTCACTTCGCCTAAGATTTGTTTCTCCATATTAATTGCCTCAACCAATGGCAATCCATTTTTAGTAAGAGGGTGTTTGCGGCGTGTTTCACTATAACGTTGGATTAATGTCTCATCATCGGCTTCTAAATATACAAGTTCAATATCGACACCTTGCTTTTTCAGCTGGTTGATAATATTAGGAAATAAATTGATGTCTTGGCTGACATTGCGCACATCTACACCAATTGCAATTTTTTCATAAAAACTGGGTGAGGATGTAGTGAGGTGCTCGATGCATGTCGGCAACATGCCTAATGGCATGTTATCAATACAATAAAAATCATCGTCCTCAAGGGTGTTAATGGCTACAGACTTACCGGAACCAGACAAACCGCTAACAATTACACATCGCATTTTCGTTTACTGCATTGCATTTTTTTGACGTTGAATAAAATCTTCACTGGCGTGATAACCATTCTTAATGAGTAAGTGATCGCGCACAGCAGCTTCAACCAATACCGCAAGATTTCTACCGGGCGCGACGGGTAATGATATTGTTGGTATATTAACTCCAAGCAGATTTGTTTTTCTTTCCGATAGTCGAATACGATCTTCGCTTTTTGGTATATTCGATTTTGGTGGAATTAATTCGATAATTAGTTTTAAGTATTTATTTGATTTGATCGCACTGTCACCATACATTTCGCGTATATTTAAAACACCTAATCCTCTTACTTCAAGGAAGTTTTGTAATAATAGAGGGCAGGTTCCATTGATAATATCAGGGGCAATGCGTGCAAATTCAGGTGCATCATCGGCAATGAGTCTATGACCACGACTAACCAAATCTAAAGCCAGCTCACTCTTGCCTAACCCACTTTTGCCAGTTATCAATACCCCAACGCTTATTACTTCCATAAATACGCCATGTAATATTTCTTTTTCAGCTAGAGCTTGCGTCAAGTAGTATCGTAGTTGATCAATTAATTCATTACTTGTTAATGAGGAACAAATTATGGGCAAATCGTATTTTGTTGAATGTTCTTTAAATACTTCTGGCGGGACAAGATCATCGCTAACAAATATTGCGGCAGATTTTCTCTTAAATAATTGCACCAATGCATTCTCTAATACCGCATCATCTGCATGTTTAAAAAATTTAAGTTCAGTTTTTCCTAGGACTTGTGCTTGATTGGCATGAATTAAATTGAAATAACCCGCTAATCCAACTTCAGATGATGTAAAAGATATGCGTGTAAAACCATTAGCACTATTTCGGCCCCCGGCCCACCAGGTTAATTTTAAGTTATGTTGTGCCTGTGCAAACAAAGCGCTGGTGGTGAGTACTACAGCACTAGATTTTGAGCTCGATGCTGCCATTATGCGATATATATATTATTGCTCTTTAAAATAAATAAGAGCATGAATTAAAAGTTTGCAGAAATGTATCAGAACTAAAATTAGTGACGCTGATTTTATGCAGCAAGATTTTCAGGGTTTTGGCAGAGTAATTGATAGAGACAATTGGCATCGTTACATTTATTTATAGCTTGTCGAACATGATCATTATCTAAAAGTTCAGCGAGATTAGCTAATAGTTGCAGCTGATCTTCGGCTGCTTCTTCCGGTACAACCATGCAGAATAGAAAGGTAACCGGGGTATCATCAACAGCATCGAATTCAACGCCTTCATCTAATTTGAGCATGGCCACATAGATTTTTTCAAGCTCTTCCATTCTACAATGTGGAATGGCGATACCTTTGCCTAGTCCAGTACTACCAAGCTTCTCGCGCGCTAATAGTGCATCTAAAATCTTGCTTTTATTCAAACTCGAATCCTGCTGTGCTAAGGATTCACTTAAAATTTCGAGCGCTCTTTTCTTGCTGCTTACCGAAGAGCTAAAAACGATACCTTCTTTAGAGATAGAGTCTTTGAGATGCATGATAAAAAATAAAAAGGCTAATTGATCGCGTGGTGTTTTACATCACTTTGGTGATGATCTTTTAGTTTTTCTTTGTGTTTTACTATTTGTCGATCTAATTTATCCACCAAAGAATCAACTGCTGCATACATTCCCTCGTCACTTGCATCTGCAAATAATTTGTTACCACTTACTTGTAAGGAAGCTTCCGCTCGGTGAATAAGTTTTTCTACAGTTAAGACAACATGTATGTTTATTACATGATCAAAATGCCTAGTCAAGCGTTCAAATTTTTTCTCGACATAGTCTTTTAATGGGGTTGTTAAGTTAAGGTGATGGCCAGTTATATTTATTTGCATAATTATTCCTTCTTGGCACGAAATGCTAGTAAATCACAGACGCAATAAGATTAAAACTCTTCAGGCAAACTGCCTTCTTTCGTTAGATGGCGGGATCGCCATAGATTCACGATATTTAGCAATAGTGCGGCGTGCAACACTGATGCCTTTTTGTTCAAGTAAGGCGGCAATTTTGTTATCACTCAACGGCTTGACTTGGTTTTCTTCTTTTATTAATTTTTTAATCATAGCTCTTATTGCAGTAGCAGAACATATTCCCCCATTATTTGTACTGACATGACTGGAAAAAAAGTATTTGAATTCAAAAATTCCCCGTGGACATTCCAGATATTTATTAGTTGTTACTCTAGAAATTGTAGATTCATGCATTTCTAGTTTTTCGGCAATGTCTCTTAGAACTAAGGGTCGCATAGCCTCTTCACCGTATTCAAAGAAGCTTCTTTGATGTTTGACAATAGAAGTTGCAACTCGTAATAGTGTTTCGTTACGACTTTGTAAGCTTTTTATGAACCAGCGTGCTTCTTGTAATTGGTTACGCATATAATCAGTATCGCTATAATTCTTTGAATTTTTAATAAACCCTGAATAAACATCATTAATGCGTAATTTTGGTGCACTGTCAGCATTTAACTTTACTCTCCAAATACCATCATGCTTATCTACATACACATCGGGAGCAATATATTCTGGTTTTTGAGTGCTTATTAAATCACCTGGCCTAGGATGCAATGATTGAATCAATGTGACAGCCTGTTCAATTTCCTCGAGAGTAAGTTTGGCCAGCTTCATAATTTGTTTGTAATCTTTTGTACCAACTAAATCGAGATGTTTGTCAACAATTAAACGTGTTGCCGACAAGAACGGAGTATCACTAGGCATTTGCTGAAGCTGGATTTCTAGGCATTCTTGCAGGCTACGTGCGCCAGACCCAATCGGATCAAGTCGCTGTATGAATTTGAGCACTGCCTCAATCTCATCGAGATCAATTTCATAGTTTTTGCTCAAGTTGTCATGGAGATTTTCAAGTGTCTCTTGTAAATAACCTGATTCATCCAGGGAATCGACCAAGGTAGTTGCGATCACGCGATCTAGGTTGGACAGTGAGCTTAATTCCAGCTGCCATAATAGGTGCTGTTGCAGTGAGTCGTGTGCCTCGCTACTTTGATTGTCTAGATAGTCAGAATAGTCCTTACTTTGATAACTAGTAGGGGTATAGCTGGGTTCATAAACATCGTCCCATTGGCTATCTACCGGTAAATCATCTGGTAGCGTCCCTTTTTCCGTGATTTCATGGATATCATTGGTATCGTTTTCTGCTTGGGGATGTTCTATGCTCTGACCCTCTATTTCTTGGTCTTCGTCGTCCGTTTCCAGCATAGGATTGGATTCAAAGGCCTCTTGGATTTCCGCTTTGAGTTCCAACGAGGAGAGCTGTAACAAGCGAATGGCTTGTTGCAACTGTGGGGTCATGGTTAGTTGTTGACCTAGACGAAGCTGTAATGTTGGTTTTAACATTTCTAAATTATGGCATGAAAATTGCTTACATATAACTAGAAAAAGTACTATTCGTCGACAAAATTCGACCCACGGTGATAAGCGATAAATGTGTCGTCAAGAAGTTGACGATGAAAAGGTACTCGTATTTCTTTAACGTTGCTAGAGGGAGAAGCTGCTTCCTAAATAGACGTCATGAAGTTGAACTGGTCTAGTTAAGAGAAAAGCTGCTACCCAGATACACGTCCCTAACCTGTTGATTCTCTAAGATACTTGCAGGATCGCCTTCTGCCAGTATTTGACCCTCATTGAGTATATATGCACGGTTACATATATCTAATGTTTCGCGGACATTGTGGTCCGTAAGCAGTAACCCGATACCTTGATTGCATAGCAGTTTTAGGATGCGTTGAATATCTTTTACCGAAATCGGGTCAACACCCGCAAAGGGTTCATCCAATAAAATAAATTTTGGTTGCATGGCAAGTGCTCGAGCAATTTCTGCTCGTCGTCTCTCCCCGCCAGATAAACTTGCACCTTTGTGATCACGGAGATGCTCAATCTGTAAATCAGCAAGTAAAGAGTTACACAGTTGCTTGCGTTGATTCTTTGTTAAGCTACCTTGGGCCTCAAGGCTTACCAACACATTTTGTTCAACTGTAAGACCACGAAAGATAGAGGCTTCTTGTGGTAAATAACCAATTCCATGCTTTGCGCGCATATGCATTGGCATATTTGTGATATTCAATTCATCTAGTGTAATTTTTCCTGCATTGCAGTGAATTAATCCAACAAGCATATAAAAGCATGTGGTTTTCCCAGCACCATTTGGCCCTAATAATCCAACTATTTCCCCAGATTTAATATTTAGATTGACGTTATCAACAACTACCTGCGTCTTAAATTGTTTGCGCAGATTTTCTGCACCTAAATTATTCATACAATTTGATTCTATTTAGTGCGATTTATTGTGCGTTAGAATTGTTATATTGGTTTTAATTTTCTTCTTTTTTGATGGTTTCAGGAAAGACAGTAATATTAACTCGGTCATTACCTGTTTCACTTCCTGCACTAACGATTTCTTTATCAGTGTAAAAAACAATGCGATCGCTAGCAAAGGAATTACCGGATTCAGTTAGCTTGGCATTTTTAGTTAGCACTATTTCATTAATGTTGAGCTTATAAACCATTTTTTCTGCTTCTGCATGGATAACTTTTCCATCATCAGTGGTTTGCTTGAATGTGCTGAGATTACCCTCAGAAATTATTTTTTGTATCTTTTTGTTTGCGGTTTCAAGCACTACCTTTTCGCCGGTAAGTTGCATGCTACCTTGAGTAATTTTGACATTGCCACGATAGACACTGATTCCCGTTGCATCATTTATTTCAGCAGAGTCTGCTTTAATGTTTATCGGTTTAGTTGAGTCATCCGAAAGTGCTGCTACCCAAGCACTGTGTGACATGGAAAATATTAAAACTAGAATTAATAAAATACGCTTATTGATCATAGCGGCCTTTAACATTGCTGTGCAAATGGAGAATCTGACTGGTTAGATCTAATGTCATTCCTGATGCTGTCACCATTTGAGGCCCACGTATAGCTGTTACGGGTGAGTCTGTTGTGGCACGTTGTTTCTTAGGAAACACCGTTAGCTCATCCGTCATAATTTTCAACATGTATGGTTCACTTTCTGTCTTTGGCTGATTGATTCTTACATCGCCAATCAAAGTAATGACACGGTTATTATCATGTGTCTGCCCTTTTAAGGCATTGGCAAATATTTTGCTTCCGTTGTTTCGATAAATAACAATATTCGGTAGTTCAAATTCACTGCGTTGTTCCTCGTGATACAGCCAATATATGGGCGCCGACAATTTATACTGTGGGTTACCCTCTGCTGAATTAATAATCATATCGATGTCGCTGAAGCTTACCGAGGGTGTATTCGATGTTTCTGCGCTTATGACTTGTATGTGACTTGTGCGCTGGTTAAGAAACCATAATGTCGCGGTTGCGCCGACTATAATTAAACAACATAACCAAACTAATCTAAGTAGCATATGGCAATAAATTCAGCGTAAATTATATACCAATGCTTTATCTAGTAGATCTTGTGCGTCAAGCAAGAGTTCACAAACTTCTCTTACAGCACCTTGTCCGCCTCTAGCAGAAGTTTCCCAATGTGCATGTTGTTTAACAAAGGTGTGAGCATTTGCAACAGCAATTGCCAAACCGCAGCGCGACATAATTTGCAGATCGACAATATCATCTCCGACAAATGCGGTTTGTTGTTCGTCTAGATTTAATTTGGATAACAATTCTTGAAATACAATAAATTTATCTTTACATCCTTGGTATACATGTTTTATTTTAAGATCCTGCATGCGATATTCAAGCGCTTTTGAGCGGCGTCCAGTAATTACACCAACTTCAATGCCATTATGTTGCAACATGCGAATACCGTGTCCATCGTGTGTATTAAATACTTTAAGCTCAGCACCATTTGAGTCTATATATATATTGCCATCAGTAAGCACACCATCAACATCAAACAAGGCAAGACGTATTGATTTAGCACGTTCAGAAATGTCATTTGATATGTCCATGTATGATTAAAGAGTATATGTCAATTGACAGTTTGGTTATAAGGCTTGCTGATAAACGAAAACTATATATATTAGATACGAAATGATAAATAAAATTCCAAAGCTACGAGGAATTTTTTTTGATGACAAAAATAACCAGGCCAACAAAAACAACACTATTGTTGCGATAATCATAATAGGAATATCGCGAACATAGATATCTTGTGGAATCGTATAAACCGTAATTAAACTTGCGGTACCGGTAACTCCCAGCGTATTAAAAATATTGGAGCCAATGATATTTCCGAGGGCTAATTCACTATGTTTTCTCATGGCGCTTGATATACAAGTGGCAAGCTCTGGCAGGCTTGTGCCTAAAGCAACAATCGTCAAACCAATGATTAAATCACTGACACCTAGATACTCAGCAATCGAAACTGCACTCCATACCACAATCTCAGAGCTTAGGAGTAAAATTGCCAAACTTATTGTTAAACCCATTAGTAGAGCAGCAAGACTTTTATCAGTAGGTGCAGGTGTGAGTTCTCCTCGCATGCGTTCTTTTATTTCAAAGCGTGTCAGGAAGTACAATATTGACACTAAGGCAGTCACTAACATGATGCCATCAAAACGTTTTAGCTGCTGGTCTAAAATTAATAATATAAATAGTGCAGTTGCTCCAAACAACAAAAAGAAATCTCGGCGTAAAATTCTTTTATCAATATAAAGTGGCAAAATGCATAAGGTCACACCCAGGATGAGTAGAATATTTGTAGTGTTTGAACCCAGGGCGTTCCCAATTGCCAAACCAGGATTACCTTGCCATGCGGATATCCCTGAAACCAATAATTCTGGGGCTGATGTGCCGAATCCAAGCACAACGATACCAATCACGAATTTTGAGACATGGAAATAATGGCCTAGATGTAGTGCATTATCTGTAAATCTATCGGCACTCCACATCAATAATGAAAACCCTATAACCAAGGCAGCAATGGATAAGAGCATAAGCGGTTAATTCACAAAATACCTTGGTTACTTAGTGGGTAGATTTTATTAATGAAGTTGGTTCAAATACAACGATGCATCGCCATGAATTCGGCAAACGAGTATGATGGCTTACTAAATATGGCCATATATATTGGCATAGTCCGAACAGAAGCCTAGCACGGATAAGAAAAATAATGATGGAACCGATTGTACAAATTCGTGAGCTACATTTTTCACGAGATTCTCTCAAGATATTCAATGGTATTAGTTTAGATATAAATGCCGGTCAAATTACTGCCTTTATGGGGCCGAGTGGAACCGGTAAGACCACCTTACTCAAAATTATTGGTGGTCAATTGCATCCTGAAAAGGGCTATGTACAAGTCTTTGGTAAGGACATTCATCATGTAGATCAAGGTGAGTTATATGAATTACGAAAACGTATGGGTATGTTATTTCAAAGTGGTGCTTTGCTGACAGATTTGAACGTATTTGAAAATGTAGCCTTTCCACTGCGAGAGCATACACGCTTACCCGAACAAATTATTCGAGATTTAGTACTGATAAAGTTAGAAGCGGTAGGCCTGCGTGGTGCGCGTAAACTCATGCCTGATCAATTATCAGGTGGGATGGCGCGCAGGGTAGCGCTTGCACGGGCCATTGTATTAGATCCTTCAATGATTATGTATGACGAACCTTTTACAGGTTTGGACCCAATTACCAAAGGTACAATTGTTACTTTGATTAAAGAGTTAAATGAAACTCTTGGACTTACTAGTGTAATCGTATCTCACGATGTGCATGAAACAATGTCGATTGCTGATTACATCTATGTCATTTCAGAGGGGCAGGTGGTGGAATCGGGTACACCAGAAAACTTGGGCAGTAGCTCTTCTGCATGGGTACAACAGTTTTTACAAGGTCTTCATGATGGCCCCGTACCGTTTCATTATCCAGCAGAAAACTTACGTGAAGACTTATTAACAGGTAGATGATGGTCGTAACGGCATTGCAAAATCTTGGTCATTGGACATTAGGCTTATTCGAAAAGATGGGTCGTTCTTCCATCTTCTTTGTAAGAGTTCTTTTGACCATACCACGCACATTTACTCGACCGCGTTTAATCATAAAAGAAATTTACTCAATTGGCGTGTTGTCTCTAACGATCATAGTTGTATCCGGATTGTTTGTGGGCATGGTGTTAGGCCTGCAGGGTTACGTAACATTGGTTGATTTTGGTGCTGAAGAATCCCTTGGCGTGGTGGTAGCTATGACCTTGGTACGTGAACTTGGGCCCGTGGTAACTGCATTACTATTTGCAGGTCGTGCCGGTTCAGCATTAGCCGCGGAAATAGGATTGATGAAGGCTACCGAGCAACTTTCCGCTATGGAGATGATGGCTGTTGATCCGATACGACGCATAGTCTCACCACGTTTTATAGGCGGCTTTATTTCAGTACCTTTGCTGACCGCTATATTTACCGCAGTGGGTATTCTTGGTGGAAGATTTGTAGGTGTTGGTCTGTTAGGTGTAGATGAAGGTTCATTCTGGTCACAAATGCAGGCAAATGTAGACCTAATCGATGATGTTGCGAATGGCATGATTAAAGGTGTGGTGTTTGCAATTGCCTGTGTATGGATTGCCTTATACAAAGGTTACGATGCTAGACCTACAGCGGAAGGGATCAGTTTAGCGACGACCAACACCGTAGTTTATTCGTCATTGGCAGTGCTGGGTTTAGATTTTATTTTAACTGCATTAATGTTTGGTGATGTATAAATAAACTTTACTCCAGTGACTATATAAATACAGGAACAATAAAACTATGACGACACGTTTTATAGAAACCATGGTAGGACTGTTTGTAGTGCTCGGGTTTATAGCGCTGTTCATGTTAGCGATGAAAGTCAGTGATTTAAGTCGGCTGACTAATAAAGAGGGTTATGAGGTTTCGGCCTATTTCGAAAATGTGGGTGGTTTAAAAGTTCGGGCACCGGTTACCGTATCTGGAGTTCGTGTTGGGCAAGTCACAGGCATCGTATATGATGCCGATCGTTACGAGGCCCAAGTTGTAATGCGGATTGAGGCAAAACATGATTACTTTCCAATTGATACTACCGCAAGCATCTATACGGCTGGATTATTGGGAGAGCAGTATATTGCTCTAGAACCAGGCGCCGAGGATGATGTCTTAAAGTCTGGGGATAGGATAGAATTTACCCAATCTGCGCTGGTTTTAGAGGAAATCATTGGAAAAATCGTGGTCAAACTTACATCAGAGTGATAATTGGGTTTTATGGTAATTAGCATATCCGTTATATCACTTAACTATTGATATTCAATATTGGGGGAGATTTATTTTGATTAATCTTAAGCACCTATCTCATGTCGCATTTAGATATGGAGCATACATGGCTTTAATGGTGGTGGTCTTCATGACCAATTCAATATCTGCCATTGATCAGCGTGCACCAGAACAAATTGTTGAAGAGACTTCTACATATATACTTAAAGTACTCAATGATGACAAAGATCGCTTAGAAGAAGATCCTAAATTAATCAATGCTCTAATTAATGACACAGTGATTCCTATTGTTGATTTAAATTCTATGGGTAAATTAATATTAGGCAAAAATTGGAAGCAGGCTAGTGAAGAGCAGCGCTCAAAATTTATTTTTGAATTTAAAGATATGTTAATACGCACCTATGCAAAATCATTAGTGGATTATGGGGACGCTAAAGTTACAGTGTTGCCAGATCGTGGTAAACAGGAAGGAAAATATCACACGGTACAAACAGAGCTTGATATAGGTTCGGGTAAAGCGCCATTACAAGTCGCGTATATTTTCCGCAATAATAAACAAAACGAGTGGAAGGTGTTTGATTTGGCGGTAGATGGGTTGAGCTTAGTAAAAAATTTCCGCACTAGCTTTAGCCAAGAGATTAAAGAAACTTCATTAGATGCGCTTATCGAACGTCTTGCGAGTACAAATAAATCTGGCGCAACCGATGAACTCCCAGCAGAGTGAATTTCAACGCCTAGATCGTAGTAAATTTAAAGTCACTGGCGATCTTACATTTTCCAGTGTTACTGCTATCTGGAATCAAGCGACAAAATTATTACCTGATCTTGAGGAAGATAGTTTTGATATTGATATTGGTTCTGCACAGAAGTTAGATAGTGGCGGACTCGCATTGTTGGTTGCATGGTCACGTTGGGCGCATTGTAATAAAAAACAACTCTTATTTAGTAATGCCTCGGATAAGGCACGAATATTAATCGAGACAAATAAACTTCAGGACTTGCTTAAGCTTAGCTAATAAGCAAGTTTTTATTCGCTAGTAAGTAGGCAGTTGGTTCGCTAAGATTCATTTATTTTCAGTTGATTTCATTTAGCCGTAATTCATAACACTTTCCCAACATGGAAAAATTATTAATCGATGGCGGGCATGCGCTACAAGGAGAGGTACGTATCTCTGGCGCTAAAAATGCCGTATTGCCCATTTTAGCTGCCACCTTACTCGCAGATAGCCCGATGTATATCGCCAATGTGCCACATCTGCAAGATGTGACTACTACGATGGAATTATTAGGGCGTATGGGGGTTTCTTTGACCCTGGATGAACGCATGAATATTGAAGTTGATAGCGGCACGATCGACGAATTATTTGCACCTTATGAAGTAGTCAAAACCATGCGCGCATCAATTTTGGTTTTAGGACCTTTGCTAGCACGCTTTGGGCAAGCGGAGGTATCGTTACCTGGAGGCTGTGCGATTGGTTCTCGGCCGGTGAATTTGCATTTGCGCGGGCTAGAAGCTATGGGCGCGACCATAGAGGTCAAGGGTGGTTATATCCATGCCAAATCGAAGCGTTTAAATGGTGCCCATTTAGTCATGGATAACGTAACGGTTACCGGTACAGAAAATTTGATGATGGCTGCAACACTCGCCCAAGGTACTACCATTATAGAAAATGCAGCACGTGAACCTGAAGTGACAGATTTGGCAAATTGTTTATCCGCAATGGGCGCCAATATAGAAGGTGCAGGTACCGACACAATCACTATTCACGGTGTCAAAAATTTAAATGGTTGTAAGTACAACGTGCTGGCAGATCGCATCGAGACAGGTACATTTTTAGTTGCTGCTGCTATAACGGGTGGGCATGTGAAACTAAAAAATACTCAACCTCAACTTTTAGAGTCAGTATTGCAAAAATTAGAAAAAGCGGGTGCTACAATAAATTGTGGTGACGATTGGATTGAAATTGATATGCGTGATCGTCGTCCAAAAAGTATCAATATTCGAACTGCGCCCTATCCAGCATTTCCAACCGATATGCAAGCACAGTTTACTGCCCTGAATTGTATTGCTGAAGGTTCAGGTACAATTACAGAATCTGTTTTTGAAAACCGTTTTATGCATGTGCAGGAGATGCAGCGTATGGGTGCGAAAATAAAAGTTGAAGGCAATACTGCAATTGTTACTGGTGTAGATAAACTCGTTGCAGCACCAGTGATGGCGACTGATTTACGTGCATCTGCCAGCTTGATATTGGCAGGATTGATTGCGGAAGGTCAAACGGTTGTCGATCGTATTTATCACATCGATCGGGGTTATGAGTGTATTGAAGAAAAATTGGCACAACTTGGTGCCAATATTCGTCGTGTCCCTCACTAATAGAATTTTATAGGGCATCAATTTCTCTCTTACTCTATCCTGGGTATGAAAAATAACACCAGCACAGATATAACTACGATTGCAGTATCTAAGGGTCGCATTCTCGAAGAGAGCTTGTGCCTGCTTTCGAGAATGGGTATTACTGTTGCAAATGAAGATATGGATGGGCGTAAGCTTGTATTGCCAACAAATAGACCTGACATTCGATTATTAATCATACGCGCAGCCGATGTTCCTACTTATGTGCAATATGGTGCCGCGGAATTGGGCATTGCCGGAAAAGATATTCTGATGGAATTTAGCGGCGATGGAATTTATGAACCCGTAGATCTTGGTATAGCTAAGTGCCGTCTTATGGTGGCTGGTGTAGAGGGCAAGGTTGCTGAAAATCGCCGCATGCGTGTGGCAACAAAATATTTACAAAGTACGCGTAGATATTTTGCATCAAAGGGTCAGCAAGTTGAATTGATAAAATTATATGGTTCAATGGAATTGGCTCCGATGTTGGGCCTTGCTGACTGTATTGTGGATTTGGTAGCTACAGGTAACACGCTTAAGGCAAATGGTTTGGCCCCCATCGAACACATCACGGATATTAGCTCTCGTTTAATCGTCAACAAAGCAGCAATGAAGATAAAATCTGCTACACTTAAACCCCTTATTGAACAATTTAGGCTAGCAGTAGAGAAACCATAGATTTTTCAAGGACAGAGACGATCATGAGATACCCAACGGACGATCTTAGAATTGTAGAGATCAAGGAATTGATTGCGCCCTCTACGCTGCATCGCGAACTTCCCATTACAGAAAAGTCAGCTCAGTGTGTATATTCAGCACGTGTTGCGGTACAAAAGATTTTACATGGTGAAGATGATCGATTACTTGCCATTGTCGGTCCATGTTCAATTCATGATCCGGCTGCTGCGCGAGAATACGCAAAACGTTTAGAGACGCTACGTGATGAGTTCGCCAAGGACTTAATGATAATAATGCGTGTCTATTTTGAAAAACCTCGCACAACAGTAGGGTGGAAAGGCTTAATTAATGATCCAGATATTGATAACAGTTTCGAAATCAATAAAGGCTTGCATATTGCGCGTAGGTTGTTGCTGGATTTAAACGAAATGGGAATGCCCGCCGGCACCGAATATTTAGACTTAATTAGTCCTCAATATATTGCAGATTTGGTCAGCTGGGGTGCCATAGGGGCACGCACGACTGAAAGCCAAGTGCATCGTGAATTATCCTCTGGCTTGTCTTGTCCTGTAGGGTTTAAAAATGCAACTGACGGTGGTTTACAAGTAGCGGTTGATGCGATTGGCTCCGCAATGAATCCACATCACTTTTTATCGGTAACAAAGGCGGGCAAGTCTGCGATCTTTTCTACCACTGGAAATAAAGATTGCCACATAATTTTACGCGGTGGTAAGGAGCCAAATTACAGTCATGAAAGTATTGATGAAGCGACAAATTTACTAGAAAAGTCGGGTTTGGCACCTCGTGTAATGGTCGATTGCAGTCATGCAAATAGTTTCAAGCAATATGAAAAGCAAATGGATGTCGGTCAATCCATTGCCAATCAAGTTAGTGCAGGGGATATGCGCATCTTTGGCGTGATGATCGAAAGTCATCTAGTTGCAGGTCGGCAAGATGCAATACCTGGAGCTGAGTTGACCTATGGTCAAAGTATTACAGATGCGTGTATAGGATGGCAAGAGACCGAAGAGCTCTTACATTTGTTGGCTCAAGCTGCGCGCGAGCGACGTCATTACAAGTCCGCAGCAAGCGCGGCGTAATGTTTAACCAGTAAACATTTTAAATTCAATGTTGGGCATTACACGTCTTAATACACAAGACGCAGATTTCTCTGCGCAATTTGAAACTTGGCTATCGAAAAATCAGCTATCCGAGCTGGATGTGCGTGAAACTGTGGAAGAAATATTAAATGCCGTTTATAAGCGCGGCGACGAGGCACTTTTGGAATTTACTCAGCGTTATGATTTAGTTACCGCTAAGCAGGTTAGTGATTTAGAAATATCAAAATCACAAATGCAGAATGCTTTGAAAAGTATTGATGCCGAACAGCGCAATGCGCTAAATACTGCAGCGTCACGTATTCGCAATTACGCTGAACACCAAAGCATGAAGTCTTGGTCATTTATAGATGAAGATGCAAATGAGTTAGGTCAAGTTGTTACCGCGTTAGAAAAAGTGGGTGTATACGTACCTGGCGGAACTGCAGCCTATCCATCTTCAGTCTTGATGAATGTAATTCCGGCTAAAGTGGCTGGTGTTGAAGAAATTTATATGGTCGTGCCTACACCTAAAGGTGAAATGAGTACCATGGTGTTAGCGGCAGCAGCAACCGCAGGAGTGGATCAAGCTTTTACCATAGGTGGCGCACAAGCCATTGCTGCACTTGCCTTTGGTACACAAACCATTCCCAAAGTCGACAAAATCGTAGGTCCCGGCAATGCTTATGTGGCCTGTGCAAAACGCCTGGTATTTGGACAAGTAGGCATTGATATGATTGCGGGTCCTTCCGAGGTGTTAGTAATTTGTGATAACAGTGCGAATCCCGAATGGGTAGCAATGGATTTGTTCTCACAAGCTGAACATGATGCGCATGCACGGGCTACATTGATATGTGCTGAAAGTGAATTTTTTGAACAAGTTTCCACACAGATGCAAAAATTACTTACTAAGCTTAATCGAGCTGACATGATTAAACAGTCTATGAGAAATTATGGCGCTTTTATTCAAGTTAATAATTTAGATGAGGCCGCCAAACTTGCCAATTCAATTGCGCCTGAACATTTAGAACTATGTGTAGCAGCACCAGATGAGTTATTAAAAAAAATACGTAATGCAGGTGCAATCTTTCTAGGACATTATTCGCCAGAAGTATTTGGAGATTATTGTGCAGGCCCCAATCATGTGTTACCCACAGCAAGCACTGCACGCTTTTCATCTCCTTTAGGCGTGTATGATTTTCAAAAACGTACGAGTGTGGTGAATTGCTCACGTGAAGGAGCGAATAAGTTAAGCGACGTTGCTGCTACCTTAGCTTACAGTGAAGGTTTATCTGCACACGCAAAGTCAGCGGAATATCGCCGCAAACAAAAATAACCTACTGTAAAAATCAAGCGCTGTAGTGACCGTTACACCACAACAATTACTGCGTGCGGAGCTGGCGAATATGCGCGCGTATCGAGTGGCCAATTCAGAAGGACTGATTAAGCTCGATGCAATGGAAAATCCGCATTCATTTCCTGCATCATTGCAGGATCAGTGGCTCAATGCTCTAAAGAAAGTTGAATTAAATCGGTATCCTGACCCACAGGCCACTCAACTTAAACAGGCCTTTCGAAAAACGTTTGCAATTCCTACTAATCTTGAACTGTTGTTTGGTAATGGCTCTGATGAGCTAATTCAGTTATTGATTCTTGCTATAGCAAAACCTGATGCTGCTATTCTTACCGTAACACCTAGTTTTTCAATGTATAAGCTCATTGCTGAATTTATTGGAGTACGTGTAATCGAGGTACCACTAGTAGCGGAGACATTTGCGTTGCAGCCAGACCAAGTATGCAAAATGATTCAGAAATTTAATCCGGCATTGGTATTTTTAGCTTGTCCAAATAACCCAACCGGCACCCTTTGGCCTCAAGAAGATGTTGAGAAAATTGTGCAACAGGCACCAGGGCTGGTGGTGATTGATGAAGCCTATGCACCGTTTGCTGCTTATTCTATGAGCACCTTAGTCGAAAAATATTCACATGCGCTAATGTTACGCACGCTATCGAAGATGGGTTTGGCCGGCTTACGTCTTGGCTGGCTGGCTGGTGCTGAAGAATGGTTAAATGAGCTCAATAAACTGCGCTTGCCGTACAACATTAATGCCTTAACACAAGCAAGTGGCGTGTTTGCACTGAAAAATATATCTGTTTTTAATGAACAGGCTAAGCTTATTTGTGAGCAGCGAGAGCTGCTAATCACTGCAATGCAGAATATAAATAGTATTCAAGTATTTCCCAGTGAAGCGAATTTTATTCTATTTAAAACATTAAACACTACTGCTGATTTTGTATTTAAGCGTTTAATTGAAAACAAAATTATGATCAAGAATGTTGCAAATAATGATTTGCTTGAAAATTGCTTACGAGTCACGGTAGGCACTGAAAAAGAAAATAAAGCTTTTCTTGCCGCTCTTAAATGTTCTTTGGCGTAAAAATATATTCAACGATAGACAGGGCGCTGTGCAATATTGACTTCAGTTTTAAAGTTTTTACCTTTACGTATTCCAGTAATAGTTACCTTATCTCCTGGTTTACGGCTGGCAATTTCACTTTGAATGATTTTTGCATCACTAGTGTCCTGATTCTCAAAGCGTAAAATGATATCGCCTGGCACAATCCCTGCCTTATCGGCGGGACTTTGACGTACAATACCTGCTACCAGTACACCTGATGTGTTACCAAGGCCAAATGATTCCGCCAACTGTGGAGATATATTTTGTAGTTCCAGGCCCAACCAGCCGCGTATTACTCTGCCGTGTAGAATAATTTGCGTCATTACATCACGTGCCAGGCCAATAGGGATGGCAAATCCAATGCCCTGTGAGCCACCCGATTTTGAAAAGATCGCAGTATTGATACCAACAAGCTCACCATAGGCGTTTATTAAAGCGCCACCGGAATTACCAGGATTAATTGCAGCATCGGTTTGAATAAAATTCTCAAAGGTGTTGATGCCAAGACGATCTCTGCCAGTAGCGCTAATGATTCCTTGTGTAACAGTTTGACCAAATCCAAAAGGATTGCCAATTGCTAACACAACATCGCCAACTTTTAAGTTTTTAGAATCGCTTATTACAACACTTGGTAAGTTTTCAATTTCTATTGTTAGTACAGCTAAATCTGTTTCTGGGTCTGCACCTAGCACGTTGGCCGCAACAGTTTTGCCATCGGCTAACAACACTTCAATTTCATCTGCGTTTTCAATTACATGATAGTTGGTAAGGACATAACCCTGTGAACTCATGATTACACCCGAGCCTAAGCTTGTTTGTGTACGTTGTTGGGGTTGATTAAGTTCGCCAAAGAAGCGTCGCAATAAGGGGCTATCTAATAGTGGTCGTCGATTAGAATAAACCTGCTTGCTCGTATAAATATTTACTACAGCAGGAGCTGCCCGTTGCACGGCTTGCGCATAAGAAACGGGTCCTGATTCTAAACTTGGAGATCGATGCGTGCGGTCTTCTAAAAACTCAACGACTGGGCGTTTATCAACCACATTATCGGGTAAAAATATAAGTAATAACACTGCTGCTAACACGCCCACAGCAACGGCTTGAAAGATGAATAACAAGAGTTTTCGAATACTCATAGGTGCGTTACTCTAGTAGTGCTGAAACTCATCTGAAGCATACATATGATGACCTTACAAGAACTCATTAATTACACAAACTCTTTTTTGCAAATAGATTGTTTTAAAGATTATTGTCCGAATGGTTTGCAGGTTGAAGGCGCAAGTGTGGTTCAAAAAATAGTTACTGGAGTGACTGCAAGCCAGGCTTTATTAGAGGCTGCATGCGATCGCAATGCAGATGCAGTTGTAGTTCATCATGGTTATTTTTGGAGTAATGAAGATCCACGAATAATCGGAATAAAACGCTCGCGCTTGAAAGTGTTATTGCAGAATAATATTAGTTTGTTGGCCTATCATCTGCCACTAGATGCACATCCTGAAGTTGGAAATAATGCACAATTGGCAAAATTACTTGGAATTAAAACAGATGGGCCATTATTATCCGATTCACAGTCTGTTTGCGGGAGTTATGGTCATTTTCATCAGGCCACGCAAGCCGATGACTTGAAAAATTTGCTCGATACAACTTTGCAACGTCCTTGTATACATGTTAATGCCAAGCCCGCATCGATACAGACAGTCGGGTGGTGTACAGGTGCCGGACAAGGATTTATAGAGTTGGCAGTTAAACAAAAATTAGACGCGTATATTAGTGGTGAAATCTCCGAGCCAACTGCCCATATCGCAAGAGAAGCAGGAATACATTATTTTGCAGCCGGTCATCATGCAACGGAGCGCTATGGCGTTCAGGCGCTTGGGGAACACTTAGCTCAAAAATTTGATCTTATGCATGAATTTATAGATATCGATAACCCCGCGTAATTTAAGCATTTTTTTTACTTATACTTGACGAAATTTAGATCTTGCGCCATCCTACCCGTCTTTTGCAGTTCGACATTCTTACAAGCTATAAAGATTGTCATTACTGAATTTCTAATAACAAAATCATTCATTTATCTTTTAAAGTCAAATTAGATAATTTACAGCTCGTTTGCAGTTAGTAAGGAGAGCAACTACATGTCTAAGGACAATATTGATTATAGTCGTCGCAAGGCACTGACGGGCGGAGTAGCGGTAGTTGGTGGTATTGGTGTGGTCGCCGCAGTTTGGCCTTTTGTCTCGAGTATGAATCCAAGCGCAAGTGCATTGGCTGCAGGTGCACCAGTAGAAGTAGATGTGAGTAAGATGGAACCTGGTCAACTAATCCAAGAAATTTATCGGCGCAAACCGATATGGATAATTCGTCGCACACCCGAGATGGTAAACACATTAACTAAGTTGACGTCAAAATTGCGTGACCCAAATTCAGCAGTAGAATCACAACAACCCCCTTTCGCGCAGAATGAATTTCGATCCATCAATGAAGAATATCTCGTTCTTGTGGGGATCTGTACACATCTAGGGTGCTCGCCTGAATTTCGTCCTGAACCCGGCGCAGAGGGTTTAGGCGCAAGCTGGCAAGGTGGTTTTTATTGTGCTTGTCATGGTTCCAGGTTTGACTTAGCCGGCCGTGTATTTAAGAACGTTCCGGCCAATAAAAATCTTGAAGTTCCTCCTTACCATTTTTTGAGTGAAGGAAGAATATTGGTTGGATTGACTGAAGAAGAGGCCTCGGCATGAATAATGAATCGCAAGGCCTATTAGGGTGGATTGATGCACGTTTCCCACTCACCAAGATGTGGAAAGAACATCTGTCTGAATATTATGCACCTAAGAATTTCAACTTTTGGTATTTCTTTGGCTCACTTGCGTTACTGGTTTTAGTAATCCAAATATTAAGTGGCATCTTTTTAACCATGCACTACAAACCGGATGCAGAGTTGGCGTTTGCATCCGTTGAGCACATCATGCGTGATGTGAATTGGGGTTGGTTGATTCGCTACATGCATTCAACTGGGGCGTCCTTCTTTTTTATCGTAGTGTACTTACATATGTTTCGTGGCTTAATCTATGGCTCCTTTAAAAATCCGCGCGAATTAATCTGGCTGTTCGGAATGATGATTTATGTTGCGCTTATGGCAGAGGCTTTTATGGGGTATTTGTTGCCATGGGGCAATATGTCATATTGGGGCGCGCAAGTAATTATTAACTTGTTTAATACGATTCCATTTGTTGGTGAAGCAATATCTGAATGGATTCGAGGAGACTTTGTGATCTCTGATGCTACGTTAAATCGGTTTTTCGCCTTGCATGTTATTGCAGTACCGCTTGCATTATTAGCACTAATCGTAGGCCATATTTTAGCGCTACACGAAGTAGGCTCTAATAATCCAGACGGAGTGGAGATCAAAAAGAATAAAGGTGCCGATGGTATACCTGTTGATGGAATTCCATTTCATCCTTATTACACGGTTAAAGATATTTTGGGTGCAGTGGTATTCTTGGCAATTTTTTCATTTGTGGTGTTTTTTATTCCAGAAATGAACGGTTACTTTTTGGAGCACGCGAATTTTGATCCCGCCAATGCTTTAAATACACCCGACCACATCGCGCCGATATGGTATTTCACTCCATTCTATACTGTGTTGCGCGCGATCCCCAATCCGTTCGGTGGTTTTATGGCAATGGGTTTGGCGATAGTAGTACTGTTTTTCTTGCCCTGGATTGATCGTAACCCAATTAAATCGATTCGTTATCGAAGTTTGTTATTTAAAATTAATATAATTCTATTTGCTATCGTATTTATCATTTTAGGATTCTTGGGCCTAAATCCAGTCACAACTTTATACACACAACTGGCCTTACGTTTTACAGAATTATATTTCCTATTTTTCTTTGTGCTTTGGGCCTATAGCAAACCACGCTCCAATGGATTTTGGATTGGAAGCTTTGTCGTACTGCTAGGTGGTATTTCGTTCTACGATATATTTATGAATAGTTCTGAGGTGCCAAAATTAATCTGGCAAACTTGGATTATTCCTGCGGTGTATTTATTTATAACATTGTTGTTACCCTTGTTAACTAATTGGGATAGCGAGAAACAAGTGCCGGATCGGGTGACAGCATGAAAATCCTTACAATTTTTTTATTAGTCATACTATCTGTGGTATGCGCAGCACCTGTATGGAGTGCTGGTGGCGGTAGCCATGCCAAGGGAGCCTTTGGAGTGGCAAATGTTGATTTAAGTAACAAGGCTTCTTTGCAGCGAGGGGCCAAGTATTTTGTTAACTATTGTTTAAGCTGTCATCCGGCACAGCATAGTCGTTATAAACGGGTCGCAGATGATCTAGGTATAAGCGAGGATTTAGCGTTGGAAAATTTAATATTCACCGGGCAAAAGTTTGGCGACTTAATGACTGTGGCGATGAAGCGAGACGACGCTAAAAATTGGTTTTTAGGAATAGACCCACCTGATTTAAGCACCCATGTACGTGCAATTGGGCCACAATCTGTATATGAATTTCTTAAAACATTCTATGTAGATGATTCACGTCCTTTTGGGGTAAATAACATACATTTACCAAATACAGCCATGCCACATGTATTAGCTGACTTACAAGGTTTACAAAAAGCTGTATACCATAAAGACGTGGATGAGAATGGAAAAGAGCACAAGGTTTTTGATAGTTTTGAAATGACAAAGCCTGGAGTGCTCAGTGAAAAAGAATATGAAAGAGTAGTGACCGATATTGTAAATTTCTTGGCTTATCTGAGTGAACCGGCTCAATTAGTACGTAAAAAGATTGGAGTTGGCGTGCTGTTTTTTCTAGCTGTACTAGGCGTAATTTCATATTTTATGAAAAAAGATTATTGGAAAGACGTGCACTAACGCATTTTTTAAACACATATAACACTTCCCTCATAACATAGAGAACCGCATGGCTTTAGTAGCAAACCGTCGTTCCGGCATGACATTATTTTCTGACCCGCGTTGTCCACAAAGTCATCGCACGAGAATTGTATTAGCTGAAAAAGATATTTCTGTTGATGTTGTGCATATAGATCCAAACAATAAACCAGAAGATTTACTTGACGTTAATCCATATAACTCAGTTCCAACATTAATTGATCGTGAACTTGTGCTATATGATGCACGTGTCATTATGGAATACTTAGATGAACGGTTCCCTCATCCGCCTCTTATGCCTGTAGATCCAGTATCGCGTTCAAAATCACGTTTAGCACTGTTTCATATTGAAAAAGATTGGTACGCGCCGTTAGCTGATATATCTTCTGATAATTCTGAAATTGCAAGTAATGCCAAAAAAAATCTACAAGAAAGCCTGCTCTCTGCAGTCGAGTTATTTAAGGCCAAGCCATATTTTTTAAGTGATGAATTTAGCTTAGTTGATTGCAGCATTGCACCAATTCTTTGGAGGTTACCTAGCTTTGGGATCAAATTAGGCGCTTCCGCAAAACCTATTTTGGAGTATGCAGAACGCATATTTGATCGACCCTCCTATAGAAGTAGCTTGTCAGAAGAAGAAGTCGAAATTTGGCCCGGTTAAGCTTGAATTAATTATTGCTGCAGAACAAGCAATCAATTTTAAGATTACATTCAATAATATATTGTCATGACACCAAGTCGACCTTATTTGATACGCGCAATGTATGAATGGATTGTTGACAATGGTATGACGCCGCACATTCTTGCCGACACGAGTAGCGAGCAAGTTAAAGTTCCTCGCCAATTTGAAGAGGACGGTAAAATTGTTCTAAATATTGGTCCTACTGCTGTACAGTCACTTGACCTTGGCAGAGACGCAGTACGTTTCGATGCGCGGTTTGTTGGCAAACCTATGACAGTGGTAATCCCTATCGAATCAGTGCTTGCGATTTACACACGCGAAAATGGGCAAGGCATGATGTTTGCTGAAGAAGACGAGCTACCACCTACTGATGACTCGCAAGATAGTTCCTCTAAACCCAAACATCCACATTTACGCGTCGTCAAATAATTCAAGCCTTTTATTTAATGATTAATGTTGTGCAAGACGATATCACCACTCTTAAAGTGGATGCGATTGTAAATGCGGCAAATAATAGCCTCCTTGGGGGCGGCGGTGTGGATGGCGCCATTCATCGTGTTGCGGGAAAACAGCTTTTTGAATTTAACAAAACACTTGGCGGTTGTGAAACTGGAGATGCAAAAATATCCCCTGGCTTCAAGTTACCTGCTAAATGGATTATTCATACTGTAGGCCCAGTATGGCAGGGGGGAAGTTCTGGAGAGCCAGAATTACTGAGTCAATGTTATCAACGCAGCTTTGATTTGGCTTATTCTAACAAAATCAAATCTATTGCTTTTCCTGCTATCAGCACTGGAGTATATGGTTATCCCAAAAAAGCTGCTGCTCTGATTGCGACTAACTATATGCGTGAATATGAATCAAAGTTTGATTTGATTATTGCATGTTGTTTTAGTGAAGTAGATGTTGAGATTTATAAACGATTACTTGGCAATAATAGCCAAGCTGCCTAAGATCTAATTCAAAATGCATTCAGCACGCGAATACTGTGTTACGGACTTTTCTTTAATGCTCATTTACTAACGTATAAACTCCGCTTCTCGTAAAGTCTTCACCTTGTCATATGTATAGGATGTGCTTTATGCTGGTTTTGCAGGAACAAAATTTTTCTTACTATGCAAGAAGTACTGAACGTAAGTTTTGTAGGAGCAATAAACCGGCGAGCGCACTACCTACTATTTTTAGATAGGTTCTAATGTTTGTTTATGTCGGGTAATGTTTTACCAGGATTAAGGATATTGTTTGGGTCAAATTGCTGTTTAATTTTTTGCATTAAGCCCAGTGCATTAGGGTCAATTTCTTTGCTTATATAATTTCTCTTAGATATTCCTACCCCATGTTCACCTGACAGCGTGCCATTTAGATTTAATACTAAGTTAAATACTTCATCCAGACACTGTTCAGCAGCAGTTGCTTCTGTGGTTTTGGATTCGTCATATAAAAGATTGACGTGTAAATTACCATTTCCAGCGTGCCCAAAACTGAATATAGGAATTGCATGTTTTTTACTAAGCGTCTCTAATTCTTGTAAGAAGCGCGGGAGTTGAGACACAGGTACGACTACATCTTCATTTATTTTGTTTGGTGCAAAACTGCGCAAGGCAGGGGAAAGTGCTTTGCGTGCACACCATAGATCATTTTTCTGTCGTGCATCTTTTGCATTTTGTAATTCAATACAGCCAGTATTGTCGGCAGCACATAAAACGGATTCAACACTGGCATCAACGGTCTCTGTTAAGCCATCTACCTCAATCATTAACATAGCTTTTGCTTGTGGGTCGAGGTTTAAACTTTCTTGTTGGCGGATTAAATTTAGTGAGCCATGATCGATAAACTCAAGTGCACATGGCAAGGCATTTTGAGCAAGAATACTAACCACGGCATCAATTGCGGAATTAGTATCTTTATATAAAGCGCGAATGGTATCGATACGCTCCGCCATCGGACTAAGTTTCAATCGCGCCTCGGTTATTATTGCCAAAATACCTTCGGAGCCTATGAGCAGCCGTGTTAAATCTAGACCAACCACACCTTTAGTCGTGGCGCTTCCGGTGTAAATAGTTTCACCAGCACCTGTAATTGCTCGCAGACTAAGCGTATTTTCCCTGCAAGTGCCATATTTAACTGCGTAGGGTCCTGCAGCATTACAGGCCAAATTCCCTCCAACCGTACAATATTCTGCACTGCTTGGGTCAGGCGGCCAAAACAAACGATATGTAGCTGCTTGTTTTTGAGCCTCAGCATTGAGCACGCCTGGTTCAACTCGCATATTCCGATTTGCACGGTCAATCTCAAGTATTTTATTCATACGTTCAGTAGAAAGCACGATTCCAGAATGTATAGGTACAGCGGCACCTGTTGTACCTGTCCCGCGGCCACGTGTTGTCAGCGGTAATCTATGTTGGTTACAAATTTGCACACATTTTTGGATTTGTTCATGTTGTTGTGGCAGTACAACCAAATCTGGACACGCATGTTGTTTGCTATTGTCATAACCATAGGTCCAACATTCGCTTTGTTCTGTAAGTACAGCTTGTTGTCCGCATGCATCAATGAAACTACGGACGATGTGTGTATTTAAAGGCATCCTTTTGTATTTTAAGGAGAGATTAATTGTCTAGAATTTGTTGATCGATGAGATCACATAGACAATGTAATACTAATATATGTACCTCTTGTATACGCGCAGTGGATTGACTAGGCACACGTATTTCAATGTCTTTGTTTTGTAATACAGCAGGCAATTTACCGCCGTCTTTACCAGAAAGTGCAATCACACGCATGTTTTTTTGATGAGCTGCGTTTATAGCTGCAAGTATATTTGCTGAATTTCCACTAGTTGTAATCGCAATTAATACATCCAATTTATTGCCCAGGGCTGAAACCTGTCTAGAAAAAATTTTTTCATACTCATAATCATTGGCAATAGAGGTCAGGGTTGAACTATCTGTTGTTAAGGCAATTGCTGCAAGCCCTTGGCGCTCGCGTTCGAAACGGTTAAGCAATTCAGCTGAGAAATGTTGTGCATCGGCAGCCGAGCCTCCATTACCACAAATGAGTATTTTGCCTTGGGTTTTTAAGGACTGAACTATTAATTCTGCTGCTTTAGCGATGGGCGATTTTAATTCAGTAATACTAGCTTGCTTTACAGAAATACTGGCTTTAAACAGTTCTTCGATATGCGATTCGGAGTTCATGAGCCGGAATTAATAATGATTAATACGCACTAAACGCATCACTTATCCATTTTGGATTAAGTGATGTGTCAAATCCTACGATGTCGAACCGTGCAGGAACATCTAACTGGTGACTAATCAAATAGTGCTGTGCAGTTAATACAATCTTTTTTACTTTGTTTCGATCAACAGTATCAATGGCTGTTCCATAGTTCTCATTTTTTCGATAACGGACCTCAATAAATACTAAATGGTCTTTGTCTTGCATTATCAAATCAATTTCACCATTACGACAGCGATAATTTTTCTCAATCAGTGTCAAGCCCTGTTGCTGTAAGTATTGACAAGCTTTACGTTCAGCAAATTGGCCTTTGTGTAATGTTTTCACTGTTGTGAAGTGAATTGGAGAGAAGGCTGTGATGTGGGATTGAGTGACTGTGGACGACCATCTTGGAATTTTGCCCAAATTAATTCACGAAAGATGCGGTTTTGTCCGCCGATACTTAATTTTCCTGTCATTCCATCATAACGATCATATTCATATACTGCTAAGCGTTGTAAATGTGGAATGATTTGATAAGCATCTATACCTAATGCTGCAAAGCGCGGCAATCTAGATTGACTACTCGATAATTGTAAGTCTAGTGAGTCACGATATAATTCAACTGATGGATCATTAGATAATAACCAAGGGATATCACAATAAGTAATACCGTTGATATCTTGGTCAGCTGAAATATTTTCATTACCGGAAAATACATGTGAAGTCGCATATACAGGTAAGTCGGATGCATAGTGATAGCTTAACTGTGGTCGAAGCAATCTAGCTTGCTGAGGCGATGCAGCTAAAAATATCAAGTCAGCGTCTTGACGCCGCCGCGGTTCAAATTCAACCTCTTTCTTAATGATTGATTGTATATTGCGTCGACGCTGTTCACTTTGGTTGAGCTGTAAGAGATTTTTAATTGCTATTGAGTAATCTGCATTTTTTGCAAAGTAGCGCTCAGACTGTAGAACTACGCCGCCAAGTTCAAAAAAACGAGCTGAAAAGGCCTCGAGCAAACGTGTTCCCCATTCACCTTCAGGGACTAACACTAAAGCTGCTTGATAATTATCAAGTGAAGCTCGTTCTGCTACTTGCCTAGCTTCATCTTCTGGAAGCAAACCAAATTGAAATAAGTTTTGTGGTCCAGCGAGTACATCATCTGCGTAATTGAGTGAAAGAGTTGGCACAGCTAGTTGCCCTTGACTGGCGAGTACGCTCACCGAATCTTTTTGTAAGGGGCCAATAATAAAGTCTGCACCTTCATCAACTGCTCGGCGATAATAACTCACCGCAGTGATTGGATCGTCACCGGTATCGTACAAAACTATTTCTGGTGGGGGGTTGAACGCTTCGCCAAACTCGCGCGCAGTAGTAATTCCTGCATAGATTGCCTCTGCAACCTTGCTGTAACGACCTGTCATAGGCAATAAAAGAGCGATTCTATTTGGTGCTATTCGAAAAGAAGCCCAATCTTGTGCAATCGAATCCACGATGTGATTAGGGATCCTATGGTTCGGATGTCGTGCACGCCATCTTTGCAATTGGTTCTCTAGAGATGCCAAATTTTCATGCGCTTGTTTTTGAATTGACACAAGGCTTAACCACGCTGCTAAATCAGGATCTTTATTGCTATTAGACCATGCACTAATTTCTTCTATATTTGCGTTGAGAAGTGACTGCCAAATCAATTGATTATTTTTTTTAAGTTGGTCGGGTTTATTGAGCAATGGGTTAAGCACTATGCGAGTTTCAATTGACTCTCTAGTTCGTCCAGCAGCTTGTAAAGCCTTGGCGCGTACTGCCAGTACATGTGGTTTATATTTTTGTGAAAGCTCTAATAATTTTACTGGTACTGCGTCGATCGCTAGCTGAGGTTGTCCATTCAGAAGTCCAAGCTCTGCAGTTGCTACGCGTTTTCGCACCAACAAGTCTTGTGTGAGCACGCTATCGTCAATTGCACTAAGATACTGTTGGGCTTGTAGCTTAGTTTCGGGCTGTAATACGGCTTCTGCGGCTCTTAATTGTAATGCTTCGCGCTGCGGAGAAGATTTTGTTTCAGCAACTGACCAAAATATCGTCGCCGCTTCTTGATAATTTCCAGAATCGAGTAGTTTTTCGGCGCTTCGAATTTGAGATTTTGCCGGATCAAAAATTTGACTGCCAGAAAGAGGTAAGTCTGCACAACTGGACAATGCACTTGCCATGATAATTAAGACTACAATGTGTACGACTTTTTGCATCATAAAATTTTTTCTTATTGATCTTATTTAATTAATGAACTACAGATTGAACCATATATTGATTAAAAATGGCTGATCAAGGCATTTTGTATGTTATTGCTACACCAATTGGTAATTTAGCGGACATTACTCTACGAGCATTAGACACGATTAAAAAGGTTAAGGTTCTGTTAGCTGAAGATACTCGTATGACGAAAAAGCTTCTAGATCACTATGGTATCCAAGCTAAACTAGAGTCGCTACATGATTTTAACGAATCAAAAAAGATAGCTGCCATCATCAGTCAATTAAAGACTGGTGAAAATATTGGTCTCGTATCGGATGCTGGGACACCGCTGATTAGCGATCCAGGCTATAAATTAGTCTCGACTGCACAACACGAGGGTATTCGAGTACGTCCAATTCCCGGTGCAAGCGCTGTAGTAACGGCTTTGTCTGTGGCAGGCCTCCCTACAGATCGTTTCATATTTGAAGGGTTTTTACCCAAAAAGGCCGCTGAGCGGCGCAAGCGATTACAAGCACTTCAATATGAAACACGCTCAATGGTATTTTATGAGTCACCACAGCGAATTCTGCAATCAATTGAAACTTGTATCCAAGTATTTGGTGGGCAGAGAAAAGCGGCTCTTTTACGTGAGCTAACGAAGCAATTTGAACAACATATAAATGGTGAACTCACACAAATCAGGCAAGCGTTACACGCACATCCCGAAACGGTTAAAGGTGAATTCGTACTGGTAGTACAAGGAGATGAAGCGCCACAAACCGCAGCGTCAATTGAAAAAGCCAGGTCTCTTTTAACCGATTTACAAAAGCATCTCTCTCACAAAGATGCAATCGAAATAGTTGCCAAACATACCGGGCTTGGGCGGAATCTGTTGTATTCATTAGGATTAGATCTCGATTCAAAAAAATAGCTGCAAATATGTTATCGTCTAGTGGGAGTCAGCTAAGCAGTCGCTTCCTTGCTTGCTCTATGCATAAAACCATAGCGTAAATAAAAGTAGGGGGGAGGAAAGTCCGGGCTCTATGGGCAAGGTGCCAGGTAATGCCTGGAGGATGTGAGTCCATGGAAAGTGCAACAGAAAGTATACCGCCCAGTTACTATCCATTTGCAAGCTTTACTAGAAAGCCAAGGCTAACTCTACAGTGTAAGCAAGCAAGTGAATTGCAAGCATGTAAAAGGATAGTAGCTGGGTAAGGGTGAAACGGCGTGGTAAGAGCACACCGCGCAACTGGCAACAGTTGTGGCTAGGTAAACCCCACCTGGAGCAAGACCAAATAGAGGGACATGGAGTTTTCCAACGTACGGCCCGTGCGGTCCCTGGGTAGGTCGCTTGAGATTTGTGGTGACATAAATTCTAGATGAATGACTGCTCTCGACAGAACCCGGCTTATCGGCTGACTCCTATTCGTAACTTAGCTGAAGGCGAATCTAATCGTTGCAGACTCAATATTGAGCAATTTTCTTAATATTCTGGTTCCTTAAAAGTATCGCCGGATCGCATAGACAATCTCTTAACCTAAAACCTTATCATTATGTGTTAAACCCTCAAATATAGGTGAGTTCTTTAAATTATTACCCTGTATTTAACAAGGGATATGTGCTTTTTAACTATCTGTCTTATAAGTATTTTTTTAGTTTTTTTACCTGGTTTTACTTGCAATATCGCAAGCTCGTTTCTATAGTGTCAAAAAGTGGGAAAATGTGGGATAACATGGATTGCTCCATGACGTTCATTTTATGTTCCGAGGTGTTAACGATCTTAATTTGGATGCGAAAGGCCGTCTGTCATTGCCGGCGCGCTATCGTGAACGCATCCAAGAAAGCTGTGGTGGTAGCTTAGTAATTACCGTTGATGTCGATCGTTGTTTATTGATTTATCCTTTTCCTGAATGGGAACGCATTGAACAAAAGCTAATGCAATTACCGAGCATCAATAAACAAGTAAGACGCTTACAACGACTACTTCTTGGGCATGCCACGGAATGTGAAATTGATGGGCAGCATCGGATATTGCTTCCCTCGCCGTTACGACATTTTGCCAGTTTAAATAAACAGGCAGTCTTAATTGGGCAAGGAAATAAATTTGAGCTTTGGGATCAAGAAACTTGGGAAAAAATGTGTGAACGTTGGATTAGAGAAGAAAATAAATTGAGTGACATTACTGCGGCGCTAGAATCTCTTTCGATTTAACTATGCAGTTTGGTGCTTATGACTCGCATCAACCTGTTTTGCTTGCCGAAGTAATATCAGCACTAAAGATTATATCGGATGGTATCTATATTGATTGCACATTTGGAAGGGGAGGACACAGCAGCGAGATATTGAAGAAACTTGGTCCCAATGGCCATATATTAGCAATTGACCAAGACCCTCAAGCTGTTGCTTACGGAAAAGCTTTATTTTCAAAAGAGCCACGTATAGTGATTGAACAGAGTAATTTTTCGCAAATTTTACAAACTGCTAAAAAATATAAATTTGATGAAAAAGTGAATGGGATTTTATTTGATTTAGGGGTTTCATCACCACAGCTTGATGATCCTGAAAGAGGATTTAGCTTTATGCAAGATGGTCCACTGGATATGCGTATGAATGTTAATGAAGGCATTAGTGCCGCGCAATGGCTACAAAAAGTTAGTGCTCATGAATTAGAAAAAGTAATAAAAATATATGGCGAAGAGCGTTATGCAAAAAAAATTGCTGCTGCAGTTTTGAAGCAACAGAAAATTTGCCCACTAAAAACTACTAGACAACTAGCCGAAGTGGTGCAAAAGGCAATTGGCCGATCACGTGAGCAAAAACACCCTGCAACTCGCACATTTCAAGCTATACGTATTTTTATTAATAAAGAATTAGAGGTGTTGTCAACGGCATTAGATAACTGTGTAGAGTTGCTTGATGAATCAGGGCGATTATTAGTAATAACGTTTCATTCCCTTGAGGACCAGCTAGTAAAAAGTTCGTTTCGCAAACATAGCGAATCAAGTTTGCCGCGCAAACTACCTATAGCTAACCAATTCCAACCAAAGCTAAAAAGAGTTTGTAAGCCAATCAAGCCTTCAAAAAATGAAATTGCAAACAATCCAAGGGCAAGGAGTGCAAAGCTACATATTATGGAGAGAATTACATGTTAGCTAGGTTAGTACTAATTGTAATTTTATTTCTTGCAAATGTTTTTACTGGTGTTGGAATTGTTTATTCGAAACATTCTATGCGTAAAGCATTTGTCGAACTACAAAATTTGCAAAATAAATTTGATGAGTTGCAAATAGAATGGGGGCGCTTGCAGTTAGAGCAAAGCGCTTGGGCAACACATGGCCGCGTAGAAAAACTTGCGCGTGAAAAATTAAAAATGGATCTTGTGCATAAGGAACGACTAGTATTTTTAAAAATGCATTAAAGATATGAAACAAGCTCCTATATTTAAATTTCGAAGATCTTTTATTGTGTTTCTCTTTATGTTAGGTCTTAGTAGTTTGTTTGTACGTGCAATTTATTTGCAGTTGTTTGAGCATGAATTTTTAGAGGAGGAAGGTAAGGCGCGCCATCTGCGAGTAGTAGAAATGCCTGCACATCGCGGCATGATATTAGACAGAAATGGGGAACTACTCGCAGTGAGCACGCCAATCTATTCTGTATGGGCGAATCCCTCTGCAGCATTAAGTAATCATGAATCAATTAGACTGGTAGCAAGTATTTTAAATTTGAATGCTGCAAGCTTAAAGAAAAAGCTCCAACAAAAAAGTGAACGTCAGTTTTTATATGTAAAGCGCCATATTGATCCTCAACAAGCTGAACAATTAAAACAGGCAGATATTATTGGAGTTAATTTACAGCGCGAGTATCGACGCTACTATCCAACTGCAGAAGTAAGTTCACATGTACTGGGATTTACGGATATAGACGATAATGGTTTAGAAGGAGTTGAACTTGCTTATGATCAATGGCTGCGCGGACAGCCGGGCGCTAAGAAGGTAATTAAGGATCAATTAAATCGTATCGTAGAGGATGTTGAAGGAATTCGTATCCCCCAGCCTGGTCAAAATATTACACTAAGTATTGATCGAAGAGTCCAATATCTGGCCTATCGTGAATTAAAGGCAAAACTTGCACAACATTATGCACGTTCGGCGTCAGCAGTAATGATTGATTCAAGAACAGGTGAGGTTATTGCGATGGCCAATGTACCTTCCTTTAATCCAAATAATCGTAAAGGCTATCATAGACACACTTACCGTAATCGTGCCGTCACTGATGTTTTTGAACCGGGATCGACTATTAAGCCATTTACAATTGCATCGGCACTGGAGTCGAATCGTTACTCTCCTCACACATTAATTAATACAGCGCCAGGCAAGTACAAAGTTGGAGACCATACTATTCGGGATACAAAGAATTTTGGCCAACTTTCTGTAAGTAATATAATTATTAAGTCAAGTAATGTAGGTGCAACAAAAATTGCTTTAACAATTCCTGCAAAGGATTTATGGTCAACTTTTAATTCTATTGGTATTGGTAATTCAACTGAGTCTGGTTTTCCTGGAGAAGTTGGTGGTCACTTAAAAAATTTTCAAGATTGGCGTGAAGTTGAACATGCAACCTTAGCATTTGGTTATGGTATGTCGATGTCGACTTTACAGTTAGCGCGCGCATATGCTGTGTTAGCATCTGGTGGGAAACAATTATCTATTTCAATGTTGCACAAGTCTAATGCCGATTCTAATAGAGACAATTCACCAAGAATATTTTCATCTCAAACTGTAGAACGAATTTTACCTATGTTAACAGCTGTGGTTTCCGATGACGGAACCGGTTCTCGTGCTGCGATTCCTGGATACAGCGTTGCTGGGAAAACGGGTACGGTTCATAAGTCTGCAATAGGTGGTTATGAGGATGATAAATATGTTTCACTATTTGCTGGTATTGCACCTGCAAGTGATCCGCGACTTGTGTTAGTGATAATGGTGAATGAACCTAGTCGAGGCGCATACTTTGGAGGTGAGGTTGCTGCACCAATTTTTTCAAAAATTATGGGTGGAGCTTTACGCATTCTAAATATCGCGCCTGATGATGTACCACTTCAAGCCAATTCTAGTGATCCTATAAAAGACCATGCAGGTTAGCCCGAATATTGCAAAAGAAAGCCCTTAAATGATGACAAACGATTGATTAAGTAGAACTATGCAAATCATCAAGAAACACAGTTTGTGTTTACCATTAGCTGCCCGGTATTTGGCTGGATCTCACTTTGCATGGGTTGCTCTTCCTTCAATAAGTCATAGCGACGGCTATGCCTTTCAGACCAGAGCGGGGCCAGCTAATGCGATCTCTCACCCAAAATTTCGGACTCTGGTGCACTATGTGGGCTAATTCATGCAAACGACATCTCCGATCTGTTGGTCTTTGGCGGATTTGTTAGAGGGCTGGGCACATGTTCAGGCGAGCTATGCAAATACAATGATATATGGTCTAAGTTTAGATAGTCGTTCTACCCAATCAGGCGACTTGTTCCTTGCAATGCAAGGGTTGCACAAACATGGGCTTGAATTTTGTCAAGACGCTATTGCAAATGGTGCTGCAGCCATTGCTTGGGAGCCAGGACGGGGAGTGCAGCAAGATATTTTGCCAAGTTCGATTCCTTGTATAAAGATTTCCGCTTTGCAACAACAAATTGGCGCTATTGCGCAGCGTTTTTACCACGATCCGTCTGCACACCTGAATATCATAGGTGTTACAGGTACGGACGGTAAAACTTCGGTAAGCCAATTTATCGCACAAGCATTTAAGCAATTAAAAATTTCCTGTGGGGTAATTGGCACCCTCGGCTATGGTGTCTATCCTGATCTTGGAGATGCTACGCATACCACGCCAGATGCAATACGTATCCAAAGTTTGCTTAATCGTTTTTTTGAAAAGGGAATCTCCTACGCAGTCATCGAAGCTTCATCACATGGTCTTAAGCAAGGCAGGCTGAATAGTGTGGCGGTGGATACTGCTGTGTTTACAAATTTAGGTCGTGATCATTTTGATTACCACCCATCTTTAGAGGATTACGGCAGCTCAAAACGTATCTTATTTCAAATGCCGAATTTAAAGAATGCAGTTATTAACATAGATGATGAGTTTGGTAAT
>JBFGJY010000024.1:0-36312 GCA_041576975.1 Gammaproteobacteria bacterium | reverse complement strand
TGCTAATGAAAATCTAAATTTACTTGAGAAAGGAAGTAGCTTACCTGTCAAATCTAAAGGGATCCCATCAATATAATTTTTTAGTAATTGGCCTAAACGAATATCCACATAGGACATTAGTGATAGTGGTGCCAAAAAATGTTGGCAAAACTGTCTATATGCTACCCATGGCTTACCCTCTTCATATCTTTCAAATGAAAGTGTATCAACCATAATTGGCTTGCCATGAAGATACTGAACATTGTATGCACTTGCATCTTTTAAAGAAAAGTCTCGGTTCAAGGATAGTTTTTGTATTTTTAAAGTTAACAGTGCTGCATCTTTTAACTGACTAAAGCACCATTCATATGGATAGGAGATAAATGGAATTCTTTCTGGAGATATGACTAAATATGCATCATTGGTAAGAGCTAATGAACTATCTGCCTCTTGGTGCGAAATTAGCAAATTTTCTTCTGCTAACTGTGCATATAAACCACATTCAATAAATTTTTTGAAATTATATTGATAGTTTTTATTTATTTGCCTGTAAACATTATCATCAATGTAGAATATAAACCCACTTGGATCACGAAAAGATGCTGGATCTACATCTGATCCCATGTGACTAATTATTAGCTAGATTCTTTTATACTTTCAGAATTCTTTTCTTTTTTTTGGCTAAAGTCTTGTTCAGCTTCAAAGCTATCTAAGCTATCTAAGCTATCTAAGCTATCATCCTTTGCATTTCTTCCAAAAATTTTATTTATAAACGCTTTAAATCTTGAATATTGAAACTTGATCATGGCCAATGCACCCACAACTGCAGCAATTAACCCCTGAATGATTAAACTTCCAGTAACAGGATCTATATATGCATATGCAGCTGGTGAGCAAATAAATATGATAAAAAAACATAAAGTTAATTTTTTAATAAAAATCACAGTAATATCCTATTTGTTTTTGAACAATTAAGTTCGTTATTAGCACAAACTAAGGCGATATATTTTAAAATGGAATGTCGTCATCAAAATCATCGGAGGATGAACCTGCAGTAATTGGTTCCGGCTCTGTGCTGGACGGACCTTCTGGCATCATTGCCGTACCACCGCCTTTACCCCCTAACATTTGCATGTCGTTGGCGACAATTTCTGTGGTGTAGCGATCATTGCCACTTTGGTCTTGCCATTTGCGGGTTTGTAGACGCCCTTCTATGTAGACTTGTGAGCCTTTGCGTAAATATTCGCCTGCAATTTCTGCCAATCTGCGAAAAAACACCACGCGATGCCATTCAGTTTTCTCAACTTTTTCGCCTGAGCTCTTGTCATTCCAAGATTCAGTTGTCGCCACACTGATATTGCAGACGGCTTGACCACTTGGCATGTATTTAACTTCGGGATCTTGCCCAAGATTACCCACTAATATGACTTTGTTTACACCTCTTGCCATCTCGACTTACCTTTTATATGTATAGTAGTTATTGTAGGGTATTTTACGAGCTTATGAGACAAAAAACACGAAGTCTGCATTCGCCGTCTGTTTTTTGATCATCTCTTAGAGCATCTAAGGGAATAGAGTTGCTTTCAAGGACCACTGCTCAAAACACGAAATACAAGTTTAAAGCTATTATGGGTGCGCCATAACCGTTTGATTAAGCCTGAGGTGGCACTGCGCTTTACAGCAACTACCCTGCATCTCTTCCGTTTAGGGTATTCAGGTTTTGCGTCTCGAATAGATAAACGCGTATATTAGTACGTTTGGCTAATCACGATTGAAAATATGAAACAAATCAGCATTCGTGGGGCACGAACGCATAATCTACAGAATATTGATGTTGATCTCCCAAGAGAAAAGTTGATTGTCATCACTGGCCTATCCGGCTCTGGCAAGTCATCTCTGGCTTTTGACACCATTTTTGCTGAGGGGCAACGTCGCTACGTCGAATCATTGTCTGCCTATGCGCGTCAGTTTCTTGCGCGTATGGAAAAACCAGATGTAGACCATATCGATGGATTATCGCCTTCCATTTCGATCGAACAAAAAGCGACTTCTCATAATCCACGTTCAACAGTAGGGACCATTACTGAAATATACGATTATCTACGCCTGCTCTTTGCGCGCGCAGGCACGCCTCGTTGCCCTACGCATCACCTCGATTTACATGCACAAACGATTAGCCAGATGGTGGACAAAGTTCTGTCGCTTGATGAAGGTAAAAAATTGATGTTGCTAGCGCCGGTTGTCCAAAACCGCAAAGGCGAACACGTGCAGCTGCTTGCTCAATTGCAAGCTCAGGGTTTTTTGCGCGCACGAATCGACGGTGAAATATATGAATTAGATGCTCCTCCAAAGCTTGATCTACGACGCAAGCACACGATCGAGGTCATCGTAGATAGATTTAAAGTTAAAGCAGATTTGAAACTGCGCTTGGCTGAATCTTTTGAAACAGCACTAAAACTTGCCGATGACATTGCCATTATTCGATCAATGGACAACCCCAAAGAAGCTGAGATGATTTTTTCAGCAAAATTTGCATGTCCGAAATGTGGCTATAGCTTGAATGAGCTCGAACCCCGACTTTTCTCATTTAATAATCCAGTAGGCGCATGCACAGAATGTGATGGTTTAGGCATAGAACAATTTTTTGATCCCGAGTTAGTCGTCATTAATGACGAAATTAGTCTTGCAGGAGGTGCCATTCGAGGTTGGGACCGACGTAACCCGTATTACTTTAACTTAATTCAATCCCTTGCTGAGCATTATGATTTTGATATTGAGGCACCCTATGATGAACTCGATGAGGAAGTTCAAGAAATTATCTTGTATGGCAGCGAGGATGAAGAAATTCAGTTCAAATATACTAATGATAATGGCAAGGTCTACAAACGCTGGCACACCTTTGAAGGCATTATTCCAAATATGGATCGACGTTTTCATGAGACGGAATCAAGTGCCGTGCGAGAAGAACTGAGCAAATATCTGACTATACAAACCTGCCAAGAATGTAATGGCGAGCGCTTAAATGTAGAAGCACGTAATGTATTTATACAAAACATCAACTTACCAACAATCACTTCTTGGTCTACAGAAAAAGCTCTGGTTTTTTTTAAAAAACTAAACCTCCCTGGCCACCTGGCTGCTGTTGGGGAAAAAATTATTAACGAAATAAACGAACGACTTAAATTTTTAGTCAACGTAGGTTTAGATTATCTAACTCTTAATCGCAGTGCGGATACCCTATCTGGTGGAGAAGCTCAGCGAATTCGCCTTGCAAGTCAAATTGGTTCCGGTTTGGTTGGGGTTATGTACATACTTGATGAACCCTCCATTGGTTTGCATCAACGTGACAATCAGCGCCTCATAAAAACACTGAATTATCTAAGAGACCTCGGTAATACCGTAATTGTTGTCGAACATGATGAAGAAGCGATTCGCAGCGCAGACCATGTTTTAGATATGGGCCCCGGCGCAGGCATACATGGTGGCAAAGTAGTCGCGCAGGGCACACCTGTAGATATTGAAAAAAATCCTGCATCCTTAACCGGACACTATCTTTCAGGAAAACGTGTTATCCCTCTTCCTAAAATGCGCATGCCTTTTCAAAAAACAAAAACTCTAAAAATCATCCACGCTCGTGGGAACAACCTAAAAAATATTACTGTGGATATACCGCTAGGGTTACTTACTGTTGTAACCGGTGTTTCCGGCTCTGGAAAATCTACGCTAGTCAACGACACCTTATATAAACACTGTATGCGACATTTGCATGGCTCTGGCATTCTTCCTGCAGAATGTAATGAAATCAAAGGCTTAGATCAAATCGACAAAGTAATCGATATCGACCAGAGCCCCATTGGACGCACACCTCGATCCAATCCTGCAACGTATACTGGCCTATTTACGCCCATTCGTGAACTATTTGCGAATACACCAGAAGCTCGTTCACGTGGCTACGCGCCGGGCCGCTTTAGTTTTAATGTTAAAGGCGGCCGTTGTGAAGCCTGCCAGGGTGATGGTGTGATCAAAGTAGAAATGCATTTTCTACCTGATGTTTATGTACCGTGTGACATTTGCCAAGGAAGACGTTACAACCGAGAGACATTAGAAATTCGCTACAAAGACAAAAACATTCATCAAGTATTACAAATGACAGTCGAGGATGCGCTAAATTTCTTTGAGGCTGTACCTATCATCAAACGCAAATTGCAAACTCTTATGGATGTTGGTTTGTCATATATCACAGTTGGCCAAAGTGCCACTACTCTATCTGGCGGGGAAGCACAGCGAGTTAAGCTTTCACGTGAACTGTCCAAACGCAGTACAGGAAGAACACTTTATATTTTGGATGAACCCACAACTGGGCTACATTTTCATGATGTAGAACAACTCTTAAAAGTTCTTCATCATTTGCGCGATCAAGGCAATACTATCATTGTTATCGAACATAATCTCGACATAATAAAAACTGCAGATTGGATTATTGACTTAGGTCCAGAAGGTGGGAATCGAGGTGGTGAAGTTGTTGCAACGGGAACGCCAGAAGAAATAGCATCATCAAAATATTCATTTACAGGGCAGCATCTAAAACCAATGCTTGATATTAAAATTTTTGCGGAAGAACAATTCGCTTGATTAACTAATTAGATTAATTCACATAAAATTTATTTTATTCCCAATGGCTAGTTGGAATATTGCTGCTACAGATGCTTCTCTTGCGGCAATTTCAATAAGGTTATTCGAATTACAATACCAAAAACACTCTCCTTTGTTTACACGAAAAAATGTTTCTGCATATTTTAGATGATGTTCATTGATTTTTAGTATTTTATTTTTATTAATATGTTCAGAAGTTATTCCTGTAATAGCATTGCCATAATAATCGATATAAATTATTTCAAAAAGATCCTCAGGCCAATCAGAGCCTATTAGTTTTTTCACTGAAATAGGTTCCAGCTTTGGTTCAGTTCCTATAACAAATTGTGCAGCAATGGGTGCAAATATATCGCGCCCATGAAAGGTTTTAGAATCTGGCTCTTCTGATAAAATAATTTCAGACAATCTGTTGTCTGATAATTTTCTGGCAACAATTGAAAACAAACCGTTATTTGGCCCAATAAAGGTATAGCCATCGCCATCTAAAACTATAGGTTCACGATTGGAGCCAACCCCTGGATCGACTACACCAACGACAATTGAATTTTTTGGAATGTACCCTAAATAACTTGCCAGCAAGTACGCAGCGGCTTTGGGATTAAATGCAGGTAAATCATGAATAAGATCAATGACTTGAACATTTGGGGCAATTTTGTAAATTGCACACTTGAGTTGCCCTACATAAGAACCCGCTACTCCATAATCTGTAGCTAAAACAATAGGTCTCATCACAATATAATAAGTTTAAAGAAGAACTTTATTGTACAAATAAAAAAGCCAGGTTTAACCTGGCTTTTTAGTTGAATATTTACTTCTTTAACTAGGACTCTTCTGTAGGTCGATCAACGAGTTCAACCAATGCCATTGGGGCATTATCGCCTGGGCGAAATCCGCATTTTAATATGCGTGTATATCCACCGGGTCGTTCTTTATAACGCGGGCCAAGTTCAGAAAATAATTTTCCAACACTGGCTTTATCGCGTAATTTGGAAAATGCTTGACGGCGCCTAGCGGCGCTATCCTCTTTTGCCAGTGTAATTAATGGCTCTGCATAACGACGTAATTCTTTTGCTTTTGGTAAAGTAGTACGAATTACTTCGTGAGAAAATAAAGACGTCGTCATATTACTCATCATCGCCTTGCGATGAGGGCTATTTCTATTTAATTGACGTCCTGATTGGCGATGTCTCATTTTAGTACTCTACATCGTTTAGTCTAAATCATTACTTTGCGATCTTCGCGCAAGTTCGCAGGTGGCCAATTTTCTAAACGCATACCCAATGATAAACCATGTGTACCCAACACATCTTTAATTTCTGTCAAGGATTTTTTACCTAAATTTGGTGTCTTAAGTAATTCAACTTCAGTACGTTGAATCAGATCGCCAATGTAGTAAATATTCTCTGCTTTTAAGCAGTTAGCTGAACGTACAGTAAGTTCAAGATCATCAACGGGTCGCACCAAGATCGGATCAATTTCCGTATCGGCCTTATCGGTCTCAACTTGCTCTTCTCCTTGCAGATCAACAAATACTGACAATTGCTGCTGCAACACGCCTGCCGCTTTACGAATAGTTTCTTCTGGATCTACCGTGCCGTTGGTTTCTAAATCAACAATTAACTTATCCAAGTCTGTACGTTGTTCTACACGTGCACTCTCGACAGAATAAGCCACTCGACGTACTGGGCTAAAACTTGCATCTAACAATAAAGAACCAATTACACGATCTTCTTCATTGCGACGTTGTGTAGCAGGTTGATAACCTCGGCCCTTAGCAACCTTTAACGTCATACTTAATGAACCTTGTTCAGTTAAGTGCGCAATCACATGGTCTTTATTCATGATTTCAACATCATGATCCGCTTCAATATCTCCAGCCGTGGCTACTCCAGGCCCCTGCTTATGTAAGGTAAGCATCGCTTCTGTTTTGTTATGCATGACGACCGCAATACCTTTTAGATTTAGCAAGATATCTACTACATCTTCTTGCACACCTTCAATCGCGGTGTATTCATGTAACACACCATCAATTTGCGCTTCTATCACAGCGCACCCAGGTATAGATGACAACAAAATTCGACGTAAGGCATTACCAAGCGTATGTCCAAAACCACGCTCTAGTGGCTCAAGCACAACTTTGGCATGACATTCGTCAGCTAACTGAACATCTACAACTCTAGGTTTTAGTAACTCATTTGCAACCATCGATAACCTCTTTTACAAATACGTATTATTTAGAATATAACTCAACCACGAGAGATTCATTTATATCAGGTGGTAATTCACCACGTTCTGGCACAGATTTAAACTTGCCTTGCATTTTCTTTACATCTATTTCAACCCAATCGGGTAAGCCAATTTGTTCAGCCGCATTTAATGCATCTTGTATACGTAGCTGTTTCTTAGATTTTTCTCGCACGCTTATTACATCATCAGGTAATACATTATATGAGGGTATATTTACCGTAACACCATTTACCTCAATAGCTTTATGGCTGATAAGCTGTCGACACTCTGCACGAGTTACGCCAAATCCCATCCGATATGCGACATTATCTAATCTACACTCAAGTAATTTTAGTAGGTTCTCACCAGTTGAGCCTGTGATACGTGATGCTTTCTTATAATAATTTCTAAATTGGCGCTCCAATACACCATAAATACGACGCAACTTTTGCTTTTCTCGCAACTGCACACCATAGTTTGAAGCGCGTCCACGCTTATCCCCGTGTTGGCCAGGCTGTTTGTCTATCTTGCATTTTGAATCAAGTGGTCGAGCCCGACCTTTTAACATCAGATCGGCGCCTTCACGCCGGCTAAGTTTGCATTTTGGTCCTAAATAACGCGCCATAATATTGATCCCTTATACGCGTCGGCGCTTGGGTGGACGACAACCGTTGTGTGGGATCGGGGTGACGTCATTAATGTTGGTAATTTTGTATCCTACTGCGTTCAATGCACGCACTGCTGATTCACGACCGGGACCGGGTCCTTTGACCTTTACCTCTAAATTTTTCAAACCGTACTCAAGTGCATCTCGACCTGCTCGATCTGCGGCGGTTTGTGCTGCAAACGGAGTGCTTTTACGTGAACCACGAAATCCTGATCCACCTGAGGTTGCCCATGATAAAGCATTACCTTGACGATCGGTAATGGTAACAATGGTATTGTTAAAAGACGCATGAATGTGCGCCACACCATCGGTAACAATGCGTTTTACTTTTTTTCGTGTGCGTGTTGGTGTTCTTGCCATGTTTACCCGTTAATGTTATTTCGTTAGCGTTTTATCGGGCGCCTGGGGCCCTTACGTGTGCGTGCATTGGTACGTGTGCGTTGACCACGTAACGGCAAACCACGGCGATGCCTTATGCCCCGATAGGTTCCCAGATCCATGAGTCGTTTTATGTTTACGGTAATTTCACGACGCAAATCGCCCTCAACTCGATACTTCCCAACTTCTGTGCGTAGATGGCCAACTTCTTCTTCGCTCAGGTCCTTAACTTTAGCATTCGGAAGAATACCTGCTGCATCACATATCTTGCGAGAGGCCGCACGCCCAATCCCATAAATTGAAGTTAATGCAATATCCGTATGCTTATGCACCGGTACATTTATTCCAGCAATACGCGCCACTTAAAATATCCTCATTAAATTGATGCTAGGGGCTACCCCAGGACGACGGATTCTATCAGTCAAATCACTCGAATCAATCAAATACATTACCTTTGTCTCTTTAGCCTTGACGTTGTTTATGTCTGGGGTCTTTGCAGATTACTCGCACGACTCGATTGCGGCGAATAACCTTACAATTTCGACACATTTTTTTCACAGAAGCTCGAACTTTCATATTTACACTCTCTAACGCACCGTTCCAGATCGCCCATAACCTTTCAAATTAGCTTTTTTCATTAATCCTTCATATTGATGAGACATCAAATGTGACTGCACTTGAGCCATAAAGTCCATGACTACAACAACAATTATCAATAAGGAAGTGCCGCCAAAGTAAAATGGTACTCCAAATTTAAGAATCAGAAATTCAGGCAGCAAACATACCAAAGTGATATAGATTGCGCCGACAGCGGTTAAACGTGTGAGTACAGAGTCGATATAACGAGCCGTTTGCTCCCCAGGACGAATACCCGGAATAAATGCACCAGAGCGTTTCAAGTTGTCGGCAGTTTCTCGTGAATCAAATACGATTGCTGTGTAAAAGAAACAGAAGAACACGATCGCAAGTGCATACAACATTACATACAACGGTTGCCCAGGAGAAATTGCAGTTGCAATATTTTGTAACCAGGAAAAACTTCCAGTAGAGCTACTTGACCACTGCAACAAGGTAGCTGGAAATAAAATAATACTTGAAGCAAATATAGGTGGAATTACACCCGACATATTTAATTTAAGCGGTAAATGTGTAGATTGTGCGGCATACATCTTGCGGCCTTGTTGACGTCGCGCATAGTTAACTGTTATTCGCCGCTGCGCTCTTTCTACGAAGATAACAAATGCAGTAACCACAATTGCCATTAAAAATAAAAATAGTGCAAATCCTTCACCCATTGCACCTTGCGATACTAAATCAAGGGTTCCGCCAAGTGCCGCGGGTAATCCTGCAACAATTCCAGCAAAGATGATAATAGAAATACCGTTGCCAATCCCACGCTCTGTAATCTGTTCGCCCAACCACATTAAAAACATTGTCCCAGTAACCAAACTGATAGTAGCTGTAAATATGAATCCAATCCCAGGAGTTAGGGCGACTTGTTGATTTTGTAATGCAATGGAAACACCAATCGCTTGAAATGTAGCGAGAAAGACTGTGCCATAGCGCGTGTATTGAGTTATTTTACGTCGTCCTGCCTCACCCTCTTTCTTTAGCTCTTTTAAAGAAGGAACGACCGCACTCATTAATTGCATAATAATGGATGCAGAAATATACGGCATGATGCCGAGCGCAAGAATGCTCAGGCGTTGCAATGCACCACCTGAAAACATATTAAACATCCCTAAGATGGTACTGCTCTGTTGCTCAAAAAACCTGGCCATGGCACTTGGGTCAATCCCAGGCACAGGAATATAAGTACCAATGCGGTACACAATGAGCGCAATAAACACAAACAATAAACGTTTGCGCAGTTCAGTAACCTGTCCAAGTCCTGCTAGAGAACCGACGGCATTTGCAGTTGATCGAGCCATCAGTCTTCTATGGTTCCCCCAGCCGCTTCAACTGCTTTTTTTGCACCAGGTGTAAAAAGCAATCCTTTGGTTTTAACTGCAGTTTCAATTTTTCCTGATTGAATCACTTTTACGCGTTTAGCTGTAGCGTGTACCAACTTTGCATCTTTCAATGCATCAATATCTACGACATCGTCGTCAACGATAGCAAGCTCGTGCAACCGTAGTTCAGCGGTGTGCTTAGTTTTGCGGGAGCGAAACCCTACTTTTGGTAAACGTCGCTGCAATGGCATTTGGCCACCTTCAAAACCTACTTTATGGTATCCGCCCGCACGTGAATGCTGACCCTTGTGTCCACGACCACATGTTTTGCCCGATCCGGAACCAATTCCACGACCCACACGTCTACGAGTAGGGCGACTTCCTTCTGCAGGTTTTAAGTTGTCTAGATTCATCTTTCTAATCTTTTAATATATGACAGTTAAGCCTCTTCAACTTTCAACATGTAACTAATTTCATTAATCATGCCACGGTTTTCAGGAGTATCTATAACCGTCACTGGATTATGTATACGTCGAATTCCTAAGCCTCGCGCACATGCTTTATGCGCAGCAAGCCGGCCATTCAAACTTTTCACTAATGTTACTTTTAGTTGCTTACTCATAAACTCAGATTTCGCCAAATGATTACGACAATATTTCTTCTATTGTCTTACCACGTTTTGCAGCAATCAATTCTGGTGATTGCATATTACATAGCGCGTTAATTGTAGCTTGCACAACATTAATTGGATTTCTGGATCCAATACATTTTGATAAAACATTCTTAACACCAACCACTTCAAATACTGCACGCATAGCACCACCTGCGATAATTCCAGTACCTACTGAAGCAGGCTGCATAAAAACTTTTGCAGCACCATGTTCACCAACAATCGGGTAATACAAAGTGCCTTCTTTTAGTGGCACATGCTTTAATTCTTTACGTGCCTTTTCCATCGCCTTTTGAATGGCTAACGGCACTTCGCGCGCCTTACCATACCCCACACCCACTTTACCATTACCATCTCCGACTACAGTAAGCGCAGTAAATCCAAATTGGCGACCACCTTTAACTACTTTCGCAACACGATTAACTGTAACTAACCGCTCTTCAAGGCCGTCTGATATTCTTGCGGGTTCGTTGGTTGCCATTAGTTACGAGTCCTCATTATTGCGCTTAAAAATTTAATCCCGCTTCGCGTGCAGCATCAGCTAGTGCTTTTACTCGGCCATGATATTTAAATCCAGATCTATCAAAGGCCACACTGTCCACACCTTTATCTTTTGCGCGCTCAGCAACTATTTTTCCTACTGCCTTGGCCGCTTCTACATTGCCTGTATATTTCACAGCTCCACGCACATCGGTCTCTAAAGATGATGCACTTACTATAGTTTCGCTACCCTGAGGTGCAATTACCTGCGCATAAATATGTCTGGGTGTGCGATGTATACACAAGCGATGCATTTTTAACTCTGCAATTTTACTGCGAGATTTTCGTGCACGTCTCAATCTAGAATTTGGTCTATTCATATCTATGAATTAATTATTTTTTCTTCGCTTCTTTGCGGATAATTCTTTCCTCTGCATACTTAACCCCTTTGCCTTTATAGGGCTCAGGTGGACGTTGAGCACGAATTTCTGCAGCAACTTGCCCAACTTTTTGTTTATCTGCACCTTTTATTACCACTTCAGTTTGGCTGGGGGTATCAATCTTTATTCCTTCAGGTATTGGATAATCAACAGGATGGGAAAACCCTAAAGACAAATTTAGTGTCTTGCCTTTAGATTGAGCACGATAGCCTACACCCACGAGTTCCAATTTGCGTTCAAATCCTTTACTCACACCTGTAACTAAGTTATACATTAATGCACGCGTAGTTCCAGCCATTGCAATATTGTTAGTCTCTTCAAGCACCACACGCAATTGATTGTCGTTTTGCTCCACACTAACATCACTATGTATGTCCATAGACATCTCACCGTTAGGACCTTTGACAGCAAGATGCTGCCCCTGCAGCTTCACATCTACACCAGAAGGGATTTCTATAGGTTGTTTAGCAATTCGTGACATAATTTACATATATAGATTAATTACTCAACCGTACACAACACTTCACCACCATAACCTTCAGCACGTGCGGCGCGATCACTCATCACACCTCTTGAGGTCGATACAATCGCTATGCCCATACCACCGATCACTCTTGGTAGAGCATCTGCATTTTTATAAATTCGCAATCCTGGCCTGCTCATTCGTTTAAGTTTAGAAATGACTGGCTCACCCATATAGTATTTAAGCGTTACGGATAGTTCGGCTTTGGCGCCATCCTTATCCACATCAAAATCTTCTATAAAGCCTTCGTCTTTGAGTACTTGCGCAATTGCCACTTTCACATTCGATGAAGGCATCGTTACAGTAACTTTTCTTGCGCTCTGTCCATTACGAATGCGCGTCAGCATATCGGAAATGGGATCATTCATACTCATAACTTTGTCCTAATCGTTAACTTAACAAGCACGTCTAGTGGCATCACCAGCTAGCTTTTACTAAACCAGGAATGTCGCCTCGCATAGCTGCTTCACGTAATTTATTTCGCCCTAAACCAAATTTTCGATAATAACCTTTTGGTCTACCAGTGAGACTGCAGCGATTACGATGTCGAACGGGGCTGGCATTTTTAGGCATTTTTTGTAATTGCAAAATAGCTTCTTGTTTTTCCTCATAGCTGGTTGTTGGGCTTTTTACAATAGCTTTGAGCTTGATGCGTTTAGTTGCGCAACGGCGCACTACTTTAGTGCGTTTCTTCTCTCGCTCTACCATTGAAGTTTTTGCCATATCGTAGTTACTCTCTCTATCTCTTGAATGGAAAACTAAAAGCCTCTAATAAAGCCTTGGCTTCTTCATCTGTTTTCGCAGATGTCGTAATAGCAATATCCATGCCGCGAATTGCATCAATTTTGTCGTAGTCAATTTCAGGAAAAATGATTTGCTCGGTAATTCCCAAGCTGTAGTTACCTCGCCCATCAAAGGCCTTAGAGTTCAAGCCTCGAAAATCGCGTATGCGCGGAATAGCAATACTGATCAAACGATCTAAGAATTCATACATCCGTGTTTTGCGTAAAGTAACTTTGCAGCCAATTGGATAGTCGTCGCGGATACTAAATCCTGCTATAGATTTCCTGGCCTTGGTTACAACCGCTTTTTGCCCAGCAATCTGCTCCATATCTGTAACCACTTTTTCAATTACTTTTTTATCCCGTACCGTTTCGCCCGCACCTATATTCAAGGTGATCTTTTCAATATGAGGTACTTGCATAATATTCTTATAATGAAGTTTTTCCATTAACTGCTTGCGAACCGTATTCATATAATAATCTTGAAGCCTGGCCATACTAGTACCTATACATCTACAACTTCGCCGTTTGACTTAAAGTAACGAACTTTTTTATTGTCTTTTAAAATTTTAAAGCCAATTCGATCACCCTTATTTGTAGCTGGATTGAATAACATCACGTTTGATGCATGAATTGGCATTTCTTGTTCATTGATCCCACCAGCGACACCAGCATTAGGATTAGGTTTTTGATGTTTCTTAACCATATTTATACTTTCCACAACGACATGATCATCATCAATAATCTTCAACACAGTGCCACGCCGACCTTTGTCTTTGCCAGCGATTACGATTATTTCGTCTCCAGTGCGAATTCTTTGCATCTTTACTAAATCTAATATTCTGTATTAAAAATTTATTCGCTTTATGTTTGCAGCAATGATGGTGTCATGTTTTATAAAACTTCTGGCGCCAATGAAATAATTTTCATAAAGCGCTCCGTGCGTAATTCACGCGTTACGGGCCCAAATATCCTTGTCCCAATAGGCTGCAGTTGAGGGTTTAGCAATACCGCTGCATTATTATCAAATCGAATTAACGATCCATCAGGACGCCGCACACCTTTTGCTGTTCGAACCACTACTGCGTTATAAACCTCACCTTTTTTTACTTTGCCACGCGGAATTGCATCTTTGACACTTACTTTAATAATATCTCCTATTCTGGCGTAACGACGGTGTGACCCACCAAGTACCTTGATACACTGCAATTTGCGTGCACCACTGTTGTCTGCTGCTTCCAGCGTAGTTTGCATTTGAATCATAACTACCCCTCATCACACCTAAGTTTCTACACCACGCTCAATTACTTCAACCAGCTGCCATGATTTCGTTTTTGAAATTGGACGGCATTCTCGAATGGCAACTTTATCCCCAATTGAACATTCATTATTTTCATCATGCACATGCAACTTTGTAGAACGCTTTATATATTTTTTATATAGGGGATGCTTAACTTGACGCTCTAATAATACAGTCACAGTCTTATTCATCTTATCGCTAACAACCATACCATCCAGAGTACGAATCTTTTTCTGTTCTTCAGACATTCGACACACCTGCGAACAACTCTTTATTACTTTTAACTTGCATATTTATGATACTTTATCAGTCACTTTTTTCTCATTCATAACAGTTTTCACGCGCGCAATATTTTTTCGATTTAGTTTAAATTGATGCACACGAGTAGCTTGACCAACACCGCGGTGCATACGCAAATTAAACTGCTCTTTACGTAAATCAAGCAGCTCTTTATTCAGCTCTTCAGGTTTTTTCTTACGTAGTTCTTCTGCTTTCATTTTCTTAAATTACATAACACTGCGTGAAACAAATGCTGTCCTAATCGGTAGCTTTGAATCGGCTAAACGAAATGCCTCTCGAGCTACTTGCTCATCCACACCTTCCATTTCATACAGCATTTTTCCCGGCTGAATTTTGGCCACCCAATACTCAACATTACCTTTACCCTTGCCTTGCCGAACTTCTAAAGGCTTTTTAGTAACAGGTACGTCTGGAAAAATACGTATCCAAATTTTTCCACCACGTTTTACATATCGGGTCATGGCACGGCGCGCTGCTTCAATCTGACGAGCAGTAATACGTCCTCTCGTGACCGCTTTTAAACCATACTCACCAAAACTAACCTTATTACCATTCAGCGCCAGTCCGCGGTTACGGCCTTTTTGCTGTTTACGAAATTTCGTGCGTTTAGGTTGTAACATTTTTATAAATTTTAACTAATTAATTTGCTGCCTTGGCACGCGCTTTAGGTTGTTCCAAACTGTCATCTTTATCTTTGGCATGGAGGTCAAATACGTCGCCCTTATAGATCCAAGTTTTTATACCAATAATGCCATACGTGGTTTTAGCTTCTGCAAACCCGTAGTCAATGTTAGCTCTTAAAGTATGCAAGGGAACTCGACCTTCTCGATACCACTCGCTTCGTGCTATTTCCGCACCATTTAGACGTCCAGCAACATTTACTTTTACACCTAATGCTCCTAAACGCATGGCATTGCTTACCGCTCGCTTCATGGCGCGGCGAAACATGATGCGTCGTTCTAATTGCTGCGCGATACTTTCGGCTACAAGCTGTGCATCGATCTCAGGTTTGCGAATTTCTTCAATATTAATTTTTACATTGTTCACACTTAGACCAGTACGTCGTGCAATCTCTTGACGCAAAGCTTCAATGTCTTCACCTTTTTTACCTATCACAATACCTGGTCTCGCAGTATGTATAGTGATAAATGCTGCACGTGCAGGCCGATTGATTTGAATCCGACTAACAGAAGCTTGTGAAAGTTTTATCTTTAAATAATCGCGGATTTCTAGATCACTACTCAAAAACTCAGCATAATCACTACCATCTGCATACCACTTGGAAGTCCAGTCAGTGGAAATTCCCAAACGCATTCCTGTTGGATGAACTTTTTGTCCCATAATCTCGCAACTAGCTTACGCTAACCTCTAATGTAATGGTCTTGCACATAATTTCTAGCACTTATCCTTGGTTAAAGTCATTGATGTAATGGTGTTGCACATAAAATTTTACTTACTTGGTCTTTCAACGAGTTAATATTTCTCTTATCTCTAGTGTATTTATTAGCTATCGCTAACCTCAACGGTGATATGACTGGTGCGTTTTAAAATTTTCGCGGCACGACCTTTAGCACGAGCTTGGAAACGTCGATGCGTTGGCCCATCGTCAACAAATATTTTTGAAACTTTAAGTTCATCTATATCTGCACCTTCATTGTGTTCAGCATTTGCAATGGCCGATTCAAGCACCTTTTTAATAGTGTTTGCGGCCTTCTTTGGGCTAAATCTTAAGATTTCTAATGCACGCTCTACAGTTTTACCACGCACCTGGTCCGCCACAAGACGCGCCTTCTGCGGAGTAATGCGTATAAAAGTAAGTTTTGCCGAAACTTGCATAACTATTTTGCTTTGCGATCTCCAGAATGGCCTTTAAATGTTCGAGTAATTGCAAATTCACCTAGTTTATGGCCCACCATATTCTCATTTATCAAAACAGGTACATGTTGACGACCGTTATGTACTGCAATAGTAAGACCTACCATTTCAGGTATAACTAATGAACGTCGTGACCAAGTTTTAATTGGTTTTCGATCATGTTTTGCTACCGCCTGTTCGACTTTGTTCATCAAGTGATGATCGACAAACGGGCCTTTGCGTAGCGATCTTGGCATTTACTAACCTCTATATAAAATAGTGCAACTAATATTAAAAAATTATTTTTTGTTTCTGCGTCTTACAATCAAACGATCCGTACGTTGATTTTTCCTTGTCTTATATCCTTTAGTGGGGGTCGCCCAAGGTGAAACCGGATGCCGCCCACCTGAAGTACGTCCCTCACCACCACCATGCGGGTGATCCACTGGATTCATAGCCACACCACGAACAGTGGGGCGAACACCTCGCCAACGTTTTGCTCCTGCTTTACCTAATTTGCGAAGATTATGTTCAGCATTGCCAACTTCTCCAATAGTGGCACGACAATTAGATAGAACTTTGCGTATTTCACCTGAGCGTAATCGCAAAGTGGCGTAATTTCCTTCGCGTGCAACAATTTGAATTGCTGCCCCTGCACTGCGTCCTATTTGCGCGCCTTTGCCGGGTTTCATTTCAATACAATGTACAACTGTACCAACTGGTATATTTCGCAACGGTAATGTATTTCCGGTTTTGATTGGTGCTTGACTACCTGAACTCACTTGGTCATTTGGCTGCAGTCCTTTAGGCGCAATGATGTAATGTCGTTCACCATCTACATACTTTAATAATGCAATATTGGCACTGCGATTTGGGTCATATTCGATTCTTTCTACTTGCGCACTGATATCATCTTTATTGCGCTTGAAATCAATTATTCGATAACGCTGCTTATGTCCACCGCCACGATGGCGTGTGGTGATTCGGCCTGCATTATTGCGACCACCTTTTTTGCTTTTATCATCCAATAAGGGCTTGTAAGGCCCACCTTTATATAAGCCGGGTGTTGTGACTTGAACAACAAGGCGTCGTCCAGGTGAAGTAGGTTTTGCTTTTGCTAATGCCATAATGAATATATTGCCTTACTCAAACCCACCAAAGTCGATATCGTGCCCTTCTTGTAAGGTTACAATCGCTTTTTTCCAATCAGAGCGTTTACCTTGGCGTTGCCCAAAACGCTTACGCTTACCATTCATATTTATGGTGTTTACTGCAGCAACTTTTACTTCAAATAATTTTTCCACCGCTTGTTTAATTTCACCTTTACTCGCATTGGGTAACACACGAAATATATGCTGATTATTTTTATCTGCGCTCAAAGCTGACTTCTCTGATACTTGAGGTGCTAAAAGAACAGTTAAGAGTTGCTCTTCGTTCATTGCAACCACTCCTCAATAGCCTGTAGCGCATCCTTGGTAACCACTACATGCTGATATTTAAGCAAACTAACTGGATCTAACCCGCCAATTTCTGTTACATCTACGTGCGGAAGATTGCGCACGGAGAGATATAAATTTTTATCTGCTTCTTCAGTAATTATTAATGCCGAGTCTAGTGAGAGTTTTTGAAGTTTTTCTATAGCTTGTTTGGTTTTGGGTTCCGTTACTGTAAATTCCTCGACCACATGTAAGCGTTCCTGTCGTGCCAGTTCAGAAAACATGCTTGCATAAGCTGCGCGTACCATTTTCTTATTTAATTTCTGTTTGTAATTTCGTGGTCTTGCTGCGAAGGTAACACCACCAGAACGCCAAATAGGGCTGTTCGAGGTCCCCGCACGCGCTCTGCCAGTACCTTTCTGACGCCACGGTTTAGCGCCACCGCCTTTTACATCACTGCGGCTTTTATTGGCCTTAGTTCCAGAACGACCACCCGCAAGGTATGCAGTAACGGCCTGATGCACTAATGGCTCATTATATTCACACGCAAAAATATCATCAGATACCGTTATCGTGGTTTTCTTGTTGGCAATTGCAAGTTTCATATTTATTCTTCGGGCTTAGCTTTGCCTTTAGTTTTTTCTTGAGACTTTTCTTTTGCAGCCTTTACTTCTTCAACCTCTTCTTCTGTTGTAGTACTTTTCACTGGTACATCTTCCGTCGGCATATTCACTTCATTAGCATTTACTGGCTGAACCACTACATCACCACCTGGAGCACCAGGTATAGAACCTTTAATGAGCAACAAATCTTTGTCTGCATCAATTTGTACAACTTCTAGGTTTTTAGTTGTAACCTGCACACTTCCCATTTGACCTGCCATTTTTTTACCCTTAAAAACATGGCCTGGATCTTGACATTGTCCGGTTGAGCCATGCGCCCTATGTGAAAGTGAATTCCCATGGGTTGCATCCTGCATTTCAAAGTTGTGGCGTTTTACTGGTCCTGCAAAACCTTTACCTTTTGTTACGCCTGTGACAGAAACTTTTTGCCCTACGGAAAATAATTTTGCATTAATTTCTGATCCGACTTTCAATTCACCCAGTTGCTCATCTCCTAGTCGAAATTCACGCAAGCCGCGCCCAGCAATAACACCGGATTTTGCAAAATGTCCTGACATTGGTTTATTAATTCGCGAAGGTTTTTTTTCGCCGTATGTAACTTGTATAGCCTGATAACCATCTATTTCGGGTATGCGCACTTGAGTGACACGATTAGCGGGTACGTGCACAACTGTTACAGGCACAGATATACCTGTCTCAGTAAAGACACGTGTCATACCTACTTTTTTGCCAACTAACCCTAAAGACATACCAATCCATGCTTACTGAAGAAACTGAGGAAATTTATATCGCCTGATAACCGCGGCCCGACATGAGTCCCCTCATGCCGGGCCGCAGAAAGCCGTGCATTATCTCAAAATTCAGTGGCTTAGAAAACCATTTTCTTCATTCAATTATCAACAAATATGCAAAATTTAAGCCCAGTCTTAATCCACCAACAGCTATAAATAGCGATACTTTGTATCTTCGAGAGTGAAATCAAGCGGCTAATTCAATTTAATTTGAACATCTACACCTGCCGCCAGATCTAGCTTCATCAATGCGTCCACCGTCTTATCTGTCGGTTCAACGATATCCATAATACGCTTATGCGTACGAATCTCATATTGATCACGCGCATTTTTATCCACGTGGGGCGAGATTAACACCGTAAAACGCTCTTTTTTCGTCGGCAGTGGAATAGGTCCTTTTACTCGAGCGCCGGTTCGTTTAGCCGTTTCCACAATCTCACTTGCCGAACGATCAATCAAACGATGATCAAAGGCCTTTAAACGAATTCGTATAGTTTGTCCAGCTGCCATGGTCGTTACTCTTTGGTTAATCCACTACCTATTCAATAATCTTCGAGACAACCCCCGCGCCCACGGTTCGCCCACCTTCGCGAATCGCAAAACGCAGCCCGTCTTCCATCGCAATCGGTGCAATCAGGGAGACCGTCATTTGTACGTTATCCCCCGGCATCACCATCTCAGTGCCTTCAGGAAGATCTACTGCGCCGGTCACGTCGGTGGTGCGAAAGTAGAATTGCGGACGATACCCGTTGAAAAACGGGGTGTGGCGCCCACCTTCTTCTTTGCTCAGGATGTAGACCTCGGCCTCGAATTTAGTGTGCGGCGTAATGGAACCCGGCTTGCACAATACCTGCCCGCGTTCGACTTCGTCGCGCTTGGTGCCGCGCAACAGCACGCCAACATTGTCGCCCGCTTGCCCTTGATCGAGCAGTTTGCGAAACATTTCCACCCCCGTACAGGTCGTGCTGGTAGTGTCGTGAATCCCAACGATTTCGATTTCATCCCCCACTTTGACGATGCCGCGCTCGATTCTGCCGGTCACCACTGTACCGCGCCCGGAAATGGAGAATACGTCTTCCACGGGCATCAGGTAGTCGCCATCAATGGCGCGTTCGGGTTCGGGGATAAAGGCATCCATTTCTTCCACCAGTTTGACGATCGAGGGAACCCCAATCTCGGAGGTATCGCCTTCCAGGGCCTTGAGGGCAGAACCTGTGACAATCGGGGTGTCGTCACCGGGAAATTCGTAGGTCGACAGCAAGTCGCGTACTTCCATCTCCACCAGTTCCAGCAATTCGGGGTCGTCGACTTGGTCGGCTTTGTTCATGTAGACCAGAATGTAGGGCACCCCCACCTGGCGGGCCAGCAGAATATGTTCGCGGGTCTGCGGCATGGGACCATCGGCCGCACTCACCACCAGAATGGCACCGTCCATTTGGGCCGCACCGGTGATCATGTTTTTGACGTAGTCGGCATGCCCAGGACAGTCTACATGGGCGTAGTGGCGCTGGGGACTCTCGTATTCTACATGCGCCGTGGCAATGGTAATCCCGCGCTCGCGCTCTTCCGGCGCATTGTCAATCTGATCATAGGCCTTGAATTCCCCACCATGGGTCTCCCCCATCACCTTGGTCAACGCCGCCGTTAAGGTGGTCTTGCCATGATCGACATGACCAATCGTGCCGACATTAACATGCGGCTTGGTACGCTCAAATTTCTCTTTGGACATTTTCTTCTACCTCACAAAAAATATCTTGATAACAATGTTGTGATTTACGCGTTCTTTTTAATAATTCCATCTGCAAGATTACTTGGCACTTCTTTATATTTATCGAATTCCATTGTATAGGTTGCGCGTCCCTGTGTAGCCGATCGCAAATCGGTTGCATAACCAAACATTTCTGATAATGGAACTTCAGAACGTATAATCTTGCCTGCGGGACTATCTTCCATACCACCCACCATTCCTCGGCGCCGATTTAAATCGCCAACGACATCACCCATATATTCTTCTGGTGTCACAACTTCAACTTTCATAATAGGTTCAAGCAGGATTGGATTAGCCAGTTTTACTCCATCGCGAAATCCCATAGAACCGGCTATCTTAAACGCCATTTCTGAAGAATCTACGTCGTGATAAGAACCATCATACAAAGTGACTTTTACATCTACGACAGGGTAACCAGCAATCACGCCATTATCCATGGCTTCCTTTACACCTTTTTCAACTGCAGGGATATATTCACGAGGTACAACACCACCAACAATTTCATTAACAAACTCAAAACCATCGCCTGGTGTTTGGGGTTCTATCTTTAAGTACACATGCCCGTATTGCCCGCGTCCACCGGATTGGCGCACATATTTGCTTTCATGTTCTACTTTACTGCGAATAGTTTCACGATAAGACACTTGTGGCGCACCCACATTTGCTTCAACACTAAATTCACGTTTCATGCGATCGACAATTATATCTAAGTGTAACTCACCCATACCCGAGATGATCGTTTGTCCTGATTCTTCATCGGTTTTCACACGAAATGAAGGATCTTCTTGTGCTAATTTTTGTAAAGCGACACCCATTTTTTCTTGATCAGATTTGGTTTTTGGCTCTACGGCTACAGAAATCACCGGCTCAGGAAATTCCATGCGCTCGAGCGTGATGATATTTTTCAAATCGCATAGCGTTTCACCCGTAGTAACATCTTTTAAACCGACCGCAGCAGCAATATCTCCAGCGCGCACTTCTTTAATTTCTTCTCGAGTATTAGAGTGCATTTGCAAAATTCGACCAACACGCTCTTTTTTATCTTTTATAGGGTTATATACCGTATCACCCGAGTTCAACACACCTGAATACACACGGAAAAACGTTAAGGTGCCAACATAAGGATCAGTCGCGATTTTAAATGCCAATGCTGCAAACGGCTCATCATCCGACGATTTGCGCTCACTCAGCGTATGATCTTTATCATCTAGAATGCCTTGAATCGCTGGTACGTCTGTTGGTGATGGCATGAATTCAATTACGGCATCTAACATCGCCTGCACGCCTTTATTTTTAAAAGCAGATCCACATAGTGTAGGGACAATCTCGTTCGCTAAGGTCCGAAGGCGCAATCCCTTGCGAATATCATCTTCTGATAGTGTTCCCTCATCTACGTACTTTTCCATAATTTCTTCTGATGACTCGGCGGCAGCCTCTATCATTTTCTCACGCCATTTTTGGCATTCGGCTTGCATATCATTAGGAATTTCTTGTTCTTCAAACGTGGTGCCTAAATCTGCTTCATTCCAGTAAATCGCCTTCATCTTGATTAGGTCAACCACACCTTTAAATTTTTCTTCTGCACCAATTGCTAATTGAATCGGTACTGCGTGCGAACCTAATCGTTCTCGAATTTGCTCAACAACACGTAGAAAATTTGCACCCGCACGATCCATTTTATTCACGAAAGCCATGCGCGGTACATGATACTTATTTGCTTGTCGCCATACTGTTTCAGATTGGGGTTCAACTCCGCCCACTGCACAAAATACTGCACAGGCGCCATCTAGCACACGCAGTGAACGCTCCACTTCTATAGTAAAATCAACGTGCCCCGGCGTATCGATAATGTTGATTCGATGTTGATCGTATTGATTATCCATACCACGCCAAAAGCATGTGGTAGCGGCTGAAGTAATGGTAATTCCGCGCTCTTGCTCCTGCTCCATCCAATCCATGACTGCGGCACCATCATGCACTTCACCAATTTTGTGCGAAATTCCTGTATAAAAAAGAACGCGTTCGGTGGTTGTCGTTTTTCCGGCATCGATATGTGCCATGATGCCGATATTACGATAGCGTGAAATAGGGGTTTTACGTGCCACAGTATAATTCTAAAACATGCACTACCAACGGTAGTGAGAAAAGGCTTTGTTTGCTTCGGCCATGCGCAAGGTTTCTTCCCGCTTTTTCATCGCCGCACCTTTTTGTTCAGACGCATCGATTAGCTCACCTGCGAGCTTATTAATCATTGACTTTTCACTGCGTTTTTTCGCTGCGTCAACAATCCACCGCATAGCCAAAGTGGTTTGACGTACCGCGCGCACCTCAACTGGAACTTGATAAGTTGCACCACCTACTCTTCGAGACTTTACTTCAACAAACGGGCGTACATTTTCAAGTGCTTTTTTAAACACTTCGATCCCTTCTTGGCCATTTTTCTTGTGAACATTATCAAAGGCTTGATACAGAATTTTTTCTGCAACAGATTTTTTTCCATGCTTCATCAAAATATTCACAAACTTCGCAACCAACTGATCACTATATTTAGGATCAGATAAAATTTTTCGCTTGGGTATTTCTCTTCTGCGCGACATCTTGGATCTGCTTATTAAATAAAGATTGACTAATTAAGACTTGGGTTTCTTTGTGCCATATTTTGAACGACCTTGCATACGATCTTGCACACCCTGAGTATCCAAACTACCACGCACGGTGTGATAACGGACACCGGGCAAATCCTTCACACGTCCCCCACGAATTAGTACGACTGAATGCTCTTGCAAGTTATGGCCTTCTCCACCGATATAGGTTGTTACCTCGAAACCATTGGTTAAACGCACACGCGCTACTTTACGTAATGCAGAATTTGGCTTCTTCGGCGTAGTAGTATAGACGCGAGTACATACCCCACGTTTTTGCGGGCAACTAGCTAGAGCTGGAACATTGCTTTTTTCCACTTTGCGCTTGCGTGGTTTTCTTACCAATTGATTAATCGTTGTCATAATTTTCTATACCCAAAATAAACAACAGGCCGATGAAGCATCGGCCTGTGTAAGCCGCGGAATTGTAGAAATCCCCAGCTACACTGTCAAGCAAACACTGCTATCCAGATTAAGTATGCCGAAAAGTTGCTGTCTAAAATTTTTTGACCTGTGTGGGATCTACCCGTTTGTCTCGCTACTAGCCTGTGTATTTGCAAGCTCCTCAGCCAGCGCTTCCTCCATCATGGCAGTAGATTCAGTTTCTTGTTTTTGCTCACTGGATACTGGCTCAGGCAATGCACTGATACGGCGGTCTTCATGATAAGCAAGGCCAGTACCTGCAGGAATCAAGCGGCCCACAATAACATTCTCTTTTAAACCGTGCAGTGAATCTTTTGACCCTTTGACCGCTGCTTCAGTCAGTACTCGCGTGGTTTCTTGGAATGACGCTGCCGAGATAAATGACTCTGTTACCAAAGAAGCCTTTGTAATCCCTAATAGAACAGGGGCATAGGTTGCCGGCTCTTTTCCATCTGCTTCCATTTTTTCATTAACTTCTAATAGTCTTGATTTTTCTACTTGTTCACCACGTAAATAGCTCGTATCGCCAGGTTCTAAAATTTCTGCTTTACGTAACATTTGCCTTGTGATGACCTCAATGTGCTTATCATCGATACCGACACCCTGAAGACGATAGACATCCTGAATTTCTTTTATTAAGTATTCAGCCAAGGCAGTTATGCCAAGTAAACGTAATATATCGTGCGGATTTAGCTCGCCATCTACAACTACTTCACCTTTTTCAACATGCTCTCCTTCAAATACATTAATTTGCCGCCACTTGGGAATGAGTTCTTCAGTAGATTCACCATCTTCATTGGTAATAACCAGGCGTTCCTTACCTTTAGTGTCTTTACCAAAGCTGACTGTACCCGTCTGCTCTGCTAGTACCGCAGGTTCTTTTGGCTTACGTGCTTCAAATAAATCTGCCACACGAGGTAAACCACCTGTAATATCCCGAGTTTTTGATGATTCCTGTGGAATCCTTGCGATCACATCACCGACATCTACCGCATTGCCATCCGACAAACTTATAATTGCACCTGGTGGAAGAATGTAATGCGCAGAAATTTCAGTTCCTGCAAATTTTAGCGGCTCCCCTTTTTTATCTAATAGATTCACAGAGGGGCGCAAATCTTTACCAGCAGCTGGACGACTCTTTGGATCCGACACTATGGTGGAACTCAATCCAGTTATTTCATCTGTAAATGATTCGACAGTAACTCCATCTGCAAAATCAACTAACTGAATTTGTCCTGCAACTTCAGTAATGATTGGATGTGTGTGTGGATCCCAGGTTGCTACTAATTGCCCTGGATGAACTGCGTCGTCATCGTTTACTGAAATCGATGCGCCATAAGGGATCTTATAACGTTCTTTTTCACGCCCTTGCTGATCAATGACACCTAATTCTCCAGAACGTGATACAGCAACATTGTGACCATTTTTATGCTGCACAAGTTTTAAGTTATGCATGCGTATAACACCTGCTGACTTAACTGTGATATCACTAGCAGAAGCTGCACGGCTTGCCGCCCCACCGATATGAAATGTACGCATTGTAAGTTGCGTGCCAGGTTCACCGATAGATTGTGCAGCTATTACACCAACTGCTTCTCCATCATTCACGAGATGTCCGCGCGCAAGATCTCGACCATAACATGTTGAACACACGCCATAACGGGTATTACATGTTATTGGAGCTCGGACTTTTATTTCATCGACGCCCAATTCCTCAAGCCTGTCTACCCATCCTTCATCTAGTAGCGTACTCGCTGGAATTACAACCGTCTTGCCTTTTACATCAAAAACATCTTCTGCAGTGACTCTGCCCAGTACACGACTTTGTAATGTTTGCACGACATCACCACCCTCAATGATCGGCTTTAAGAGCATGCCATCGGTGGCACCACAATCCACTTCTGTGACTACCAAATCTTGTGCAACATCTACTAATCGACGTGTTAGATAACCAGAATTTGCCGTTTTTAATGCGGTATCCGCTAAACCTTTTCGTGCACCATGTGTTGAAATGAAGTACTGCAACACATTTAAACCTTCACGAAAATTTGCAGTAATCGGGGTTTCAATAATTGAACCATCCGGTTTTGCCATCAATCCTCGCATACCGGCAAGCTGTCGAATTTGAGCAGCAGATCCACGTGCACCCGAGTCTGCCATCATGTAGATAGAATTAAACGACTCTTGAATTACTTTGTTGCCTTTAGCATCGATGACTTCCTCATGGCCTAATCGATCCATCATGGCTTTGGCTACTTGATCATTAGTATGCGACCAAATATCGATGACTTTATTATAGCGTTCACCTTTTGTAACCAATCCGGATGCATATTGCGATGCAATTTCTTTCACTTCTTTTTCTGCATCGCTCAAAATAGAATGCTTTTCTTTAGGAATAACCATGTCGTCTGCACAAAAAGACACACCCGAACGAGTAGCGTAATGAAAACCTGTATACATTAAGTTATCAGCAAAAATGACTGTGTCTTTTAATCCAACACGCCGATAGGAAGCATCTATCAGATTTGAAATCGCACGCTTATTCATATCTCGATTTACTAATTCAAAAGGCAAGCCGGTAGGCAAAATCTTAGAGAGTATTCCACGCCCAACAGTAGTATCTATGATCCGATATACTCCTGTTACTTCTCCCTCTTCACTTACATCAACATCATTCACTCTAATTTTTACTTTGGCGTGCAATGCAACAACACCATTTTCATATGCCCGTTGTGCTTCTGCGACATCTGCAAAACACATACCTTCTCCTTGTGCATTCACTTTTTCACGCGTGAGATAGTACAAACCTAAAACAATATCTTGGGATGGAACGATGATGGGTTCACCATTTGCAGGTGACAATACATTGTTTGTAGACATCATTAACGCGCGGCTTTCAAGCTGTGCTTCGATTGATAACGGCACATGCACCGCCATTTGATCACCGTCAAAATCGGCATTAAATGCTGCACACACTAAAGGATGTAATTGAATGGCTTTGCCTTCGATTAATGTAGGTTCAAAAGCTTGTATACCTAAACGATGCAGTGTTGGTGCACGATTTAGTAATACTGGATGTTCACGTATCACCTCTTCAAGGATATCCCAAACTTCAGGGCCCTCTTTTTCAACAACTTTTTTGCAAGCCTTGATAGTTGGCGCAATTCCGCGCATGTGCAGCTTGCTGAATATAAAAGGTTTAAATAATTCCAGTGCCATCTTTTTTGGCAGCCCGCATTGATGCAATTTCAGTGTTGGACCAACAACAATTACTGAACGCCCCGAATAATCAACGCGTTTACCCAGCAGGTTTTGGCGGAAACGACCTTGCTTACCTTTAATCATGTCGGCAAGTGATTTTAACGCACGTTTATTGGTGCCAGTAATCGCTCGACCACGACGCCCGTTGTCTAACAAGGCATCAACTGCTTCTTGCAACATTCGTTTTTCATTACGCACAATAATGTCGGGCGCGTTTAATTCCAACAATCGTTTTAAACGATTGTTACGATTAATTACACGACGATATAAATCATTTAAATCAGATGTCGCAAAACGCCCGCCGTCTAAAGGCACTAGTGGACGAAGATCCGGTGGTAATACAGGTAAAACTGTCAGTACCATCCATTCTGGCTTGTTGCCAGATTCCATAAAATATTCTGCAAGTTTCAAACGCTTTGAAAAACGCTTCAGTTTTGCTTCAGAACGGGTCGCGCTAATTTCTTCTCTTAACAATGCAGCTTCTTCTTCTAAATTAACTTGCATAAGTAATTCGTAAATTGCCTCTGCACCCATCCGCGCATCAAATTCATCTCCATATTCTTCTATAGCTTCTAAAAAGGTTTCGTCAGAGAGCAACTGCTTATGCTCAAGACCGGTCATTCCAGGGTCAATCACTACGAAGGCTTCAAAATAAAGAATACGTTCTACATCACGTAGTGTCATATCTAGCAATAAGCCAATTCGTGATGGTAACGATTTCAAAAACCAAATATGTGCAACTGGACTTGCAAGTTCGATGTGTCCCATACGTTCGCGGCGTACTTTTGTTAAAGTAACTTCAACACCACATTTTTCACAGACCACTCCGCGATGTTTAAGGCGTTTATATTTACCGCACAGACATTCGTAGTCTTTGTTTGGCCCAAATATTTTTGCGCAGAACAATCCATCACGCTCTGGTTTGAAAGTACGATAGTTAATGGTTTCAGGCTTTTTGACTTCACCATAAGACCAAGATCGAATCATGTCTGGAGAAGCCAAACCGATACGAATTGCATCAAAGTCTTCAATTTGGCCTTGATTCTTTAATAAACTAAGTAAGTCTTTCATTACGTCTCCCGTAAAATACGCCTACTGTGCAGTGTTACTTGCGACTTAAACATTTGAAATACGAATCTCTTCTAAATCTTGAATTAAGTTTCTTGCTCAAAATCTATATTCAGTCCCAAAGAGCGAATTTCTTTCATTAAAACATTGAAGGATTCCGGCATTCCGGCATCCATACTATGATTACTATCTACAATGTTCTTATACATTTTGTTACGACCCACAACATCATCCGACTTTACTGTTAGCATTTCTTGCAAGGTATAAGCGGCTCCGTATGCTTCCAGTGCCCACACTTCCATTTCACCAAAGCGTTGTCCTCCAAACTGTGCTTTACCACCCAGTGGTTGTTGGGTGACCAAGCTATATGGACCTGTAGAACGTGCATGCATCTTGTCATCGACAAGATGATTAAGTTTCAACATATGCATATATCCCACAGTGATCTTACGATCAAAGGATTCACCCGTACGCCCATCCCATAATTTAGTTTGGCCATCTTCTGGTAGGTCGGCCAATTTCAGCATACGTTTAATTTCTGACTCTTGTGCACCATCAAATACCGGGGTCGCCATTGGCACACCACCACGCAAGTTCTTGGATAGCGCTAAAATTTCCTCGTCATTGAATTCGTCAAGTTTTACGGATATACCTTTATCCTTGTTATAGATTTCGTCTAGAAATTCCCGCAATTGTGTAACGTTGCCATTATTGTTAAGCATGCCATCAATTTTCAAGCCTAAGCCTTTAGCAGCCCAACCTAAATGGGTTTCAAGTACCTGGCCTACATTCATACGCGAAGGCACACCTAAAGGATTTAAGACGATATCGACCGGCGTACCATCTTCCATATGCGGCATATCTTCGACGGGGACAATCATTGAAACGACACCTTTATTACCATGGCGACCTGCCATTTTGTCACCGGGTTGCATACGGCGTTTTACGGCAAGATATACTTTAACCATTTTTAAAACGCCAGGCGCAAGATCATCTCCCGCAGTAATTTTTTCTTTTTTCTCTAGTAATTTTTGTTCGAAAGACTCTCGCTGTTCTTTTAATTGTTTAGAAAGTTTTTCTAACTGAGCATTAACATCTTCATTGTGCATGCGAACTTCAAACCAATGTTCACGATCAAGGCTATCTAAGTAGGCTTTGGTTACTTTTGCATCTGCTTGCAATCCATCCGGCCCGCCATCCGCAGTTTTATTAGTAATTAAGCGCTCAACGCGAGCATAAATATCATCCTCATAAATACGTAATTGATCATTTAGATCTTTGCGTACTTGCTCAATTTCTGATTCTTCAATTTGCAATGCACGTTTATCTTTCTCAACACCATCACGTGTAAATACACGCACATCTATAACAGTGCCCTCCATTCCTGAAGGTACTCTTAATGATGTGTCTTTTACATCAGAGGCCTTTTCACCAAAGATTGCACGTAATAACTTTTCTTCAGGAGTAAGTTGAGTTTCACCTTTAGGTGTAACTTTACCTACTAGAATATCGCTTGGTTTGACTTCAGCACCTACATATACAATCCCTGAATCATCTAACTTGGCAAGCAGGTTTTCACTAACATTAGGAATATCTGCTGTGATTTCTTCAGCCCCAAGCTTGGTATCACGCGCAACACAACTCAGTTCTTCAATATGTATCGTCGTAAAACGATCTTCTTCAACAATACGTTCTGAAATTAAAATTGAATCTTCAAAGTTATAACCATTCCATGGCATAAATGCCACCAACACGTTTTGCCCTAATGCTAGTTCACCTAGATCTGTAGATGGGCCATCTGCCAATGCATCCCCTCTGGCAATAACATCTCCGGGTTGAACTAATGGTTTTTGATTAATACAGGTGTTCTGATTAGATCGGGTGTACTTGGTTAGATTATAGATATCAACACCAGGCTCACCAGCTTCTGTTTCTTTGTCATTTACCCGCACTACGATTCGTCCAGCATCGACGGTGTCAACCACACCTCCACGTTTTGAAACCAATGCAGCTCCTGAATCGATTGCTACCGCACGCTCGATCCCAGTTCCTACTAACGGTTTTTCTGTACGCAATGTGGGCACTGCTTGTCGCTGCATGTTAGAACCCATTAATGCACGGTTCGCATCATCATGTTCTAAAAATGGAATTAAAGATGCTGCAACTGAAACAATTTGTTTCGGAGATACATCCATGTATTCCACTTTATCTGAATGCGCGAGTGAGAATTCATTCAGATGTCTTACAGATACTAATTCATCTAATAACCTATCATTATCATCAAGGTGCACATTGGCCTGTGCGATTGTAAATTGACTCTCTTCAATTGCAGACAAGTAATCAATTTGATCCGTTACCTTACCATCGACAACTTTTCTATACGGGGTTTCTAAAAAGCCGTATTCATTTGTACGGGCAAAAATAGCCAATGAGTTAATCAGACCAATATTGGGACCTTCCGGTGTTTCAATTGGACACACTCGACCATAGTGTGTGGGGTGTACGTCCCGAACCTCAAATCCTGCACGTTCACGTGTTAAACCTCCGGGGCCTAGAGCAGAAATTCTACGTTTATGGGTAATCTCAGAAAGCGGATTGTTTTGATCCATAAACTGGGAAAGCTGACTAGAGCCAAAAAACTCTTTTATTGCTGCTGCCACCGGTTTGGCATTTATCATTTCTTGTGGCATAAGTCCTTCAGACTCAGCCAACGTTAAGCGTTCTTTTACTGCACGCTCTACGCGCACAAGGCCTACGCGAAAAGCGTTCTCAGCCATTTCACCTACACAGCGCACACGTCGATTTCCGAGGTGATCGATATCATCAACAATACCGTTACCATTGCGGATATCAATTAGTGTTTGCATTACATCAAGAATGTCATCTTTACTTAAGATGCCAGAACCGGTCATATCTTCACGACCAACGCGACGATTAAATTTCATGCGGCCAACCGGTGACAAGTCATAGCGTTCGGGTGTGAAAAATAAATTTTGAAATAAATTCTGTGCGGCCTCTTTAGTAGGCGGCTCTCCAGGACGCATCATGCGGTAAATTTCAACTTGAGCCTCCAGCTCGTTGCTGGCAGGATCAATAGCAAGTGTTGAAGAAATATATGGGCCGCGGTCTATGTCGTTAGTGTATAGCAGCTCTAACACTTCAACTGATGATTCTAAAATCTTCTCAATGTTTTCTTCAGTTAACTCATCGTTTGCCTTACAAACTAATTCACCAGTGTCGGTATCAATTAAATCCTTGGCTAATACTTTGTTGAGCAAATATTCAACTGGAACTTCAAGGCTCTTAATGCCAGCTTTTTCGATTTGACGTACATGTCGTACAGTAATGCGCCGACCTGCCTCTACAATTACTTTCCCGCCGGCTTTAATTTCAAGAGGTGCAATTTCACCACGTAGCCGCTCAGGGATTAGATCTAGTATGAAACCAGTGTCGGTAATGCGTACGGTATTGGTATCAAAAAAGATTGAAAGTATTTCTTCACTAGTGAAACCTATTGCACGCAACAAAATACTTGCAGGGAGTTTCCTGCGCCGATCAATACGTACAAATAAACAATCTTTATGATCAAATTCAAAATCCAACCATGAACCACGATAAGGTATTACTCTTGCAGAATAAAGAAGCTTGCCTGATGAGTGTGTTTTACCTTTATCATGATCAAAGAACACACCTGGAGACCGATGCAACTGAGAGACTATGACACGTTCTGTTCCATTAATTACAAACGCACCAGTGTCGGTCATGAGCGGTAATTCGCCCATATAAACCTCTTGCTCTTTTACATCCTTAACTTTTTTTGAACTTGCAGGAGCGTCTTTGTCGTAAATCACTAAACGCATAAGAACTTTAAGCGGTGCATGGTAAGTGAGGCCACGAAGCTGGCATTCTTTTACCTCAAATGGTGGTTGCTCTAGACGATAGCTGACATATTGCAGCTCTACGTTGCCCGAGTAACTTACAATTGGAAAAATTGTATTAAACGCACCATGTAGACCTACATCATCACGATTTTCTGCAGCTTTATCTGACTGCAAAAAACGCCGGTAAGATGCCAATTGAATCTGCAACATAAATGGTACGGCTAAAATTTCGGGACGTTTGCCGAAGTCTTTGCGGATTCGTTTTTTTTCAGTATAGCTATACGCCATAGAGGTTACCCCATTGTCAAAATGCACATGCAAAAGAAAACCTGCAACGTTAACAAACGCTGCTCACCAGTAATAAATATTAAATTGCGCGACAATTATTTGAGCTCAACAGTTGCGCCCGCATCTTCCAATTGCTTCTTGATGTCTTCAGCTTCGTCTTTACCTGCAGCCTCTTTAATCGTAGAGGGAGCGCCTTCGACCATGTCCTTCGCTTCTTTTAGGCCAAGCCCTGTGATGGTACGCACCACTTTAATCACAGCAACTTTATTACCTCCAAAACTGCTCATCACCACATCAAATTCATCTTTTTCTGCCGCAGCTTCACCGCCACCATCAGCTGCCGCAACGGGAGCAGCCGCTACAGCTGCCGCTGCTGAGACACCAAACTTTTCTTCCATCGCTGAAATTAAATCAACCACTTCCATAACATTCATTTTCGAGATCGTCTCAAGAATATCTTCTTTCGTTACAGCCATTTTTATCTCCTAATAAGAACCTAATACCCAAATACTGTTAAACCTAAAGTTGTTTCAGCTCATATTTGAATGAAACATCACAAAGTTCATATGTGCTAACAAGTTGCTTGCCTATCAATGACGAGCCGTATCAAAAACTTTTTTAGTTTCATCCAGCCACCTGCTTTTGGTCACGCACCGCCGCAACGGTTCTAACCAATTTCGCATGGGGCTCTGCCAATGTACGCACAAGTTTTTCAATTGGTGCTTTCATAACTGCCATCACCATACTAATTGCCTGATCTTTGCTTGGTAAATTGGATAACCTTATCAATTCGGAGGCTTCTAAAAGTTCGCCGCCAATTGAGATCATCTTTACTGCAAGCAACCCATTATCTTTAGTAAAGTCTTTAATTAAACGAGCAGCAGAACCTGGATCTTCTTGCGAAAACGCCAACATAAGTGGCCCAACTAAGCCTTCGCGCATACATTCATAGGGAGTACCCTCTAGTGCTCGCTTTGCAAGAGTATTTTTCACTACTTTTAAGTAGACTCCTTGCTCACGTGCTTTTGCTCGAAGTTCAGTTAATTCACTTACAGTAAGTCCACGATACTCGGATGCGATAGCAGAATGCGCAACCGTTGCAACTTGCATCACTTCAGATACGATCGCCTTTTTCTCTTCAAGTTGTAAGGCCACAGTTGGGTCCTCTGAGTTATCACTTCACACAAGGTATTACTTACAACAATACATTTGCTATTCAGCAAACATATTCCCTTACAGTGCAACCAACTCAGGAAGATCCTGATTTGGGTAACACAGTCTACGTAGGCCAAGTTTCCTCATTAAGCAACTCCAATCTAAATTGATGTTGCACCTACGGTCTTGGACAGCTGCTTGTTATAAACAAACAACACCCAATTTTTATATGCAAATAAAAGCCAAAAACAAAATTAGTAACTTCTATCCAAAATAATTTATACCAGTGCAGTTTGATCTACGTTAATGCCTGCCCCCATTGTAGATGAAACCGTAACTTTCTTAATGTAGATTCCTTTTGCTGAAGCAGGCTTAGCTTTCACTAAATCTGCAACCAATGCCCTCAGATTCTCTTCCAGCTTGGATGTATCAAATTCAACTTTGCCTATAGAACAATGAATAATCCCGCCTTTATCTGTTCTAAAGCGCACTTGTCCAGCTTTCGCATTTTTGACCGCATTAGCGACATCGGCAGTAACCGTACCGACTTTAGGATTCGGCATCAATCCACGCGGCCCCAGTATCTGACCTAACTGCCCTACCACACGCATTGTGTCAGGTGTGGCAATAGCTACATCAAAGTCCATTTGCCCTTTTTTAACTTGCTCAGCCAAATCGTCCAAGCCTATTAGATCGGCACCTGCAGTCTTTGCAGCTTTTGCTTGATCTCCTTCGGCAAATACTGCAACACGTACGGTTTTACCCGTACCATTTGGAAGTACTGTCGCACCTCTTACAACTTGGTCTGATTTTCTTGGGTCAACACCTAGATTCACACACACATCTACAGACTCTTTAAAGTTAGCCGCGGCACATTCTTTAACTAACTGAAACGCTTCTGTGGGAGCATAGGTTTTACCTGATTCCACTTTTTCGTGTGCAGCGCGTAATTTTTTTCCAGGTTTAGCCATTTTTATATTCCTTCTACATCTATTCCCATGCTACGCGCACTGCCAGCAATCGTGCGCACGGCCGCGTCCATGTCAGCGGCGGTTATATCCGGCATTTTCGTTTTTGCAATCTCTTCAAGTTGTGCGCGATTTACTTTACCTACTTTATCTGTATTTGGACGCCCACTGCCTTTACTTAAGCCTGCTGCCTTCTTTATTAAAATAGAAGCAGGTGGGGTTTTTGTAATAAATGTAAAGCTTCGATCGCTATAAACAGTAATCACTACAGGAACCGGCATGCCTTTTTCTAAACTTTGAGTCTGTGCATTAAAAACTTTACAAAATTCCATAATATTCACACCATGTTGTCCGAGTGCTGGCCCTACTGGTGGACTAGGATTTGCATCTGCCGCAGGAACTTGCAATTTTATATATGCCTCTACTTTTTTTGCCATATCATTTTTATTCCGTTATTAATGGTGTTTAGCCTTTTTCTACTTGACTAAACCCAAGTTCTACTGGTGTTGAACGACCAAAAATTTGTACTGCAACCAGCATTCGGCTTTTTTCATAATTCACTTCTTCTACTACGCCATTGAAATCATTAAATGGCCCATCGGTAACACGAACCACTTCTCCCGGCTCAAACAGCACTTTAGGTTTGGGTTGGTCAACGCCTTCCTGCATACGCTGTAAAATATTTTGTGCTTCTTTTTCAGTTATTGGTGCAGGCTTATCTGATGAACCACCAATAAATCCAAGTACTTTTGGACAATCTTTTACAAGATGCCAACTGTCATCATCCATCTCCATTTTTACTAAGACGTAGCCCGGGAAAAATTTTCTTTCGCTACGGCGTTTTTGTCCTTCACGCATTTCGACAACTTCTTCGACTGGCACCATGATTTCTGCAAATTTATCTTGCATACCGTATCTTTCAATACGTTCTGTCAAAGAGCGTTTTACCTGGTGCTCATATCCAGAGTACGCATGCACTACATACCAATGCATAGACATCTATAAACTCTTATTTAATAACAAACTGTATTAAGGTAGTTAATGTGCGATCTATGATCCATAAAAATATGGCCAAAATTACTACCACAATAAACACCACAATGGTCGTCTGTAAGGTTTCTACTCTTGTAGGCCAAACCATTTTGCGAACCTCGGTTCGTGCGTCTTGCATAAAACTTGCAAGTGAGCGACCCCGTGCCGTTGTTAATGCAATAATTGCTGCAACAATTACCGTTGCCACTACACCCAACACACGATATAACAATGGTTGATCCGCAAACATATAGAATGCGGCTACACCCACAATCAGTATCACGGCCGATACTGCCAGCTTAAAGACATCCATGCCGCTTGCAGTAGCTTCAGCTTTACCTGTCATATTTATTAAATTATCTACTTGTAGATGTAGTTCGTGATTTTGCTCAATTTGGCAGGCCAGGAGGGAATCGAACCCCCAACCTGCGGTTTTGGAGACCGCCGCTCTGCCAATTGAGCTACTGGCCTAAAATCGTCAGTACCTTGCAATTGCCGAACCAATAAGTATAGCGTGATTTTGGTGACAGTCGAAACTATTTTTTTAATTAGCTTAAAAATTCCCCTAGAGCAATACTCACTTATTAATCTTCGAGACCCACCGCTTCGCACCATATTCTAAATACCATCACTCTATAATCTTCGAGACAACCCCCGCGCCCACGGTTCGCCCACCTTCGCGAATCGCAAAACGCAGCCCGTCTTCCATCGCAATCGGTGCAATCAGGGAGACCGTCATTTGTACGTTATCCCCCGGCATCACCATCTCAGT
>JBFGJY010000023.1:0-36598 GCA_041576975.1 Gammaproteobacteria bacterium | reverse complement strand
GAAGTTTTAGCAAACTAACTCCCTTGATGATGTAAGAAGCGCCTTTAACAGCTTGAAAAATCATTTCAAGATCTTATTTTAAATTCACATGTTAAAAAAGGTATTTAAAGTGAATTAGGAAGTTCAACAGGTGATTGAATCTGCCACCCTGGTTGACGATGCTCTACCGTCACCTGGGTATAAATGCCTCCTCGCACATTAAAGTCGGCAGTAATACGTATAAAACGGGGCTTTAGCAATGACGCAATATCGCTTAGAATTTCATTAGTTATTGCTTCGTGGAATGCACCCTTGTCTCGGAAAGACGTTATATACAATTTAAGAGCTTTAAGCTCTACACATAATTTATCTGGCACGTATTCAATTAATAATTCGGCAAAATCGGGTTGGCCCGTTAATGGGCACAAGCAGGTAAATTCTGGAATGCGCATGCGAATTGTATAGTCGGTTTCACGTTGCGGATTTTCAAAGGTATCTAAATGATGTTTATGGTTGTTAGTCATTGGCTCTAATATCTCAATTTATCAATGAACCTATTCTAGCGAATTAGTATAGATGCGGCTCAGTTCAATCAAAATGTCGGGATTTAAGTCTTTCGTCGACCCGACTTCGCTTGTCTTTCCAACTACTATGGTCGGTATTGTTGGGCCTAATGGGTGTGGGAAATCGAATATCATTGATGCGGTGCGTTGGGTCATGGGTGAAAGTAGTAAACACATTCGCGGGGACACCATGGAAGATGTAATTTTTAATGGTTCCTCTACACGTAAACCCATAGGGCAAGCATCAATAGAACTGATTTTTGATAACAACGATGGAAAATTAGGTGGAGAATATTCTGCCTATACTGAGATTTCAGTGCGACGGCAAGTTACACGTGATGGCCAATCACAATATTTTTTAAATGGTACAAAGTGTCGACGCAAAGATATCGTTAGCCTTTTCTTGGGCACTGGTTTGGGCCCGCGCAGCTATGCGATTATTGAACAAGGTATGATTTCAAGATTGATAGATGCTAAGCCAGATGAATTGCGCATCTATTTAGAAGAAGCGGCAGGAATTTCTAAATATAAAGAACGACGTCGAGAGACTGAAATTCGAATTCGTCACACCCGCGAAAATTTAGATCGGCTTAACGACGTTATAGAAGAGATCACTAAGCGCATAGAACACTTGCAACGACAAGCAAAGGCCGCAGAACGCTATAAGGTGTTAAAGGCTGAAGATCGCCATGTCAAAACGGAATTATTGGCGTTACGATGGCAAGCACATCAACATGAAGTTCAACTGCGCAAACATTCCACCGAGCAAAAACAAACTGAAATCGAAAAAGTGGTGGCAGAGATTCGTGCCATCGAAGCTGAAATTGAAAAATTACGCCAACAATATGCCGAAGACACTGAAAAATTTAATGAAGTCCAAGGTAGTTATTACAAGTTAGGTGGGGAAATTTCTCGTGTCGAGCAATCTATTCATCATGTTAAAGAATTGAATAGTCGTTATGACGAAGAATTAAAACAAGTGCAACTGACATGGGCACAAGCAGAACAAACATTAAATGACGAGCAAGCAAAGGCCGCGGAGTTAGAAGCTAAAATTCTTGAGACTGAACCGAAATTGATGGCTGCGCGTGAAGAATTAAATTCAAATACTCAGATTCTTAGTGAGGTAGAATCAAAAATGGCTTCTTGGCAAGAAGCTTGGGAGGCATTGACAGCAAAAATTGCGGAACCGACTCATACAATAGAGGTCGAGGCTTCACGTATTCAATATCTTGAAGAACATCTTGAGAAGCTCGCTGATCGAAAAGATAAATTGCTTGAAGATATGCATCAGTTTAAAAAACAAAGATCGTCTCTACAGTCTAAAGATATGGCATCTCGAGTGGATGAGACTAGCACAATGCTAAAATTCATCTCTCCTCAAATTGTTGAGTTGGCTAAAAAAATTAACACAGGTCGTGATACTAGGCAAAAGCTTACAGTGCTGATAGAGCAAGCGCGTGAAAAGTTACAAACTATGCAAAAGCAACTTGCTTCTTTGCAGGCATTACAGAGAATTGTGTTAGGCGAAGAAGGTCAAGCCGTTAGTCAGTGGCTGGAACAAAAAGGATTAAGCACAGCGCCACGTTTGATGGACAAGATTAAAACAGAGCCAGGCTGGGAAGCTGCTGTTGAAACTGTTCTAGGCGATTATTTAGAAGCGGTGTGTATTAAAGATATTGAGCAAACCGCGAGCTCACTTGACAATATTAAAACGGGACGCTTGATGATGTTGGATCAAGGTAAATCTAATCAATCTACTGTCATAGATGGCACGCTTGTTTCTAAGGTGAAAGCACCAGTTGATATGACGGATCTACTTGGCAATGTATTAGTTGCCAGAGATATAAACAGTGCATTTAAAAAGAGGGAAAGCCTTGAGCCTGGACAATCTGTTATTACTAAAAACGGTGTGTGGATGGGTGGAAATTGGTTGCGTATTTCTCGTATTGCAGCAAATAAGGGCAATGTATTGCAGCGTAAGCGTGAAATTCAGCTATTGGAGAAGGCAGTCTCCTCTCAACAAGAACAAATTGCAAAATTGGTTTCTGAATTAGAAACATGTCAGCACGAGTTGTATCAAAATGAAAATGAAAGGGATCGCGTTCAAACCAGCTATAGCGATGCGCAAAAACAACATGCTCACGCAGAAGCTGAAATGGCAGGTTGGGAAAGTGAACAGCAGCATGTATCAAGACAAGAAGAGCAGTTGCAAGATTATCTTGAAGAAGTTAAACGTCAAATTCAACAAGCAAAAGAAGAGTTGGATGAGTCGGTTGAAGAGAAACAGAAAGCAGAAATTGTTCTTAATAAATTTAGTGGTGAACGTGACATATTAATAAAACAACGTGATGATACTGTAATTCATTTAGATGGCGCACGCAGCGAAGAGGTAGAGCGGCGCGAATCCTCACATAAACTTGCACTAAATTTGGAATCGTATCGAAGCTCATTAAGTGCAACGCAAACTTCATTAAAACGCATGAAAGAACAAGCAAAGCAGTTAGAGCAGCGCACTCGATCTTTGCAAGAATCTATTCAAGAAGGAAGTGCTCCACTTGAAGAATTAAACAAACAACTAAAAGATCTTGTAGACCAACGAGTTAAAATAGAGCATAGCTTGGCAGATGCACGAAATGTGGCCCAGCAAACTGAAGAATTGATAAGTGCTAAACAAGAAAATAATGTCGAAATTCAGCGCAAACTAGAAGAATTCCGTAATGAACTGAATGAATTACAGCTTACTTGGCAAGAGGCTAAAGTACGTAGCACAACAGTTAAAGAACAGTTGGATGAGTACGATGTATCGCCCGAATCTTTATTACAGGATTTATCTAAAGAAGCCACTCTTGAGGAATGGGAAGAAAAGGTACATTCACTTGAGCGCAAAATTTCACGCTTGGGACCAATAAATCTTGCTGCTATTGGTGAATACGAAGAACATAACGAGCGCAAAGAATATTTAGATCGCCAATATGAGGATCTAACTAATGCATTAGAGATACTCGAAACCGCAATCCGTAAAATTGATAAAGAAACTAAAGATCGATTCAAAGATATTTTTGAAAGTGTAAATAGCCATCTACAAGGAATGTATCCACGATTATTTGGAGGCGGTAAGGCATTCTTGGAAATGACTGGTGATGATTTATTGACTACAGGTGTATCGATTATGGCACGCCCACCTGGTAAAAGACTTTCATCGATTCAGCTTATGTCGGGTGGAGAGAAGGCGCTTACTGCAGTTGCTTTAGTATTTTCATTATTTGAACTCAATCCAGCTCCATTTTGTCTATTGGATGAGGTGGATGCTCCATTGGATGACGCTAATGTCGCACGATATTGTGAACTTTTAAAAGATATGAGTGATCGAGTGCAATTTATTTACATCACACATAATAAGAATACTATGGAATATGCTAATCAGTTGTTAGGGATTACAATGAATGAGCCAGGTGTGTCACGAATTGTATCGGTTGATGTCGATGAAGCGGCGGAAATGGCTGCAGCCTCATAGTTTCCTACCTAACAAAATTTATTAACGCGTAACGACGCGATTCATATGGCAGTAGAATTACGTATTGCATTATTACTAATTGGAATTGCAGTGTTAGTAGCACTGTACTTCCTTGGTAAATTCAAATGGACTGCGCGCAGACACGAGAATGATGAATTTAATTTTGAAACGAATGAATTGCCCGATCCACTTGAATTAGATCAGGCTCTTGAACTAGGTAGATACAAAGAAAAAGACAAAGATAAAGATGAAGAAGTTCAAGAAGAATTGAATGACTTAAGTAATTTAGTGCGTAAAGATATTGCTGACTCGCCAAGAATAAAAAAGTCAACTTTTAAACATCAGCCAAGCTTATTAAATGAACAAGAACCAGAAGAATCCAAACAAGAAGAAAAATTGGTAGTGTTACATGTTGTGGCTCGGCATCCACAAAAGTTTAAAGGCAAAGGTATAGTTAATCTTGTTAAAGAGCTTGGTCTTGAATATGACAACATGCGCGTATTTCATAAGAATGTTGAACGTTTTAGTGGCAAAAAATCTCTCTATAGTATTGTTAACATAGTAAAGCCTGGCACCTTTGATCTAAATGCAATGGATGAATTTGATACACCAGGTCTTAGCTTTGTCATGAATTTGCCCGGGCCTGAAGAGGGCTTAAAGGCTTTTAATATCATGCTTGAAGCCGCAAGAAAATTTGCTGATCGTCTAAATGGTGATTTACTTGATGAGTCGCGTAGTCGATTAAGTCCACAAACCATTGCGCACTTACAAGAAGAAGTGCAACTTTTCAGTTTAAAATTCTCACGTCGGGCTTAAAACTGATTTACAGTGTCCGTATTGATCAGGATACCTGTATTCTTCCTTAGGTAAGGAATTAAAGGTGTAATGGCTGATTCCGTTATAAAAAAAATAAAAAAGTTGCGAGAAGAGATTCAGCAACATAATTATTCATACTATGTATTAGATGAACCCTCGATACCTGATGCCGAATACGACAAACTTTTGCGCGCTTTGCAAAAACTTGAAGCCGCGCATCCAAAGCTAATTACAGCAGACTCTCCAACACAACGCGTAGGTGCGAAACCACTTGATGCATTTCTTCCGGCAAAACATGGAGTACCCATGCTATCTCTGGGTAATGTGTTTAATGAAGAAGAATTAGAAGCCTTTGAGATTAGAATCAAAGATCGTTTGAAAAGAGATATCAACATTGATTACACCGCGGAACCAAAGCTAGACGGATTGGCAGTGAGTTTGATATATGAAAATGGGATGTTGGTTCGAGGTGCGACACGTGGTGATGGATTGACGGGGGAAGATATCACGGCAAATATACGCACTATCAAATCAGTGCCATTATGCTTACGAAAATATAAAAGCATGCCAAAAATATTAGAGGTGCGTGGAGAAGTTTTCATGCCAAAGAAAGGGTTTGAAAAAATGAACGCACAAGCGCGAAATAAAGGTGAGAAAACATTTGTTAACCCTAGAAATGCAGCTGCGGGAAGTTTGCGACAACTTGATCCACGCAACACTGCAAAAAGGCCTTTAGATATTTATTTCTATAGTGCCACAAAAATTGATAAATACTCTGCAGTAACTACGCAATATGAATCGTTAATGCTCTTAAAAAATTTGGGTCTAAAAGTATGTCCAGAAGTTGAGTTAGTACCGGGGTATAGAGGCTGTTTAAATTACTACAAAAAAATATTAGCTAAAAGAGACTCACTGGATTATGAAATCGACGGTGTGGTCTATAAGGTGAATGACTTATCGCTACAAGAGGAGTTAGGATTTGTCTCACGTGCACCACGCTGGGCGGTAGCACACAAATTTCCTGCACAAGAAGCTGTTACTCAAGTCTTACACATTGAGTTTCAAGTAGGACGTACTGGGGCGTTAACCCCTGTGGCCAAATTAGAGCCTGTGTTTGTAGGTGGAGTGACTGTGAGTAATGCCACGCTACACAATCTAGACGAAGTGAAACGCAAAGATGTGCGTGTGGGTGATACGGTTATTGTTAGACGTGCCGGTGATGTTATTCCAGAGGTTGTTAAAACAGTTTTAAAACCTGGGAGAAAACGCAATAAGCCCGTGCAAGACCCAAACCAATGCCCTGAATGTGAGTCTGATATTGTGCGAATTGAAGACGAAGCCGTTATTCGCTGTAGTGGAGGCTTATATTGCCCAGCGCAACGTAAAGGTGCAATTAAACACTTCGCATCACGTGCCGCAATGGATATTGAGGGATTGGGTGACAAGCTGGTTGATCAACTCGTTGATGCAGGACTGATTTCAAGCGTTAAAGATTTATATCATTTGGATAAGCAACAAGTTGTTGCGCTAGAGCGTATGGGTGAAAAATCTACAACAAATTTATTAACTGCGATTGAGGACAGTAAAAAAACTACATTTGCCCGTTTCATCTATGCCTTGGGAATACGTGAAGTGGGCGAAGCAACCGCTGCGGTGCTTGCTGACCATTTTCAAGATTTAAATGCCTTGATGCATGCGGATACAGAAGAATTGCAAGTAGTACCAGATGTAGGACCCGTTGTAGCACAAAACATTTCAGCATTTTTCAAACAATTACATAACCGAGAAGTCATACAAGGACTAATTAATGTTGGAATAACTTGGGAAAAAAAAGCTGCATCAACAAAACAAAAAAGCCGTCTTGCGGGCAAAACCTATGTACTCACAGGTAGTTTGGAGAATTTCAGTCGTACAGAAGCCGCATCACACCTTAAATCATTAGGTGCAAAAGTTACTAGTAGTGTGTCAAAGAAAACTACCGCCGTGATTACGGGGGTGAATCCGGGTTCAAAATTAACTAAGGCAGATGCGCTTGGCGTTACCGTATTAAATGAAAAAGACTTATTGGCTTTATTGCAAAATGAGTTAGATTGACAATAGATAAGGCTTATCAGATAGTTTTTTGATGTTGACATTTTTTTCAAATTTTATGCCGAGAAAAAGTAGGCATAGGGTTAATCATAATGAAGGGTGAGCGCAGAGCCGTAGCACGTTATCGAGCTGTGTTGCCTGTTGAAATTGAAATGGGCGGAAATACATTTGAAAATGCGACATCCATTGAAATATCGCTTGCAGGTATACGCCTTACATGCGATGGACCAGTTGCTGGCAGTATCTTACATCAATATATACAAGTTACGCCTGGCGAAAATATTACCGCGAATATCCAAATTAAAATCCCTGAGGCTACTGGCTTAGTCAATAATATCCATTGCAGAACAAGAGTGATTTCTGTAAATCGTACTTCTCAAGTTCGCTATATAGTCGGACTTAAATTTTTAGAATTTGATGGATATAGTCAATTAATTTGGACAAATTACATTTCAAAAATTGCAAATTAGACTTGATTTTATTTACTCGGATTAAATTGCGAGTGAATTAATTTTTAGGGAAAGTCCATGCATATCATACTAAGTGTAATTACCGCATTGGGTGGTTTAATATGGGCAATAGTCGCCTTACAAAGATCTGGATTTAATATTAATTCATTAAATCCATTTCTATGGAATCGACGCAGTCAATGGCGCAATAAACATGACACTAAACCGATTTACAAGTTATCGGAGCCGCTTGATGTAGCCGCACTGCTATTACTAGGTGTCGCTAAGTGTGAGGGAGAAATCAGTGCTGAACAAAAACAAGCACTCGTCTCTATCTATGAGCATGATTTTCACTTAACGCAAGATCAGGCCTCAGATCAATTGCTCGCGAGTTCGTATCTTCTTAGAGATGAAATATATTTAGTCGATAATATCAATAAAATTCTAGAACAAAGTGGTTCTAAATTTACGGAGGTACAAGTGAGATCATTATTGTCACTAATGCAGCAAGTAGCCAAAGTAGAGAGTCCAATTAATTTGGAACAACAAAAATTGATAGATGCTACCCAACAATATTTTGCTAAAATGAATAAAAGTTCAAGCACATGGGCATAAAAATAACCTTCGATTAAAATAACAAGAACTATTTTTAATTTTTCTATAAAATCGAGCTCATTCTCTTTTATAGAATAAGTAATTCAGCTTGCCAAATATTCATCCTACCGCTGTTGTTTCTGCAAAGTCAGAGATTGACTCTGATGTAAAAATCGGGCCGTTTTGCGTGATTGAAGACCATGTAGTAATTAAATCTGGAACTGAAATTGGCCCACAATGTGTCTTGCATTCCTATGTAAAGCTTGGTGTTAATAATCACGTACATGCACAAGTTGTATTAGGGGGGGCGCCCCAGGATGTTTCATTTACCGGTGAAGAAACCTGGGTTGAGGTTGGTGATCAAAACATCATTCGAGAAAACTGCACAGTACATCGTTCTACTAATCCTAATATTCCTACGCGTATTGGCTCCAATTGCTTCTTAATGAGTTACTCGCATGTAGCGCATGATTGTCAATTAGGAGACGAGGTGGTGTTGACAGCATATGTAGGGTTGAGCGGACATATTGTAATTGGTGATAAGGCAAATTTAGGTGGACATGTCGGTACTCACCAGTTTATTCGTATTGGTACCTTAGCCATGGTTGCAGGTTTTACACCGGTTCGAAAAGATGTTATGCCATATTGTTTATTGGGTGGCGATCCAGTGCGTCATTATCGTTTAAATTCTGTCGGTTTGCGACGTGCAGGTATAAGAGGTGAGCGTTATCGAAAATTAGAACAAGCATTTAGGCAGTTACGAGAAGGTGAATCTGTTGAAATTCTAAATGGTACGCCGGAAATTGATCACCTTCGTGATTGGATGTTAGCGCCATCTAAGCGAGGTGTATACGGAGTTTTGCAGGCTTAATATTTACCTATTACGACTATTTCATACGCATACAATGTTCAAACTACTAAAAACACTTTTCAATATTTGTCTATTGCGTGAAGGGCCAGAAGAATTGCCACATTCTTATGTGCTTTTGAGTTTAATAATTGCGATCAGTTTAGTAATTTCACTATTGATTGGTTCGATTGCTAACAACTTAAAAACTGCAGGTCTGTCTAGTATTGCAGTTTTATTTTTCGCGTTCGCATTTACAAAAATTTTGTTATTAAAAAAACCAGAACGTTTTTTGCAAACATTCAGTGCTATGTTAGGTACGGATACTATAATTAGTACCGTGTCACTTCCTAGCATTTACTCTTTGACTTATTTTAAGTTAGGAGAGACAGCAAATATGTTTTTTAGTCTCACTATTTTTGCGCTTATTGTATGGGTAGTAATTGTTTATGGGTATATTTTTAGTAAGGCTTTGTCATCCTTAATGAGTTATGGAATAGCTATTAGTGTTGCCTATGTTTTATTAAATTTTATTATTCTTGATTTATTTATAGCTGGAAACACACCCACTTAATGCATATACATATTCTCGGTATTTGCGGCACCTTCATGGGTAGCTTAGCCATTATTGCCAAGCAGCTAGGACACGAAGTTTCTGGCTCGGATATTAATGTGTATCCACCTATGAGTTCGCAGCTTGAAATGGCAGGCATCGAACTTAAGACAGGATATTCAGTTGATCATCTTTATCCTATGCCTGATCAGATCATTGTTGGCAATGTGATGGCGCGCGGTAATGATATGGCTGAATATTTATTAAATAACCATATTCCTTTTACCTCTGGTCCTGCATGGCTACACGATAACGTACTACTAGGACGTTGGGTATTAGCGGTAGCTGGAACACATGGCAAAACCACAACCACTAGTATGCTTGCGTGGATCTTAGAACATGCTGGGTTACAACCAGGCTTCTTGATTGGTGGCGTGCCGCAGAATTTTGATATTTCTTCAAGATTAGGTGCATCCAAGTTCTTTGTGATCGAGGCAGATGAATATGACACTGCTTTTTTTGATAAGCGGTCAAAATTTATACATTACTGTCCTCATACCCTTGTGTTAAATAATTTAGAATTTGATCACGCCGATATATTTGACAACATCGATGATGTGAAGCGCCAATTCCACCATCTGTTACGAATACTACCAAGTCAGGGGCTTATTATCATAAACCAAGATGATCAAAACATACGAGATGTAATTGAAATGGGATGTTGGACTCCAACCGAATCTTTTTCAGCTATGGATTCCTCGGCCACTTGGTTTGCAGGAGATATTGACTTGCGTAGCTCACAGTTTGCTCTGCGACAACATGGTAAACCACGAGGAGTAGGCGTTCTTAAATTATTTGGTCGGCATAATATCGCAAATGCAATTGCCGCGATTGCTGCTGCACAACATGCGGGTGTAGCTGTTGAAGATGCATTACAAGCATTGGCATCGTTTTCAGGTGTCAAGCGTCGTTTAGAGTATAAAGGGACTTTCAATCAAATTAGTGTGTACGATGATTTTGCTCATCATCCAACAGAAATTGCAGCCACAATTTCTGCGTTTAGGGATCAACGTCCACAAGGCCGCATTGTTACTGTGTTTGAACCTCGTTCTAACACAATGCGTCTAGGAATTCACGCCAATCAATTAGCGCATGCATTTAAAGATGCAGATAAAGTCTTTATGTTTGAGCCAAATGATCTTCAATGGTCGATTCAAGAAGTAGCGAATCAAATGCAGCCTGAGTGTAAGGTTTTTTCTACAGTTAATGAGATTATCACTGACTTGTTACATGAGGTAAACAAAGGTGACAACATTTTAATTTTAAGTAATGGTAGTTTTGAAGATTTGTCAGCAAGACTAGTTTTACAGCTATCAAATCGCGAATCTTCTGTTCTGCACTAATAGCAGTCTCTGCTCATTAAAATGCGTAACCATAGAAAACGTCGTAGCTTATCTTCAGGCGATAAGATAGGTAAATATCAGCTCGAAGAGGCAATCCATGAGGGCAAGTATCGAACTATATATAAAGCACATGATCCTTTTTTAGATCGTGAGGTAGCTATCAAAGTTAGTACATTTCCTGATCAACAAGACGGCAATGAAAATTCACAACAAGTCCGTAATTCTTTTTTTCTAGAAACACGTGCAGTAGGTAAATTACAACACCCAAATATCGTGTCTGTATATGATGCAGGTGTGGGCGATCGCCAGACATATATTGTGATGGAATATATAGAGGCAAATAGCTTGGCCAAATTGCTTGAGGCCGGTGAAAGTATTCCAGTTGAAAAAGTTATTGATATCATTTTTAAATGTTGTAAGGCACTTGAATATGCGCATAGTAAAGACGTAGTTCATCGTGATATTAAACCTGGAAATATTCTTCTAACTGATGATGGCAATGTAAAAATTGTTGATTTTGGTGTTGCAAAAGTACGTAACAGAATCGATACCATGTCCAGCGGCTTATTTGGGTCGCCCTCTTATATGGCACCAGAACAAATCGAAGAACATGATGTAGGACCATGGACAGATATATTCGCATTAGGTGTGGTGTTGTATGAGCTACTTACGGGAAGGAAGCCGTTTAATGCGGATAATGTACACACCTTGATGTACAAAATATTGCATGAACAACCTGAATCATTACACAGCTTGAACATTGAACACGCAATGATATTGCAACCAATACTCGACGAGGTTTTAGCTAAAGATCCTGAGCAACGATATCCTGCAGCAGCAGATTTTGCATCTGCCTTGCAAAGCGTGGATGTAGCACTACGTTATGAGGAAAGTGAAATAGTAAAGAAAGTAAATACTGAGCAAGCTGGTATGCTTAGATTTTTCCAAGAATTTAACCAAAAACAGTTATCAGAATTTGTTGATGTAGCTACATGGCTGCGCATAAACGAAGATGAAACAATTTTATCGGCAGGTGAAATTGACCATACCTTCTATCTGATAGTGGGTGGACAAGCCACAGTATTTAAAGCTAATGAGCCGGTAAAATCTTTAGCAGAAGGTGATTGTTTTGGTGAGCTAGGCTTGTTACGGCATGAACATCGGACTACTAGTATTATGGCTAGTACAGATATGTTGTTAATGAAAATTACTACTTCTGATTTAGATAAAATGTCCTATACACTGCAAGCACAATTCTATAAAGCAGTTGCTCATTCACTAGTAAAACGATTGTCAGCTCACGAGGCAGCAGCTGATAAAGCTGCTTAACCAGTGTAATATCAATGTATTGATAAATTTCGGCTTTATGCAAGCCTAAAGAATATTAGTTGTCTTCAAAGCTGCAAGAACTTCCACTGTTTCCACTGAATACAGTGATATTTCCTGGTGGGGCACTACCATTGCGAATTTTTGAGCCTCGTTATCTTGATATGGTGAAAGATTGTATGCGAGATGAACATGGTTTTGGCATCGTATTAATCAAGCGTGGGAGTGAATCTGGAATATCAGCTCAAGTGTATAAAACGGGTACTTTATGTCGGATTAGCGATTGGGAGACCTTGCCCGATGGTTTTTTAGGCATTACAGCTTATGGTGAAAGTAAAATACATATTGAGACAACACGTGTTGAATCTAATCAACTGGTTGTAGGTCAAATAGTAGAAGTAGAGCAAGATCCTGATTCCACTTTGCCTGAGGAATTTGAGTTATTGAGGTTATTGTTACAACGTATCATAACTGAAGTTGGTGAACCCTATTCTAGCTTGCCGGCGAACTACGAGTATGCTGGGTGGGTGGGAGCTCGTCTTACTGAACTGTTACCACTGCAATTGTCAATTAAGCAACGCCTTTTAGAGATTGATGATCATATAGTACGCTTGCATCATCTTAAAGAGGCTATGCAAGAAGCTAAATTTTTATAACATTCAAGGAGAATATCGTGGCAACGATTGCCTTAACAAAGGAAAATTTTAACGATACGATTGAAAATAATGATACTGTAATCATCGATTTTTGGGCGTCTTGGTGTGGGCCATGTAAATCATTTGCACCTACCTTTGAAACCGCATCAGAAAATCATAACGATATAGTCTTCGCCAAAGTGGATACTGAGGAGCAACAAGAATTGGCGCAGGCATGTAATATACGCTCCATTCCAACGCTCATGATTTTTCGTGAGCAAATATTATTGTATTCACAAGCTGGCGCCTTACCTCCTGCACAACTAGAAGACATACTCGATAAAACTAAGGAGCTGGATATGGACCAGGTTCGCGCAGAAATCGAAAAAAACAAATCAAATGAAGCATAGATGTATATTTTTACGCAGACATTGAAAAGCAGAGATCGAATGAAATTTAAATATATGTATTCATGCAGATATTGAAAAACATAATGCGAAATATGCATAACATTGTATTGGTGCTTTAATGTCTAGCTCAAAAAGCATCGATCAAAATCCAAAACGTTATACTGTGCGTCATGTGCTTCACATGGCGTTATCGCATAAAAAAGAGCTAATAGCTGCCCACATCATTGCCACATTTGCAGTTTTGGCAAGCATACCTGTACCACTACTTATCCCCCTGTTAATTGATGAGGTGCTATTAAATAAACCAGGAAAAGTAGTTACCACGGTTGACAAGTTTTTTCCCGAAGCATTGCATGGTCCTTTCCTCTATATTGTGGCACTAACCATAATTTGCATCGTGCTTCGTTTAATTTATCTAGCCCTGAATGTTTGGCAGACAAAAAAGTTTGTCGGTATCGCAAAAGACATTACTTACCGTATTCGTTATCAGTTGCTCAATCGTCTTAAATCTGTAGCCATGTCAGAATATGAAACGCTAGGGGGAGGAGCAGTTTCTTCTAAATTTGTTACCGACTTAAATACAGTAGATCAATTTACTGGGGAAACAGTTAGCAAATTTCTAGTTGCAGCATTAATGATTATTGGTGTGGCCGGTGTATTAATTTGGCTGCATTGGCAATTGGCACTGTTTATATTGTTTGTAAACCCACTAGTGATTTATATCACTATGGCTATTGGCAAAAAGGTTAAGACTTTAAAGAAAAAAGAAAATAAGGCGTTTGAGAAATTTCAACAATCTCTAACTGAAACATTGGATGGAATACAGCAAATCCGTGCGAGTAATCGTGAAAGTTATTATCTAGATCGTGTTAAAAAAAATGCGGAAGAACTAAAAGCGCATTCTTCAGCATTTTCATGGAAAAGTGATGCAGCGAATCGATTGTCGTTCTCCGTATTTTTAATAGGATTCGATATCTTTCGTGCGGTGAGTATGGCAATGGTGTTACTAACCGATTTAACCATTGGCGAGATGATCGCAGTGTTTGGTTATTTGTGGTTTATGATGGCCCCTGTGCAAGAAATCTTGAGTATTCAATACTCATTTTATGGCGCTAAAGCAGCTTTGGGACGTATCAATGAGCTACTTTACTTGCCACGAGAACCACATTACCCACACCTAGAAAACCCATTTAGTGGCAAACATGCAGTCAGTGTGCAGATCGACAATATTAAATTTGCCTATGGGGATGGACCTTATGTATTGGATGGCGTCAATCTCTCTATACAAGCAGGCGAAAAAGTTGCCTTAGTAGGAGCTAGTGGAGGTGGTAAGTCCACTCTTGTGCAAGTGTTGCTAGGGTTATATCCACCTTTATTCGGAGAAATAAAATTTGATGGGGTGCCAGTATCACGTATAGGCATGGAAGTAGTGCGTGAACATGTAGCCTGTGTATTGCAGCATCCGGCATTATTTAATGACACAGTACGTATGAATTTAACGCTGGGGAGAGAAGTTCCTGATGCAGCGTTATGGCGTGTACTTGAAGTAGCGCAAATAAAAGATGTTGTACAAGATATGCCAAGGGGTCTAAATAGTTTAATAGGCGTTGATGGAATTCGCTTATCTGGAGGTCAACGCCAACGCATTGCCATTGCAAGAATGGCACTAACGAATCCGCAAGTTGTTATATTAGACGAAGCCACATCTGCCTTGGACGCAGAAACTGAAGCCAAACTTCATTATGCATTGGCAGATTATCTAAAAGGTCGAACCATGATTATCGTGGCGCATCGTCTCAGTGCAGTCAAACAAGCTGATACAGTATATGTATTTGAGGATGGAAAAGTGACTGAACAAGGTGGCCATGATGAATTGATCAGTGCAAACGGACTGTACGCTAAATTATATGGGCAACACCAGACGGCCTGAATCACTTAATTTAAACACTGCGCTAAATAGCTAAAGCACATTTTTGTTTATAAAAGCATATCAAATAAAGATTAATGATTCGGGAGCAAGTCCTCATGATATTTATGCGAGGGCTTTCTGTGAAACAGTTAAAGATTAAAAGATAGAATTTAAAAAAATACTTAAAGTGTAAAAATTGATGCAATCATTCATTAAACTATTTGAATTATCTAATGAATTTTATTTCGATGAGGGTTGTCATATCGTTGAAATCTCTAATTCTGATGATGATCCAGAGTTATCAATTGCGAGGGCAAGGGTAGAGTCTGGAGAAACTACTAAGCTGCATCACTTAAAAAATATAACCGAGCGCTATGTAATTATAGAGGGCAAAGGTCTAGCTGAGATTGGTTCTTTACCCCCACAAAAAGTTCAAGAAGGAGATGTAGTAATCATTCCTCCTATGTGTCCGCAAAGGATTACTAATACTGGAAGAAATGATTTAATATTTCTAACTATTTGCTCGCCTAGGTTTAAGATTGAGGCTTATCAAGAAATAGAAAAATAGTTCAAATGCATTTTGTCGTTACATGTTTGGTGCCGTATTCCTGACTATGGATTGCTTGAACCCAAGGTTAGGATAGTGTTTTTTTTGAATTCAACGAGTCAGTTGCTTAAGTTATAGTAAACATGCTGCAATCTTTAAAACGAGAGCTAAATATTTATCACGTGCTTGCAAAAGATGTTCGCACCCCCAGAGTCGCTAAGTGGTTACTAATGGGTGCAGTCATGTATGCTGTTTCACCAATTGACCTGATTCCAGATTTTATCCCAATACTTGGCCAGCTTGATGATCTGGTGATTTTACCTATTTTAGTCGGGTTAGCGTTGTTATTGATTCCAAGAGATTTGAAAGATGAAGCACGCGTAAAATACAGTTAAGTCTTTATAAAAAAATAGCAATTCTAAATTTCGAAGAGCAAGTAAAATGAGTAAAAAATTTGATCAAGGTAAACCATTAGCAGAGTTGCATTTAGGTGCGGATGGCATCACTGCAGCGGAAGCAAACTCTCCAGAACTATTGCAGTTCGTCGTTGAGCATGGTTTCGCAGACATGTATACCGATGAATCACTGGATCAAAAGTCACGCAAAATTGCAACAATTGCATCTTTAGTCACTTCTGGGAACTTGCCACAGTTGCGTTGGCATATTCGTGGTGCATTGGTAAACGATTTGATGACGAAAAATGAAATCAAACAACTTATTATTCAGATGACGATATATATTGGTTATCCCGCAGCTTTTAATGCAATGAATGTTGCAAATGAATTATTTGCGGAATTGAGTTAGTCGAAATGCTCTACATATCCACGCTATAGATACTCAGCCTTTCTTCTAGTTAGCATCAAGTGCAGCGAGAGCGCGTGCACCGACACTAAGCGCAAAGATACTCATATCTGCATTGCCCAACTTATCCGATTTTTCGATTAGCGCATATGCGTCACGATCTAGCTTAGTGCCGGAATTTCTATCATAGGTGTTCATTTCCAAGCGCGCATCTAACACGATCGTCAGGGCCGAAACCTGATCTTGAGGGTGTTTGATGGCATTCGCAATCTTATGTGCTCTCGACAAGTGTTGCTGAGCGGTATCTGATTCCCCCACTAGACTCTCGGCTGCTGCGAGATAGGCTAGGGCAGCCGCACTTGGTACTCCGGTAGGGATGATTTCTAGCTCCTTAGTCAGGGATTTAATCTCCACCTTGGCAGCTTCTATGTTTTTCATCTTGGCGTGCAACCATGCAAGCGACGCTGAAAGCACGGCGCGCCCCTGATTCTCGCGTGCGCCATGTGCATATCGCCCAATTTCGTTAATATTTAGTCCAGCGCCTTCTAGATGGCCAATTTCGATTTGGTTTATGGCGATTCCAATGAGAAGGGTTGCACGTTCATACATGCTGGGCACAGAGCGTGCAAGGATACTGGCTTTGTCACTTAGCTGTTTGGCTTCATAATTGTTATTGCTTAACCCTTGCACCAATGCTGCGTCACCTAAAACGCTTGCTTGAACGAATTGATTGCCGAGACGCACTTCATCATCTGTTTTCTCGATTAGAGCAAGTGCTTTTTTATGCTCACTGAGTTGCGCATACGTTGCTGCAATAGATGCTAAAAGTAGTTCGCGATGAGCTGGTTCAATAATATCGTTTGCTTTTTGCGTAGCGTTTTCAAGAAGACACTGCCAGTCTTTGCTATCAGCGCAAGAAATACTTGAAGTTGTTGCAGCACAAGTCGTAAATATAATGTTGGTTACCAGAAATAATATAGGGTAAATATTTTTTGATAGCATAAGTGGCTTCACTTGGTAGTGGGTTGGGTTACAAGTTCTTTAATAACATCGATAATTAAATGTGGCTGGTCAAGCTGAATTTGATGTCCGCTACTGTCTGCAATGATTTGTTTGCTATAACCGTTTTTGTTTGCCAATTCGGTCTGTAACTCTTGCCAGACTTGTTCCATATTATTGGTTAACGGTTTTTCTTCCCAAACACGTTCGCCATGACTAATGACGACTATTGGCACATCGGGCATGTCAAGATTCGCTGTGGTTGCTGAACTCTCTGGCATATTGCGCACTTCGTTATACATTGCACCCATTGCTTTCTCTTCGCGTGCCAATAAAAACGCAATATCATGCAATTGTTCGGGTATACCATATGTGACTTGCTCTCTGCTTCCCAACATGATGCGTCGTGAATTCGCTACTGGCACTTCGATACCATTTTCTTCAAAGCGTTGAAATTGTTCTGGATGCACTGCATCAACCAATACCAATGCGGATACCTCGGTGTTGAATCGGCCTGCAAAGTTTTGGATATTGAGTCCGCCAAAGGAGTGCCCTACTAATATGTATGGTGGAGTGATTTCAGCGGCTTGTAGAAGCGAGCGCAGTTCATCAACAATCACCGAGCTGATACGTGGGCGTGGACCGGCTTCACTCCACCCATAGCCTGCGCGATCATAACTGCATACTCGCGTAAATTTACTGACTTTGGGTTGTACTTGAACCCAATCAAGATAATTACCGCCCACACCAGAATCGAATATAATAGTTTGTTCGCCGTCGCCTACGCAGAACAAATGCAGTCTGTGCTCTCCTACTGAATAGAGTTGTCCTGGTGGACCATAGCCTTCAGATTCTGACCAGGCACTATTTGATGTAAGCGCTAATGCCAAAACACTTAGCAGTAGACCAACTAGCCACTTATCTTCGGGAGGAGATGCGTTACCCTTTTGCACGATTATTAATATGTAAATGATGGCATGAAGCCTGGTAAGTCAGATACTGCAAATTGCAATTTTAGTGTGGCGTATATTTGTAGCAATTAGGCACTAATTTAGCAGAAAAGAAAAATAAACATACACAGAGCATGTCTATTTTTTGGCTTGTCTATAGTGAGTCAAACGCTTGTGAGCTTAATTCTATCGTGCGAGCTATATCTGCATCGGTATGCGCATTTGAGATGAATCCAGCTTCATAAGAGGAAGGAGCCAAATACACGCCATAATCGAGCATGCTATGAAAGAATTTTTTGAATTGGCCTAGATTGCATGAGGTTAGTTGTGAGAAATTTGAAATATTTTCCTCTTCTGTGAAAAATAATCCAAACATCCCGCAAACATAATTAGCAGTAAGTGGAATATTATTATCTTTTGCTGCACCCAATATACCCTCGACAAGTAATTTGGTTTTTTGATGTAATTGGTCGTGAAAACCTCTTTCAGAGATTAATTTAAGTGTGGTCACACCTGCTGTCATGGCAATTGGATTGCCGGACAATGTCCCCGCTTGATAAACCGGACCTGTAGGAGCAAGTGATTCCATAATTTTACGTTCACCACCCAAAGCGCCTACTGGCATCCCACCACCTAGTATTTTACCTAGAGTAGTTAGATCGGGGATAACCTTATAAAGTTGTTGTGCGCCACCGCGTGCGACACGAAACCCAGTCATTACTTCATCAAAGATTAATATTGCCTTGTATTCCGAACAAAGCCTTCGTAAACCTTGTAAAAAACCTTTTACTGGTGGAATGCAATTCATGTTGCCAGCAACCGGTTCAACAATTACACAAGCAATTTCTTCGCCAACTTTTTCAAAAACTTGTTCAACCTCCTCAATATTGTTGTAGGTTAAGGTAATTGTGTATTCGGCGAGTTCAGGAGGGATACCAGGCGAGCTGGGTACACCAAGCGTTAATGCACCGGATCCTGCTTTAACTAATAAAGAATCTCCGTGGCCATGATAACAACCTTCAAATTTAATGATTTTATTACGATCAGTGTGACCTCGAGCTAATCGTATCGCACTCATGGTAGCCTCCGTACCTGAACTCACCATCCGAACCATTTCTATGGATTCAATCAGCTCGCATACCATTTTTGCCATTTCGGTTTCTATTTCGGTTGGTGTACCAAAACTCAAACCATGTTGAGCCGCATGTTGTACGGCTTCAATGACTTCAGGATGCGCGTGTCCTAAGATCATCGGCCCCCAAGAACCTACATAGTCAATATATTCTTTGTCTTGGATATCGTAGATATGCGCACCATGTGCGCGTTTTATGAAAACAGGAGTGCCTCCTACTGCTTGGAACGCCCGTACAGGGGAATTCACACCACCGGGTATATATTTATGGGCTTCATCAAATGCTTGCTTCGAAGTAGTCATTGCTTTTTGGATATATAAATTTGCTATGGGCTGGATCGTAACTAATGTTACGCTGTTAAATCAAACTGTTGTAATAATGCTAAGTATTCTTGTACGGCTTGCGTAATCGAAGTTGAAGTAAAGATTGCACTAATTACAGCGATCATATCTACACCTGCGTTTAATAATGGTATTACGTTTTCTGTTGTAATGCCCCCGATTGCACATACTGGAATACTCAACTCTTTTTTTGCACGAGTAATTAATTCTATAGAGGCGCGAGGGGCAGAAGGCTTGGTCGGAGAGTCAAAGAAACTGCCAAAGGCTACATAGTTTGCGCCAGCTCCAACTGCTTTGGATGCATTCGCATAGCAATTGTAACAAGAGGCACCGATGATTTTATTTGGACCAAGAAATTTCCTTGCCTCAGTAATTGAACAATCTTCTTTACCAAGGTGTACACCATCTGCATCGATGGATTTAGCTATCAAAATATCATCATTAATAATTAATAAGGCTTGGTGTTTTGCTGTAAGTATTTTTAATTCACTGGCAATTTTGTGTCGAGTATCATAATTATTTTTTTTGTCTCTAAATTGAATAATTGTTACACCAGCCGACAAGGCTTCAGCGACTTTGTTTAATAAATAGTCGGTATTAATGCTGCAAGTATCCGCAATCGCATATAATCCTCTTAACCTATGCATTGGGAAAAAACTTTTTATTTAAGCCAATGGAAACGGTTAGGAATTTTCTGTCCCATGCCAAGTTGACGCGCAGCTTGTAAGCTCTTCCAAGTAAATTCTTGTGCTTGATGTGTAGCAGAAACGACGTCCTGTCCATGTGCAATAAATGCTGTGATTGCAGAGGAAAGTGTACAACCGGAACCGTGATATTTATCAGAAAGTCGGGGCCAAGTACTTGAATCGAGTTTGCGGTTATTTCCGTATAAGACGTTGCGAATTTCAGTAGTATTTTGATGGCCACCTGTAACTAGCACATAATGTGCACCTCGTTCTAAAATAGCCATTGCACAAGCATCCAGTGTGTCACCTTCAGGCGCTAGTGTACTTGCCTCAAAGCTGTTAGGTGTTACCACGGTTGCCAGTGGAACTAGTAATGTATTAATCGCCCTAACAGCTGCATCATCAGCTAAAATTTTACCACCTCCGGCAACGATAATTGGATCTAATACAACCGGGATATTTGGATAGTCTGTAAGTATGGTATGAATTGCACGAGCAGTTTCTTCGCTGATAATAAGTCCAATTTTTATTGCAGCGATATTCATATCTTCAAGCACAACGCGTGCTTGTTCGATGATCATTCTCTCAGCAATTTGTGAGGTTTCGAGTACATTGGTAGTATCTTGTGCAGTAATGCAAGTAATAATTGGAGCGGCATGACAACCAAGGCTAGCAATAGTCTCAATATCAGCTTGGATACCTGCACCACCTGTAGGGTCCGCGCCTGACATTGCCATTACCACCGGAGTAGTTGCAGTAGCATTCATGATAAAAGTAAGCAAAACAGAGACATCTATGCAGTATAAAACATATATGTGCGTGATATGTGGCTGGATCTATGATGAAGCCAAAGGAGTACCTGAAGAGGGAATAGCACCCGGAACGCGTTGGGAGGATATCCCTTTTAATTGGAAGTGTCCGGAGTGTGGGGCGATGAAGGATGATTTTCAAATGGTTGAAGTTTGACAACTGATCTTTTTGTGTCTGTTTTGTTTTCTGATTTTTTTTAAGTTTTTTGATTTCTAATCGGCTCACGTACTGACGTATATACACCGCTTTTAAAAATCCTCAGGCCTAGTTGACACAAAGAATCTCAATTTTTGAATAATTCTAGGACTTATTAAGTTGAGTATATAAATATGCAATTTTTGCAGAATGCTCTAGCGAACAAGTCCATTTATATGCAAGGTTTAGCGATTCTGCGCAAGTATACACACCATGACCACAAACAACTGTAATGCAATAATTACTTAGTGTCTTTGCAACCAGCTCAGGTGAATCTTCCGAGTATTGATCAAAAGGTATGGTATGTACGGGCACCCTTGGGAAATATAGTTTGCCCTCAAAGTCATTCGGGATAAAATCTTTTCCATTCATCGTCATTGCAATAATATGCGGCCCATGACTATGTAGCACTGCTCGTGCCTTGGGACATTTTTTATACACTTCTATGTGTAGTCTTGCATCATAGGATGCATTTTCACAAATCGAGCCATCTAAGTTACAAGTTACTAAATCGTCTGGGTGTAATGTATCTGCACATGCCCCAGAGGGTGTTACCCAAATCGTATTTTGTTCACGAACTGAAGCATTGCCGCTATGCGAATCGTTATAGCCATATTTGCGCAACCATGAATAATAGCGAACTAGTTCATCTTTTTCGGTCATAAATTAAAAAATATTTTGTTTTGTATTTAAATTAACTGATATTCTATCGTGAATGTAATACGCATTCTGTTAAATTTTTAAACAACAACTCAATAGTTAAATAAAAGGATTAAAAAGATGTCGGCATTGATTTGTGGCTCCCTTGCTTACGATACCATTATGGTTTTTCCGGATCGATTTAAAGAACACATCTTGCCGGAGAAGGTACATATTTTAAATGTGTCGTTTATGGTGCCACAGATGCGGAGAGAATTTGGTGGTTGTGCTGGCAATATCGCCTACAACCTACATTTATTAGGTGGGGATGGTTATGCCATGGGTACAGCTGGGCAAGATTTTTACCCATATGCAAATTGGCTGGCTAAATGTGGTATGGATCAAAAATACATTAAGCACGTTGAACATGAATACACCGCACAGGCATTTATCACTACCGACCTTGATGATAATCAGATTACTGCTTTTCATCCGGGAGCTATGAATTGTTCACACCAGAATGATGTGCCTACGCAAGATGGTATTACTCTAGCCGTAATTTCTCCCGATGGTAAGGACGGGATGGTTCAGCATGCACAGCAATGCCAAGCGGCTGGAATTCCATTTATATTTGATCCAGGCCAAGGTATGCCGATGTTTAATGGCGAAGAATTACTTTTGTTTATCGAACAAGCAAGCTATGTGTGTGTAAACGACTATGAGTCACAATTGCTGCAAGAACGGACGGGCTTAACGATTAAACAAATTGCGGAGCGTGTCGAGGCTGCAATTGTTACACGTGGTGGAAAAGGTTCCATCATACATACGAATGGAGAGTCAATAGATATTCCGGCTGTTAAAGCAAGCTCAGTGCAAGATCCAACAGGTTGTGGAGATGCATACCGAGGCGGAATAATTTTTGGCTTGATGAATAATTTGGGCTGGGAAGTAACAGGTCGTATTGCGGCCTTAATGGGCGCAATCAAAGTAGCACATAATGGCACGCAAAATCATCATTTTACTTTGAGTGAGTTTAAAGAACGATTTAAGCAAGAATTTGGTTATATGTTTTAATTTCGTCTTGTTAAATTTATCAATGATTATGTGAGACTTAAACGTTTCCACTTGCTTTTGATAGCATATGCAGTCAATTCCTTATCTGCATCTACCGCTACAGGGTGATCAACTAACTCTAATAGTGGAATATCATTACGCGAATCTGAATAAAAATAACTACCTTCAAGAGTGTGTGTTGTGGTATCTAGCCATTGTTTTACGCGCGTAGCTTTACCAGGTCCGAAGCAAGGAATACCCTCAACATCTCCAGTAAATCTCCCATTTGCCATTGCGGGTTCAGTTGCAATTAAGGTCTCAATCTTGAAGATTTCTTTGACCGGCTCAGTGACAAAACGGTTTGTGGCGGTAACAATAGCTAAATCATCACCTGCATGACGGTGATGTGCAATTAGGTCATGGGCTTTTTTCTTTATGATAGGTTTGATTCGTTGCTCGATAAATTCCTCGCGCCAGTTACACAGCTCATCATAGGAGTTTTCTGCAAGTGGTTTTAACGCAAAGTTTAAGAATTTGAATACGTCTAACTTTCCAGCAAGATAGTCTTTATAAAAGCGTTCATTTTCTATTTTATAAAATACACCGTCTACTTTGCCAATGGAGACAAGGTGTAGGCCCCATTCATAATCACTATCGCCCGCTAAAAGGGTTTCATCTAAATCAAAAAAAGCTAAAGCCATAAGAATATTCTATAAGTTCTAATATGCTAAAAAATTTAAAATCATTAAGCCTTTGTATTTTATACTATTTTTCATCATATTTAAGTCAATAAAATTGCTCAATCCTGAGCCATATGGAACAATATGGTGCGGGGGTGTATCGATGGACTGTAATCGACATGTAATCGATGCCTCAGGGTATCGAGAAAATATTGGCATTATTGTGACCAACGAATCACATCATGTGATTTGGTGTAAGCGTTCTGGGCAGAATGCATGGCAGTTTCCACAAGGTGGTGTCCAACAAGATGAAACGCCTGAGCAAGCACTGTTTCGTGAGTTGAAAGAGGAAACTGGCTTGTACGAAAGCCATGTCGATATTATTGCCAGCTCAAAACAATGGTTACGTTACCGCTTGCCAAAACATTTTATACGTAATAACAGTCTACCTAAGTGTATTGGACAAAAACAACGTTGGTTTTTACTTAAGCTAAAAACTGAAGATAGTTATATTCAGTTAAATCATTCTAAGCATCCCGAGTTTGATGGCTGGCGTTGGGTAGACTATTGGTATCCTTTACAAGAAGTTATATTTTTTAAGCGTAATGTTTATAAAAGTGCATTGAAAGAGTTTGAGCCAATACTATTCTCTAACATAGATTAACTGTTGAACCACATTAACGACGTGTAGTCCATAGCCAAATTCCAGTAACAGATAGAAGTAGTAGTAGTACGGCGGCAACATCAATTACATAGATTCCATATTTCCCAAAAAAACGCCCACTATGAGCGTCAAGTAAAAATCTTTCGATACTAATTTGTTTGCTCATATCATGGGCTTCAATTACATGTTTTAGCGCTGGTAATGTAATTGAAGGTGCAACCCATTCAGGATGCGGACCTTTGAATGGATGCCAACTTGTGAGGTTTATAGCTCCTTCCCAATATGTGTTTACACCTCGAATGACTGGTGTACCACGATCTGTAATCGCAATACCTAGTGGTAATTCTCTTAAGCCGTCTTGTTCTGTAATTTCATCTACAATAGATCCAAATTGATCACAAACAATGATGGAGTTTGAAGTAGTAATAATAATTTCATTATTGATTTCTATGGCGCCAGTCAACTCATCGGCATGTGTATTAATTGGTTTACCTGAGAGATAAATCGTTTCTCCAGCATGAGAAATGGTTTGGTTGCCGAGTTGATAGGTGGTGATGGGGTTTGGTTTTATGCCATAGTATTTCAGTAGCCAAGTATTAGATAAGAACCTTGTTGGCAATTTTAAATCATCACTATGTTGCAGTGCGATCCCTGTGAGGACTAAAAAAACGATAAATAGTGCAGCTAGCAAGCCAATTCTGCGATGCCATATAAATAGTTTGGCTGCCATAGGTGACGAAGCTTAACACGAAGCGATTCAAAGAATTCAATCAAACACTCATGTCTAATAATTAGTTTAATAACTGGGTCTAACAAGAACCCTCGGTTACATGATCATGCAGCAATAAAGCCATTCTGGAAATATTAGTAACTGCACGTACGGATAAAGTAGCGCCAGAAATATTATCAATCTGTTTATTTAGCTTTTGTTTTTTTGTTAATTTTGCATTAGTAAATTGCTGACTAAAAAAATCATGCTTTACTTCCCAACCACGACTTTCTCTAAATATTAAAACTTTAACTTTTTCTAAACCTTGTGAATTGACTACGAATCCAGTCGTGATAGGGCGTTCCTTACCAATTTCATCAAGAATCCATGCGCTACGGCAACCCTCTTGCCAATAGGGCACACGAATTTTTTTATAGCGATGACCAAGAATATTTTTAACTTCTTTAGAGAGGTTGCCCGATAGCGTAATACGTTCAGGTTCGGGTACATCGCCAAAGGTTTGGACTAAAAACTCTTCGGTTGATTGATACACCTCTTCTGCATGCAGTGCATTTAATGCACAAAAGAGCATGAAGACAAATAAAATCCTTTTCATATTCTTGTCATGGTATTTGAGATTAATGATTATATCCAAAAGGTCTGCTAAATATTTAGACAAATAAACTCGCGACAGCGTATATCTAATATGGGCTTTATTACATAAGCTGAATTTAATTTAGAACATATAACCAATACCTAGATCAAAGCCATGGAAGTCGCGCCCTTCTGCTTCAGCTTCTGGATCATGTCTACGATTACGATAATCTGCTTTTACGACAACCTCTGGATGAGGCCACCAGTTGAATCCAAATTCCCATTGACTGAATTGATCCTGTTTACGTGCACCTTCTACGTCCTCGTAGCGAGTGTAGAAACCCAGCCAATCTAAAGGCCTAAAGCTGGGTTCTATATACCAGCCAAATTGTTCACTTGGATCACCTGGAAGATCTTTGATGCTGCCATCAATGTCCCATTCTGCATACTCTGTTCGAAAACCAAATGGGCCGCGATAGTAAGTAGCATGCAGTGCATACAACATTGCCTCACCAATGATATCACTACCTACATCTTGGCTCGCACCAGTCTGGTGTTGAATTGATGCAGCAAGTTCTAGCCCTTGGATTCCGGTATATTTCAAACGTGCACTTCCAGCCAGATCGCTGGCATTCGCACGAGAAGCTTTTTGTCTACCGCTTCGAATACGACCCGCATTAGGCCCAAACGTGGGAATATTGAGTCCTGTATGTACTGCAAGATCGCCGCTGAAACCGTTATCGAATTGATGCGATCCACTTATACCAACCGCCCACCAGGTTGCAGGAATAATGATGTTTGATACGGCATTGCGTTCAACACCGTAAAATGTTGGGGGTTCATGAATTTCATTTATAATGCCAGTAGGTACTAAGATCACACCGCCACGGACTTGTGAATTATCCGTGATGTCATACTCGATATAAGCTTGTTCAATTTCAACTTCTCCGTTTAAGGGATCACCATCTGCTTCAACACCAGCATGTTCAATTTCAATCTCTGACCAAAAGCGCAAGTCATCTCTAAACTCTTTTCCTAAGAACATAACAAAGCGATGAAGGTCGGCTTCGTCTAAATCACGAGTGCTATCATCCGCATCAAGATTGTTGTAATGCGCTTCGCCGTAACCGCCTATAGTAATACCTTCAAGAGCATCAATTGGACTATCTTCAATCACCTCAGCCGTAGCGATAGCAATCTCGGTGGCTTCATCGGCTTTTTCTTCAGCACGCGAGGCTTTATCTATGACTTCTTTTTGTTGAGTCATTAAATATTCAACGGCCTTTTTAAGATTTTCATATTCTTCTTTGTCTACTGTAATTTTTTCAGCTTGAGTGGGAAAAGATAAGACAATCAATGCCAAAAAAAGCACAGCCCTAGGTCTTACGAGATGTGTGATCATTTTATTACTCCATATAAAACAGTGGGTTAGCATGGTTTTATATAAAAATTAGCTTATTTCTTGATTTTATTAATAAATACAATAATAATACTAATGAGAATGATTCGCATTAATATATCTATTTAGGGATAGCAGTGTGCTTAGCTAGTGGTAAAACTTAGTTTGATGAATGGGTGAGGTTGTGGTCTGAGATGACGTTACTATTATGCTCACGAGCCCACAGTAACAGCATGACAGCCAAACCCTTTTTACTTAATTTTTTCTTATCGATTAGCTTATTTTGTGTAAGCTTTTTTATTGCTTGGCAAATCTGTGTGAAGACAAACTTTTTATACGCAGTTTGGTATGAAATCATCGAAATCGATAAAACCATCTCTACATACGCGCCAAAAAATAAAAATCGACAGGGATTTGAGCAAACCAGTAAACAAGAACAAGTGCGGTTATTTTCAGGAATTGTTAGCGGTATACAAAAAAAAGGCAATGGGCTTAACGAACTTAAATATAAAAACTCAAGTGGCAAAGTCATTGATAGACTTTTAACAGACGCCGAGATTATTCATCTTAATGACGTAGCCATCTTAGTCAGTAATTTTAAGTATCTTGCAATCATAGGAGGTTTAATTGCCCTTATAGCATTTGTACTCATGCTTGTATTAAATACGAATCTTGCAAAATTTAAATTCCACTTAATTGGAGCTTTGGGATTTATTGCAATCATTGTGATTCTTATTCTAATTGCGGGACCAACAAAAATATTTTATGCAGGACATGAGCTCATTTTCCCAAATAATCATCAATGGTTTTTTTATTATGAAGATTCTTTGATGAGCACCATGATGAAGGCACCGGCACTATTTGCTCCTATTGCATGTGAACTACTTGTATTAACAATTGCTTTATGGATGAGTTTGTTATTGGGACTACAAGTAATAAAGGCAAAATTTTAATCTTGAGCTTTTTAGAAATTCAGTGACAGGAATTTATTATGAAAAAACTATCCGTATCTATTGGGTTTGCTCTATATTTTCTTTGCACTTTCAATTTTATTCAGGCCAGTGAATCAGAGGAAGTGGAATTAGCTCATATAATGAGTAATTTACAATACTTTATGCATAAAGTAGGACTTTCAATCGCTGCTGAGAATAACAAGCTTGCAAAGTTTTATGTGCATGAACTTGAGGAAGCGATAGAAGAAGTATTGGAAGTTGAATCATACGATGATTACCCAATTGGCCAATTTACCAAATCGATTTTACTACCTGCCTTCTTAACTTTAGATGAAAAAATTGAATCAGCAGATATGGATGCAGCAGATGAAGAATATGAAAAAGTGATCAAAGCATGTAATAATTGTCATATGGCGACTAAACATGAATTTATTAAAATTCAGCGTAATGATGCCAATCCTTATTTACAATCATTCAAGTGATTAAAGCCAACATTAGTTCCAACTAAAAAATCTTAAATAGGTTTAACTACAACAAGTATCACTATTGCAATCAAAGCTAACACAGGTGCTTCATTAAACCAGCGGTACCAGATATGTGAATGTTGATTTTGATCTTGCTTGAAGCGCTTTACGAGTACTCCACACCAGATATGATAGAAGATTAGCAAGAATACTAATCCAAGTTTCATTAACATCCAGATTGTATTTAGATATCCTGGTAAATATGTAATCAACCAAATTCCAAAAAAAATAGTGAGTACTGCGCCGGGTGTCATAATTCCAAAGAATAGCTTTCGCTCCATGACTTTAAATCGACCAATACTAGTAGAATCATCTGCTATAGCGTGATAAACAAATAAACGTGGTAAATAAAATAATCCCGCAAACCAGGTGACCATGAAGATAATGTGAAAGGCTTTTACCCAGAGCATATTTTTTTATTTAGTTCTTTAACTAGCTTAAATGTTATAAGAACTTTTAAATTTTTCTTTCGTGAGGACACCATAAATTCTTATGGCTCCAGGTGCAATGATACTGCGTATGCATAAGGCTTCTACTCCTTCTTCAATAAAAAGTTCTCGCGCTGAATCCGCAGTAGCGCGCAAATCAATACAGCTAATTTGTAATCGTTTAGCAGGAATTTTCATCAAGTTTATTTCGTCTGATTCTATTTCTTTGTTTTCTGCTAAAAAAATAGTCAAATCCGAAGTAGGCAATATTGAAATAGGTTCATCTTCTTCGATGACGATCCACTCAGCATCGGCTTTTAATAAATTTTCTGCTTGTTTTTTTGAAATGATTTTTGTACTACGCTGTACATTTCGATTCATTACATTTGCAACGCCAACGCGTCTTAATGCTTGCACCATAGGCTCATAGCGATAATCCATTCCACGTAATTGCATCAGCATTCTGTAAATAGAACGTTGACCGAATACCTGGCTTGCTGTGAGTTGAGCCGTAACGATCGCCAACATACCAGGCAAAATGATGTTTGGATTACTTGTTAGTTCAAATGCGCCTGTTAATGCAGCAAGTGGTGCTTGCAAAGTAGCGCCCATCATTGCTGCCATGCCAATTAAGGCATACATACCTGGAGAGGAAGACAATTCTGGAAAAAGAAATTGTCCAAATATACCAATTATGCTTCCCAGACAAGCACCAATGACAAAGGTAGGTCCGATAAGCCCAGCAGGAAGTCCCATTCCAATACTGCATGCGGTAGCAACGAGTTTTGCTGCAAATATCAAAACTAATAAAGTAATTCCGATATTGTTGACTAAGGTATCGTTTACCGTGTCATAACCTATGCTCATAATCTGTGGAGCAAAAATAGCAAGCAAACCAGTGACAGAGCCCGCGACAATAAATTTTGTCCAAAGTGAAAAATTTTTACTGGCTTGTGCAGTAATTTTTGTTAAGTAAATAAAGCTGAATGCCACAATACCCGTAATCACTCCTAGAAACATTACATATGGAAGTTCGAGCAGAGTAATTAGCTGAAACTGCGGTACTGAAAAGGCAGCCTCTGCTCCAAATACAGCTCGAGAAATAGCAGTTGCGCTTACGGCGGATAAAATTACAGGAAGAAAACTTGCCAAAGTGTATTCCATCATCACTACTTCTAGTGCAAAGATTACACCGGCCAATGGTGTATTAAATGAAGCCCCGATAGCTGCTGCAGTTCCGCATGCAACGAATGTTCGAATAGTGTTATTAGGTAAACCTAATTGTTGGCCTAGCAAACTGCTGGTTGCCGCGCCAAGGTGAATAGCAGGCCCTTCACGTCCAAGTGACTGCCCTGAAATAATCGCAAGTCCTGCTCCAATATATTGCATGATTAATCCACGTACATGTAAATAACCTTGGTGATATGAAAGTCGTTCCATAACATGCGAGACGCCTACGGTAAAATCCCCTTTTGCCCATAATTTAAAAATCACCGCGATTAATATTGCGCCTACTATTGGTAAAACAACCCTTAGACTAATTGGCAGTCCTTCATAATTTTCTGGATCGCCATTTGGTAATAAGAAGAGTTGCGCACTCTCAATTAGTAAGCGAAAGGAAACAATGACCATGCCAGTCATAAGACCCGCAATTACACTTAAAACGGCTAATTGTATGAGTGCATCAGGTCTTGAAGTACGTAGGCGCAAGTTTTCAAGTGCATTTCGAATGAAAGCGCTTATTGGTGATTCCTTTTGCATACACTGGATTATGCCAGAGCTTGTGCTGACTTATATGAATGACTTTAGGCTAATCACATTAACTTGTATGATGCGCAGAATTTATTGCTAGATTCTCAAGAAGTTTATGGTTTCAGTTGGTGTAGTGGGAGGTACTGGATATACCGGTGTAGAGTTGCTGCGTATTCTTGCTGAGCATCCGCAAGTAGAAATCAAAGTTGTGACTTCACGAAGCGAGGCGGGTAAACCAGTTGCAAGTATATATCCTAGCTTGGCACCAAGTATCGACCTTAGTTTTACTCACCCTGATACTGCTACCCTAAAACAGTGTGATTGTGTATTTTTTGCAGCACCCAATGGTACTGCGATGCATATGGTGCCTGAGCTCATCGATGCCGGTGTTAAGGCGATTGATTTGGCTGCTGATTTTCGTATTAAAGACACAACAACGTGGGAGTATTGGTATAAACAAACCCATGCATGTCCAGATGTACTACAGTCTGCTGTTTATGGGTTACCCGAACTGTATCGAGAAAAAATACAATCCGCACAACTTGTTGCAAATCCTGGTTGTTATCCTACGGCTGTAATTTTGGGATTTTTACCATTACTTGAGCAAGGCTTGGTTAAAAATGCGCATTTGATTGCAGACGCAAAGTCAGGAGTAAGCGGGGCAGGCCGCGGTGCGAATGTGCCAAATTTGTTTAGCGAAGCTGGTGAAAACTTCAAGGCTTATAATGTATCCGCTCATCGTCATTGGCCTGAGATAAAACAAGAATTGGAAGGTATCACTGCAAGCGAAGTCAATCTTACTTTTACCCCACATCTGACTCCTATGGTACGAGGTATTTTTGCCACCTTATATATATCGGATGTAGACCGATCAGTAGATTTGAGTTCGATATATCAGCAACGATTTGCTAAAGAATATTTTGTAGAGGTGCTGAAAGAGGGTACATTACCCGAGACTAAGCAAGTGAGAGGTTCGAATTTTTGCATGTTATCAATTCAGCGACCATATGATGGAAATATGGTGGTAGTTTTGTCGGCAATTGATAACTTAGTGAAGGGCGCAGCAGGACAAGCAGTTCAGAATATGAATTTAATGTGTGGATTGGACGAAACCTTGGGTCTCACTCAACTAGGTCTTTTCCCATAAGGGAATCATTGAGCTTAGCATTCCATTTAGACACTATTTTTATATGGCAGGAAATATACGAATAAAACAACCGGCATCACGTTTAATGTCGTTTGGTCCAATTGCATTAATACTGTTAATTGCAATGAGCGTTGCGTTTTGGTTCGGCACCAAGAGCGTATCAATTCCATTTCTTGGCACAAAAAAATTAGCGAACGTTACAGACAAGAGTGAGAAAATAAAACTTTTAGAGAAATTAAACAATCAACTTAAACATGAAGTCGCATTAGTGGAACGTTCAGCAAAAGTTGAACTTGCAGCAGTAGAAGAAATGAAGGAGGCGATGCGAGAAAAAGATCTTGAATTATTGAAATTAAACCAAGAGCTTCATTTTTACCGCACACTATATTCTCCAAATGTAGACAACACTGCTATACAAGTAAAAGTGTTTAATTTACATAAAGACTTAATTACAGATCGGTTTATTTATGATCTGGTATTAACCAACGTCCCAAAAAAGAAAGAAAAGGCTTCAGGTGTAATTGGCTTAAGTGTCGATGGTGAGCAAGAAGGAATATTAAAACGAATGGTGTTTGAAGATATCAGCGACATAACAGACACTTCGCTCAAGTTTTCGTTTAAATATTTTCAAAAGATTTCAGGTAGCTTTTCATTGCCGGATGATTTTGAACCGAGTAGTGTACGTGTAGAGGTTCTGCGTGATAAAACTAATAAAAAGCCCGTTGTTATAAGTTACAACTGGGATGAAGTGTATAAAGATAGTTAATTTATTTTTTATTAATGAATAATAATCATGGCACTGAAGAAAAAAATTAAAACAACTCGAATTGATACACTTGTGGGTCGTCATTCTAAAGTTGTTGGCGACATTCACTACGGTGGAGGCCTGCATATTGAAGGTATAGTAGAAGGCAACGTCATGGCGGAACATGAGGATCAAGGTGTCGTAATTGTTAGTGAATTAGGTGTTGTTGAAGGGGAAATTCGCGGACCCTCTATCATTATCAACGGTACGGTAAATGGCAATGTGTATGCAACTGGAATGATTGAGTTGGCAGCTGGTTCGAAGATCAACGGCAATGTTTACTATAATTTGTTAGAGATGACCGTGGGGGCTGAAGTGAATGGAAACCTTGTGCATCAACATCCCTCTAATAAATTAGAGGCTGGATAAACAGCCATTTTGGAATACTTGACTAATTTACTAGGTTAATGTTAGCATATTAGCAAGTTCTAACATATGTGTTTTACACTGAGGAGATAATTATGTCTGCACTCGAGACAGCGAAACATTCTGCGCCACCCGCATCGCTGGTTTTTACCGATGCCGCAGCTAATAAGGTAAAACAGCTTATCGAAGATGAAGCCAATCAGAATTTAAAGCTTCGTGTGTTCGTAAGTGGAGGCGGTTGCTCCGGATTTCAATATGGATTCACGTTTGATGAAAAACACCAAGATGGTGACACCTCGGTAGAAAACGGCGGTGTTACTTTATTAGTAGATCCAATGAGCTTTCAATATTTAATGGGTGCGGAAATCGATTACACTGAAGGTTTAGAAGGTGCGCAATTTGTGATTCGTAATCCCAATGCGCAAACCACATGTGGTTGTGGATCGTCATTCTCTCCAGGTTAAAATTTAATCAAATGAGATATTAAAAAAAAGGCGCTCAATTGAGCGCCTTTTTTATTTTCGACTATGTAAATGTTAACAATGCCTGATGACGAACTAGAGCGGACATTCAACTGATAGCTTTTCTCTCAGAATTCGAACATAGCCGCTGCCAAAAAATACAGCACGACAGCTAACAACACCACAACGGTAAAGCCAAAGTGAATTGCAATCACAGTGGCAAGTATGGCGCTGATTACTGACGCACAGCCATTTATTGCCCAGGCTGATGGAATCTGTTTATTTGCACGTTCACTCAGGCGTGCAACTCCAAGTGGAAATGGCATGCCCATTGGTATTGCCAGCAGTCCGACCAACGCGAGAGACACCACAAGTTTCACTATGATCGGCGCACCAATTAACGGTTCGAAAACCAAGTCTGGTAGCACGAGTGCATATAAAATTCCGAGGATCCCGATCACAATTACTGCTGTAATGACCATACGGCGCGCGTCCCGACCGGTTTGCCATCGACTGGCAATGTAACTGCCAAGACCTGCGAACAACAGAAAACCGCTCAGCACCGCGGCCACGGCCAGAACTGGATGATGTAGGAACAACAGAAACTTCTGGATGAACGCAATTTCAACGAATAAAAAAGCCAGCCCCAACGCTGCAAAATACCCAGCCATGCGCCCGCGACGTACACCGTTGACGTGTATGCGTTTCCACAACGGTAGCACAATCAGCACAACGCTGATTAACACCGCTTGAATTAGTGTTGCGATTAAAATTAGATAACCAGACTCGAGCAGTGGAATACCACCCCTTCCTCTGAGGGAAAGGATCTCCGGTAACGTTCGCCATTTGAAGAAATAGAAAAAGTATGGCCGGTCATCCGTTGCCGGTTTGATGTTGAATTTGTAATCGGCCAAAAATTGTTCGGATGACTCACCGAGCAGTGCTCGAGCACCGTGGTAATAGAATGCTTCTGGCAACACGTTAAATCGGTTCGCAAGTGATTCTGGCATGTCGGCATGAAAGGCCAGATCGAAAGAGCGTGTGTTGCAGAATTGTTGTGCTCTTGCAATCTCTTCCGAAGAAAAACCCCCTTTTTTTACAAGCAAAGTACTAGTTTGCCAGCCGCGGATCAGCAACAGCTGTTTAGCTGGATCCACGACACCGGCACGGCGTAGGGCTTCGATAGCAGTTGCGAACAGCTTGAGCGCGTCCCGTGGTGGCAGCTTCACCCAACGGCTGATCCCTAAATATCCGCCCATGCTCAGACGTGCGTAAAATTTACCAAGCGCCTCTACGGTGTAGAGATAATTTTCATTGAGTGCATAGAGGCCTGCAGATGACGCCGCAAACGAATCGATCAAAGCTACTTGAATTAAGTCATAGAGTTGCGGATTTCCATCTAAAAAGCCACGAGCTTCCTTTATCTGTACGCTGACCGTATCGAGATTGAAAAGGCCGCCAGAGAAATCGCGATAATCGCCGCGTATCAGTTTGACGATCTGGGGGTCAATTTCGACGGCCGTTACTGATGGCGTATCGTGATACAAGGCCTGGCGTACAAGGTTGCCACCACCAGCACCGAGCACGACGACACGTACAGGACGGTTGAGGTGATACGGCAGCGCTGACGTCAAGCTATCAAGATAAGCAGAATCGTCGCGTTTGGTATATGCGTTAATTGGAGTAATCCCATCACCATCAATGAATACCCCGCGCTGTTCAGGCACTTCAACTGTTGCATTAAGACTTAGTCCAGGTGCGTGGCGCAATGGTATCGTGGGGCTCGTGATGACGCCCAGCATCCCCAGCGGACTGGAACGTTCGGTCTCGACATATGCATCTATGACATTGAGCTGTTGCGACAAGGATTTATAAGGCGAGATCGAAAGATTCAACCATGCCGACGGCAGTACGCTTATAGCAATCAGTAGGGACAATACGATGACGACTGTTATAGCAATCCTGATTCGATCGAATCGGAGTTCGAATCCTGCAATCACGGCTGCGACAAGGCCGAAAACACATAGGACCCTAAGCACATCGATAGGGAAGAGTAGATACAATAGTCCGACGATTGTGATGCTTCCCAGTCCGGCACCAATGAGATCTGCACCATAGATCTGTGGTATTACGTGGCGAAAACGCATAAGCGCCAGACCAATTGCGTTTGCAGCGAAGAAAAATGGCAACGCTAACAACAAATAGACTGCTGTCACACGTATCATCTGCACGGGATCCCAGAGTAATTGTTCCGGATGCACCGCGAACTGCTGTGCGAACAGAAAGCATGGTAGCGCCAAAATGCCGAACAAAATTAGGTTTGTGACGTAGACTGATTTGAAGCGCTCAAGCAGCTGCGACTGTAGCGCAAGGAATGTACCACTGGCCCCGAAACCTAATAGCGCAATGCTGATCACCATATAGGCGAAGTGATGCCACTGCACGATCGAGAATAAACGTGTCAGTAAAACTTCATAGGCAAGTGCTGTTGCCGAAATCAGTGCCACCGAGAATCGGGGAGGACGCGGTTCGGATTCAAGTTGTGTGAAATTCACCGGCATGAATAGTGATAAGAAAATATTTTGCTTACTGCACTCGTAATTTCTCCATCAGTGACTTCCTGTCAACGGTACGAATCGCACTGGTAGAATTTGTCGTGTCGTGACATTTCCTTCTTCATCCTTCACAACCATTAGGAGTTGCTGAGTAAGAAAACGGCTACCGACAGGAATAATCATGCGTCCGCCTGGTTTGAGTTGCTGAATTAGTGGCGGTGGAACATGGCTGGCTGCTGCGGTGACGACAATGCCATCAAAGGGGGCGTGTTGTTTCCAGCCATAATAGCCATCACCAATTTGCACCTGGATGTT
>JBFGJY010000022.1:0-36717 GCA_041576975.1 Gammaproteobacteria bacterium | reverse complement strand
TGAAGTACCTTGCACATTGGCAAAAAACACCATTTCAACGATGTAGTCCTTAGCAAATGTTGCTGGGCATCCGCTCAGCAATATTAAAAAAATAACTACTTTTATGTGACTATATATATCCATAAATTAATGATAATAATGTATTTAGGCTGCTTGTTTTAATTGAAGATCATTAAGTAGACCCACGATGGTGTCAATACGTTCCTGGGTATTGTTGGTTTCTGTGTAAATTGTGAGCTTTTCGGATCCATCCAATTTATACATATCAGGACAATTATGAATGAGAGATAGCAATTTATTTACATCTATGTTAGGTGATTTAGCAAAGCGCAGACGTGCGACTTCATGACCCATTTCAATACGTGTGACCCCGTAACTAGAAGCAATTAATTTAAGCTGCGTAACTTGAAATAGATTTTTTGCGAATTCTGGTAGTAGGCCAAATCGATCAATTAGTTCAACTTCAAGATCATCTAAATCATCAATAGTTTTTGCGCTTGCAATGCGTTTATATAAAACCAGCCGTGTGTGCACATCTGGTACATAATCTTCGGGTAATAGGGCGGGTACACCAAGATCAACCTCAATACCTTGATCAAATGGCTGATCAAGCTCTGGAATATCTCCAGCTTTAAGTGCAGCTACGGCTCGTCCTAATAGCTCGTTGTATAAGGTAAATCCTATTTCTTGGATTTGTCCACTTTGCTCTGCACCTAGCAATTCACCTGCGCCTCTAATTTCTAAATCATGTGTGGCAAGTGTAAAACCAACACCAAGGTCTTCTAAGGATTCAATTGCCTCTAACCGTTTAACGGCATCCGCGGTCATCGCGGTACGTGGCGGTGCAATTAGATATGCATATGCTCGGTGATGCGATCGGCCTACGCGCCCTCGAATCTGGTGAAGCTGTGACAAACCAAGCTTGTCTGCACGATTAATTATAATTGTATTCGCAGTTGGAATGTCTATGCCGTTTTCAATAATGGTGGTGCAAACTAAGATACTGAAGCGTTGATGATAAAAGTCGAGCATGACCTGTTCTAAATCTCGTTCGGGCATTTGTCCATGTGCAATTCTAATAACTGTATCAGGTAGTAACTGCCGAATGTCTTTTGCAACCTTTTCAATTGTTTTAACTTCATTGTGTAAGAAAAATACTTGTCCGCCTCGTTTTAATTCTCGCAAGCATGCTTCTTGGATCATGTTGTTATTCCAAGTACCTACGAATGTTTTTATTGCCTGACGGTGGTTTGGTGGTGTTGCAATAATTGAAAGATCACGTAATCCACTTAATGACATATTTAAAGTTCTTGGTATTGGTGTTGCCGTTAGTGTTAGTACATCTACTTCAGTTCGCATTTTTTTCAAAATTTCTTTTTGACGTACTCCAAAACGTTGCTCTTCGTCAACAACAATTAAACCAAGATTTTTAAATTTTATATTAGAGCTGAGAAGTTTGTGTGTGCCAATAACAATATCAACCTTGCCTTCTTCCAATCCAGTCATTACAAGTTTTTGATTTTTTGTGGACAGAAATCGCGATATATATTCAATGCGTAATGGCCAATCAGCAAATCGATCGCTAAAGCTTTGAAAATGTTGCGAAGCGAGTAATGTGGTTGGTACTAGTACCGCTACTTGCTTACCGGCTAATGCCGCAACAAATGCAGCGCGCATAGCAACTTCAGTTTTACCAAATCCAACATCACCGCATACGACACGATCCATCGGTCTAGACGATTCCATATCTGTAATTATCTCATCGATCGCTTTTTGTTGATCTGGAGTTTCCTCATAGGGGAAGGTGGTACAAAAAGAATTTAATTCTTGGTGATCAACCGTATACGGATAGCCTTGTTTGGCTTCACGAAGTGAATAGATATCAAGCAGTTCTGCTGCGACATCACGTGCCCTTTTTGCTGCACGGCGTTTAATGTTTTTCCAAACATCTCCTCCCAGACGATGTAAAGGCGCATTTTCTTCGGAGGCTCCGGTATAACGGCTTATTAAATGTAGGGATGAGACAGGGACGTATAATATGTCACCATCCGCATATTCCAGAGTAAGAAATTCTGTTTCTGTACCGCTCAGAGTTAGTGTTTTTAAGCCTTTAAAACGTCCTACACCGTGGTCTTCGTGTACAACGGGAGAACCGTCGCTTAAATCCGAAAGATTTTTAATTAGTGCTTCAGCATCTCGAATTTGCCTTCTACGTCGTCTTTTCTGTTTTGCACGAACGCCAAAAAGATTACTTTCTGTGATAATGGCTATTTTGTCTCGTTGCAACAGCAGGCCTTCTTCTAATGGTCCGATAGTGATCGCAATAGCAACTTCTTGATCCAAAAATTCTTGCCAATCTTTTACAACAGTTGGTTGTAATTCAAATCCTTTTAAAACATCCATTAAGTATTCTCTTCTGCCGGGTGACTCTGCTAAAAATAATATTTTATATGTATTATTTTTAATAAATCGTTTTAACTCAGATGCAGGATCTTTAATGCGTGTATTAATTGTAAGATTTGGTAATACATGAGTATCAAAATTATATTGATCACGATGTAATTGCTCTAATTCATATTGTTGTAACCGAATCGTATTAAACTTATAAATATTCTTTTCAAAAAATTCGGATGAAATCCATAATTGTTTAGGATGCAATGGAGGACGTTCTAAATCATATTTTCGTTGTTCATACCTAGAAAAAACTTCATTTTCAAAATCATTTGCAATATCTACAATATCTTCGATTAAAACCAGCTGACTATTTGTAGGTATATAGTCAAAGAAAGTGCTGGTTTCTTCACAAAATAAAGGCAAGTAATATTCAATCCCTGAAGGTAAATTATTATTGCTAACGTCACGATAGATAACGCTTTTATTTGGATCACCTTCAAATTGTACTCGGTAGTTTTGTCTAAAACGTTTTATAGAAATTTCGTCTGTCGGAAATTCTCTTGCAGGAAGAATTTGAATACTTTCGACTTTATCAATCGAAACTTGATTTTCAGGATTGAATGTACGAATGGTTTCAATCTCGTCGTCAAATAAATCAATTCGATAAGGTGAACGACAACCCATAGGGTAAAGATCAATGATGGAGCCACGTACCGCAAACTCACCATGCGCCATTACTTGTGAGACGTATTGATAACCGGCTTTTACAAGTGTCTGTTTGAATGTTTCTAAGTCAACTTGATCGTTTATGGCAAGGATAAGTGTCTGTCCCAAGATAAATGATTTTGGGGCTAATCTAGAAAGAATAGTGCTAGCTGAGATTATTAATGCACCTTGATCTGTATTTGGCAAAGAATATAAGGTAACTACACGATCCGAAATAATATCTTCATGTGGTGAAAACACGTCATATGGGAGTGTTTCAGAGTCTGGGAACATTAAAATGTTAGTGGGTTTATTACAGAAGAAGGCAAGCTCGCTTTCTAGAATATGAGCAGATTGAATATTCGGAGTAATAATCAGTGTTAAGCCACTGAATTGCTCTATCGCATTTGCCAGAGCCAGGCCTTTGCTGCACCCATATGTTCGACCCCATGTGATATGGGTGTGGCCTTTACCTGGAAGTGGAGGGTTGAAAATATTCATGTGGAATCAAATAAATGTCACTCTAAATAAAAAGCACGCCATTCTACTTACTGTGCCTAATAAATACATATTTGCTGTTCCAAGTACATCCATACAATAGAATTGGCGTAGATTTAAATTGTCATGGTGAATTGCAATTAAATGACTCGAAAGGTGGGTATTGTGCCCGGTTAATTTTATGAGAATCATTCTCATTAACAATGTTTGACCAGCCATCGGCCATGCATATTCGTTTATCGATTCAACGCCACCGCGTGCTAAGATTCCTATGTAATTAATGAGTTATCAAACTTAACCTACATATTTCCTTAACTGATCAAATGCTATGCGCACACAGGAGGTAAGCGTACTAAAGGCACATGACCTGAAATGTGTGAGAGGCAGTGCAGAACTATTTTCCAATCTTAATTTCTCAATTCAATCGGGTGAAGCTCTTGTAGTTGAAGGCAGTAATGGCAGTGGTAAAACAAGCCTGCTTAGAATTATATGCGGTTTTAATCAATCTGCTGAAGGAGAAATTACCTGGTGTGATGAGTCAATTGATAGACATGAAAATTATCAGCAGCAGATTTCTTATATTGGACATCAATCTGGAGTAAAACTGGATCTGACCGTATTCGAGAATCTTTTATTTGCACAACGATTGGTAGGCACAAATAGAAAAGAATCAGAAATTAAAGAAATTATTCGTTCTGCTGGTTTGTATAAGCAAAGGAATGTATTAACTCGCAAACTTTCTGCAGGCCAAAAGCGCCGTGTTGCGCTAGCTCGTCTGCAATTAGAAGAAAGGTCGATTTGGATTTTAGATGAGCCACTTACGGCGTTAGACAAAGAATTTGTTACAGGGTTTGAAACAGTTTTGAAAAATCATTTAGATCAAAAAGGTATGCTAATTTTAACAACACATCGTGATTTAATAATTCCAAATCACCTAGTTAAACGAATCAATCTTTCCTAAACATGTTAAGAGCCTTACTAACAATTATTCAACGTGATTTACTAGTGGCTTTTCGACGTCGTGCAGAACTGATGAACCCTATTTTGTTCTATGTGATTGTAGTGACATTATTTCCACTGGGAGTAAGTCCTGATAAAAACTTCTTAAGTCAATTAGCACCTGGAGTTGTGTGGGTAGCGGCATTGCTGGCAGCATTGATATCTATGGAAAGTATTTTTCGTCAAGATTTTGATGATGGCAGCATAGAACAATTATTTTTAAGCAAACACCCGCCAACATTATTGATCTTTGGCAAAGTTATTGCCCATTGGCTAATTACTGGATTACCAATGTTAATAATTGTGCCGGTGATGGCTTTACTCTTATATATACCCAGTAAGGCTATACCCACACTATTCGTCACAGTACTACTTGGTACACCAATACTCAGCTTAATTGGTGCGATTGGGGTAGCACTTACGGCAGGTCTGCGAGGTGGTGGTGTATTATTAGGTCTACTTGTATTGCCGCTTTATATTCCGGTTTTAATCTTTGCATCAGGTGCGGTGAGTGCTGCAATTGATGGATTGGCTTATTCAGGACAATTGGCAATGTTAGGGGCAGGTTTGATACTAGCCTTAATACTGGCACCGTTGGCAATCAGCGCTTCATTAAAAATTAGTATGAGTTAACAATGTGGTCTTTTCTTCATAAATTATCATCACCTAAGTATTACTACGAGTGGTCTGGTAAATGGATACCGTGGTTAGGAGCCTTAACCCTAATTCTTATGGGAATAGGTTTATATTGGGGATTAGTCATAGCGCCTCCTGATTACCAACAAGGGGAAGGTTACCGAATTATATATGTACATGTACCCGCTGCGTGGATGTCAATGTTTGTATACGTAGTAATGGCCGTGGCCGGTGTCATTGGTTTAATTTGGAAAATAAAGCTTGCTGAAATTGTGGTAGCAGAATGTGCATCTATTGGTGCAGCCTTTACAGCGTTGGCACTTATGACAGGAATGTTATGGGGCAAGCCGATGTGGGGGACTTATTGGGTTTGGGATGCCAGACTAACATCGGAATTAATTTTATTATTTCTTTATTTAGGGGTCATCGCCATATATTCGGCAATAGAAGATCCAAGAACTGCAGCAAAAGCTGCAGCGATTTTTGCTATTGTGGGGGTAATTAACATTCCGATTATTCATTATTCGGTAGTTTGGTGGAATACTTTGCATCAGGGTGCCACTGTAACCAAATTGGATTCTCCCTCTGCACATCCAAGCATGTTAATTCCGCTTTTGATAATGGCATTCGCATTTAAGGCGTATTTTGTTTGGTTATTATTTATTCGAGCACGTAATGAAATATTATCACGTGAGCGATCAACTAATTGGGTAAAGAAACTTATAGCAGCGAGTTAGTCATGCAAGAATTTTTTCACATGGGTGGTTATGCCTTTTTTGTTTGGAGTTCATATGGTCTCACTGCCCTGGTATTAATATTTAGTGTGATAGTCGCAAGTCGACGCAAAAAAAAGATTTTTAAAGAAATAGAAGATAGTTTTGAGGATTAAAAGGTAAAGGATGCGCGCAAAAAGAAAACAACGTTTAATATTTGTCGTGATACTCTTAGTAGGCTTTAGTGGTGCTGCGGCATTAGGACTATATGCGATGAAGCAAAATATTATGCTGTTTCATACACCCTCTGAAATCATCTCAGGTGATATACCAAAAGAGAAAATGTTTAGAATTGGTGGGCTGGTTGTAGAAGGAAGTGTGGTTAAAGGCGGTGATGGATTAACTACTGAATTTAGTCTTACAGACACGACTGAAACAGTACCGGTTCGCTATACAGGTTTATTGCCAGATTTATTTCGTGAAGGGCAAGGTATTGTTGCGCAAGGCAAGCTAAATGAAAAAGGTGTCTTTGTTGCACAAGAAGTTTTAGCAAAACACGATGAAAATTATATGCCACCAGAAGTAGCTGCTGCCTTAAAAGAATCTGGCACCTCACACCCTGATAGCATTCCTAAAGCTACTTACTGATAACTTATGATTCCTGAGATTGGTAACTTTGCTTTGATTATTGCGCTTTGCTTAGCGCTTGTTCAAACAATTGTGCCATTACTTGGCGCACAGACTCATACTAGTCAATGGATGGCAGTTGCCAAACCTGCTGCGCGTGGTCAGTTTCTTTTTATCATAATTGCTTATATTTGTCTGACATATAGTTTTATTAATAGTGACTTTTCAGTTTTTTATGTCGCGAGCAACTCAAATACTGCGTTACCTCTTCAATACAAAATATCTGCAGTTTGGGGTGCGCATGAGGGATCTTTATTGCTGTGGGTCTTAATGCTTAGTGGATGGACTTTTGCTGTAACGATATTTAGTCGAAGTTTACCTAATGACATGGTGGCGCGTGTATTAGGTGTGATGGGGTTTGTAAGTGTTGGGTTTCTTCTTTTCATGTTGCTTACATCAAATCCATTTGAACGTGTATTTCCTGCTCCATTAGAGGGTAAAGATCTTAATCCGCTTCTGCAGGATCCCGGCTTAGTCATACATCCACCTATGCTGTATATGGGCTATGTAGGATTTTCTGTTGCTTTTGCTTTTGCTATTGCTGCATTACTAGGCGGCAAGCTTGATTCTGTCTGGGCGAGATGGTCGCGACCATGGGCAACTTTTGCATGGGTATTTTTAACAATTGGTATTACGCTTGGTAGTTGGTGGGCTTATCATGAATTGGGTTGGGGTGGCTGGTGGTTTTGGGACCCCGTTGAAAATGCATCTTTCATGCCTTGGTTAGTGGGTACTGCGCTTATTCATTCGCTTGCGGTTACCGAAAAAAGATCAAGTTTTAAAAGCTGGACCGTATTACTCGCTATTTTCGCTTTTTCATTGAGCTTGCTTGGTACCTTTTTAGTGCGCTCAGGAGTTTTGGTGTCTGTACATGCATTTGCTACCGATCCAGCTCGTGGAGTATATATTCTAATCTTCTTAGCTATTGTAATTGGGGGTTCGTTACTGCTTTATGCATTGCGTGCACCACATATCAAATCAATTGGCCAGTTTGATTTGTTTTCTCGTGAAACCGCATTGTTGCTTAACAATGTTTTATTATTAGTTGCGATGGTGACCATTCTAGTTGGTACTTTATATCCATTATTTTTAGACGCACTTAATGCTGGCAAGATTTCTGTAGGACCCCCATACTTTAATGCCGTATTTGTACCTCTAATGCTGCCTCTTTTATTATTTATTGGAGTTGGCCCTTTCATGCGTTGGAAAAAAACTGTCATGAAAGAAGTGTTTAAAAAATTAATTAAGATTGTTGTTGTTGGATTACTGCTTGGTATAGCACTCCCATTTATAGTCGCAGGAAAAACTTCAATATTAGTTTCAGTAGGAATCAGTCTTGGAGGATGGTCTCTTGCATCTGCGATTTATTATTTATTTAAAAATGCCTTTCCAAAAGATTCAAGTTTCAATTTCTTTCAACGTCTTAAGAAAATACCATGTTCAACTTATGGCATGTCGCTTGCGCACTTTGGTATAGGAATATTTGTATTTGGTGTAACTTTTGTTAGTGCTTTTCAACAAGAGAAAGAAATACCCATGCAAGCTGGTCAAAAAATCGAAATGTCAGGATATATATTTGAGTTTGATGGCGTTAAAGATGTTCAAGGCCCTAACTATTCTTCTAAACAAGCATTTGTGAATGTGTATAAAAATGACAAACTAGTCGCGACATTATTACCAGAAAAGCGTACTTATCTTGTGCAACAAAATCCGATGACGGAGGCAGGTATTGACACAGGTTTTTTACGTGATGTTTATGTTGCCTTAGGCGAACAGATTAACGACAACGCTTGGGGGATGCGTCTGTACTACAAACCATTCATTCAGTGGATCTGGATGGGTGCAGTTTTCATGGCATTAGGCGGTTTTCTTGCTGCACTGGATCGACGTTATCGGCTTAAACTAAAACGAGAGAAAAAGGTAGTAGATACCTCGAACCAAAATCAACAGCTTGCTTCCACTTCTTAATTTAAGTTCATGTTTAAGTATCTATTACCCGTAGTACTATTTTTTGTATTAGTGGGCTTTTTGTTTGTTGGTTTATATAAAGATCCCTCTGAAGTGCCATCGCCTTTAATTGGCAAACCTACACCACAGTTTTCATTACCTCGACTTAAAGGCACTCATATATTTACAGAAAAAGAATTTCTTGGGCAGGTTTCACTATTAAATGTTTGGGCAACATGGTGTCCTGCATGTCACCAAGAACATCCAATATTAAATAAATTGGCGGATAGAAATGTTGCTCCTATATATGGGCTGAACTATAAAGATGTTGCAAGCAAGGCAAACCAATATTTAGCAAATTATGGAAATCCTTATACAGCAAATGCCGTTGATGAAACTGGTCGTATTGGAATAGAGTGGGGGGTATATGGTGCGCCTGAAACTTTTTTAATCGATAAAAAAGGCATTATTCGTTATAAACATATTGGCCCACTTACTTATGAGGATGTTGAAAATAAAATTCCTCCAATGATACAAAAGCTGCAAAATGAGCCATCTTAATATGCGAATAATTTACAGTGTATTAATTGGATGCCTATCTATGAGCATAGTAATAGCGGAGCCTGTTACTGTGGCCCCACAATATGAAGAGCGCTACCACTCCATATTAAACGAACTTCGTTGCTTGGTCTGTCAAAATCAAACGATAGCTGAATCAGATGCAGATTTAGCAAAAGATTTACGTGTAGAAGTCAAGAAAATGTTAGAAGAAGGTGCGACTGATTCCGATATTATTGATTTTATGGCGAATCGTTATGGCGACTTTGTGTTGTACAAACCACTAGTTAAGCCAAAAACATATCTATTATGGTTTGGTCCTTTCGCCTTTCTTGCCGTTGTGCTTTTTATATTATTTGTGATCGTAAAAAAGCAAAAAAAGACTAACAACGCGCAACTCACTAAAGAGGAACAAGCACAGCTCAACTCAATTTTAGATCAAACTAAAGAATAAAAATCAAATGTTAAGTTTCTGGATTATTTGCACATTACTAATTATTGTTGCATTGATCATAATTTTGCCTTCGTTATTAGCTAAAGGAACACAAGCTGATTTAGACCGTCAAAAAATAAATCGTGCAGTTTTTGAGAAGAAGTTGAAAGAACTTGAACATGATAGAGAATATGATTTGATTGATAAGGAACAATATGAAGTTGCAAAGTCTGATCTACAACGTACATTAATTGATGATCTAGCGAATCAAAAAGAATTTGCATTAAAAAAGAGCAATAAAATTTTACCGATTATTATTTTACTAACTGTCCCAGTTGTAACAGTGCTTACTTATTTGAAGATAAATAATGGGCTGGTTTCATTATCTCCTGATTTTCAAGCTCAAATGCAAGCACAACAACAAGGCCAAATGTCATCTGTTGAAGATGCAATTGCAAGCCTCGAGCAAAAATTAAAACAAAATCCAAATAACCTTGATGGTTGGTTGATGTTAGGCAGATCCTACCTGATATCAAAAAAATTTGATGCTGCAGTAATTGCCTTTGCTAAAGCCAATGAGATCTCGAAAGGTGCAAATCCAAACGTATTAGTGGCGTATGGTGAAGCGCAAGGTTTTGCTGCAGGGCAAAAGTTTGATGAAAACACCTTGGCTCTCTTTACAAAAGCATTGCAGATAGATCCAGACAATGAACGTGGATTGTGGTATGCCGGTTTAGCGACCTACCAACTTCAAGACTTTAAAAGCTCAGCTGGTTATTGGGAGAAATTAATGCAGCAAGTACCTAGCGATCAGGAACAAGTCAAGTCTGCATTACAAGTTTATTTAAATGATGCCAAGCAAAAAGCAGGCATCGAAATTGCGGATGCACCCCAAGCAAGTGATCAAGCAACACTAAAACAGTCTGAAGCAAGCCAAGCGAGTATTATCGTAAATGTGTCTTTAAAAGAGAAGCTTAAAGAAAAAATTGTGAACTCTGACACACTTTTTATTTATGCGCGGGCACATAACGGACCCAAAATGCCTTTAGCGCTAGTGAAAATGACCGCTGGAGACCTGCCTACTTCAGTAACCCTGGATGATTCTGTTTCAATGATGCCCAGTATGACCTTATCTAGCATGGAGCAGGTTGAAGTGATTGCCAGAATTTCAAAGTCTGGACAAGCGATTATGCAGAGCGGGGACATATATGGAAGTGTTCAGTCTGTCAGTACTAACAAGTCTGAGACAGTGGACGTCGTAATAAGTGAGTTAGCACCATAAATAGACACAGCTCAACTCTCTTATTTATGGAAATTATGGGAGTATCTGATGTTCCAAATAGCAAATATATTATTACTAAGTGGCATTTGTTTGCTTGTTGTTTCTGCTTTTACATCTCAACAGTTAATTAAAAAGCTCCCAATGGGAAAAGTTAGAAATAGTTGGCAAATGCTAACCTATTTTATTATTGGTTTTATATTTGCGTATGCAGCCTATATGCTAATGCTCATGACAGGACAGGCAAATCTATCGAGTCTTGTTGTACCCAAACTATGTTTTACTGCAGCAGCATTTATTTTGTTGTTGTGCTTCCTCACGTATCAAATTACTAGAGATATTCGTGAAGCGATTGCAATGGATCAAGCCAGCATTATTGACCCAGTTTTGGATATTTATAATCGGCGTTACTTTGACCGAAGAATAGATGAAGAAACACAGAGATCGCGTCGCTATAAGCTACCTCTATCATTGATTTTGTTTGAAGTAGATGAATTTAGTAATGTGGTTGATCAGCATGGCCGTCTAGTAGGTGATGTTGTATTGAGAAAAGTAAGCGATTTCATTATGAACACTGTGCGTTCATCAGACATTGTTGCTAGATTTGATGAACATAAGATCATTGTGGCAACTACGCAAACTCAAGACGATATGGCTGAAAAACTTGCAGATCGTCTGCGAGCAGAAATTGAAAAACTAGAAATCATTCGAAACAGCGGAGAAGAAAGTGCTCAAGCACTACACGTCACTGTAAGTGGAGGAGTGTCATGCTTACTCGATAGTATTAAAAATGGATTTGAATTAGTAGATTTAGCTGAAAATGCACTTCTTCAAGCAAATAAAATAGGCCGAAACAAAGTATACACTTATGATCCTACGGATATTGTCGAACCTGTAGATGAAATGATCGAAGCCGCTACTGCATAGACAGCTCCTCTATCATTAAAATTTCCTCCAGCTTTCCCAAAGCTTTTGATTTATTGAAAATCAAAAGTTATATAAGTTTTAAATATCGTATTATATTAGATCGCTTTAGGACCTGTTGTTTCAGTTAGAAACAAAATGTTTGATTATATGAATTCATGCTTATAGATGAGGCAATAAAAATATTTTTCAAAAATTATATGGGTAAAGCAACAACTAAGAAAAAACTTGTAGTATAAAGGTTGAAAAAAGATAGATAGATTATGAGCGTCGAAGTAATTAGAAGTCTTTTAGGGTGGTGTGCGCTGATAAATTTTGGACTTTTGTTAGATTGGCTAGTTTTTTTATGACTGCACACGATTGGATGTATAAATTGCATAGGAAATGGTTTGATTTGTCCATCGATAGTTTTGATGCTCTGCACTACATGCTGATGGCGATATTTAAGATGGCAATTATTCTATTTGTTCTAATACCCTACTTAGTTTTGAGAATCATTAGATAGGGAGTTGTGCTTGCTAGCTAGAGGTATTATATATTTACTTGTTTTTGCCTTATTTGTTTCGCGCTTAATTCCGAAGTATTTTGCTTTTGCAGAAACAAACCAAATACATCTTCTTGGAGTAGTTTGGAAAGGTAATACAGCACTTTTTGTGCTTCTTGGTGTTGCAGTTCTAGCAATCGTTTTGTTGGTTATTGGAACGAAAAATATCTGTAAATATTTATTTACAGTTCGTAATAACACAGAAATTTAATAGAGTTTAAGCCTTATCATCTATAAATCGTTTATCGATGTCTTGATAGGCATCAACTCGTCTGTCGCGTAGATAAGGCCATAATTGTCTTATTTGTTCTGTTTCAGATAAATCGATAGTGGTATGTATGGTTTCTGCATTATTTGCAGAGGCTTGAACTGTGACTTTTCCTAATGCATCTGTTACAAATGACTGCCCCCAAAAATTAATCCCATCAGTATTTTCCGAATCCTTATTTTCGTGACCAACGCGGTTAACGCAAATTACAGGGAGGTTGTTAGCTATGGCATGGCTTTGCTGAATCGTCAACCAAGCTTGTAATTGACGCTGTTTTTCACTATTTTCATCTCGTGGGTCCCAACCGATTGCTGTTGGATAAATAAGAATTTGTGCCCCTGCAAGTGTCATGAGTCGTGCACCCTCCGGAAACCATTGGTCCCAGCAAACCATTACGCCTAGTTTACCAATGGAGGTTTGTATTGGTGTAAAGCCCAAATCACCCAAAGCGAAATAATATTTCTCATAATATCCAGGGTCATCGGGTATATGCATTTTTCTATACATGCCAGCCAAGTTCCCATCATTATCAAAGACGACTGCAGTGTTGTGATAAAGGCCAGCTGTGCGTTTCTCAAATACGGAGCCAACGATAACGACTTTATTCTCTTTAGCTGCTTGACTAAGTGATTCAGTAAGAGGACCAGGGATCGTTTGTGCGAGATTAAAATATTGTGAAGATTCTTCTTGGCAAAAGTATAAGCTGGTGTGCAGTTCACAAAGCACTATTAAATGAGCGCCATTTTTGGCGGCAGATTGAATTTCTGCAAGACTGTAATCAAGGTTGGTTTGATAATCAGCCTGCATTTGTTGTTGCACTAGTGAAACGCTGATATTGCTCACTTAAGTATCCCTTCAGGAATTTGCATGGTGGCACAGTGTAGCCCGCCAAACTGTTGAATCAAAGTAGTACTTTCAAGATCAATTATTTCACGAGATGGAAATAACTCCTCAAAAATTTTAAGTGCATAACTGTCATGCTTGTCATTAAAGACTGGTACTAAAACAGTTTCATTAATGATTAAAAAATTAGTATAGGTCGCAGGTAGTTGTTTTCCAGTTAGAAAAATTGGGTCAGGTAGAGGGAGCGGTACAATTTCGAATCTATTATCGCTTTGTTTTTTAATAGATTCTAACTGTTTGGCAAGTTGAATTGATGCATCGTAATTCGCGTCATTGGAGTTACCTTTTGAAGTGTATACAATAATATCGTCTGTGCAAAAACGCGCCAGAGTATCTATATGACCATCGGTGTCATCACCTTTGAGTTGCACTGCATCAATCCAAAAGGTTGTATAGCAACCAAACCAATTCGAGAATTGTTTTTCTAGTCTAGTTAGATCAATAGAAGGGATATATATATTGCGTTTAAAGCATGTGCTTGAGCTGAGTAATTCGCCACGGTTGTTTATTTCAATATTGCCAGCTTCAAGCACTTGATCAATACGCCGATATGAAGCATTGATATTTATTTGTTCAATTAGTTTTGAGTTAAATGCATTGTCATGTGCATAGTCATATTTGTGACCCCAGGCATCAAATTCAAAATCAAGAATTGTTAAATTGTTATTTGAATTTACACAGATGGGGCCATTATCGCGCACCCATGTATCATTTGTTGGAATCGTTACAAATGAAATATTTTTAGTATTAATAGGTTTATTTTTCAGCTTTTGCTGGATATGTTGTAAATGAACACGATCATAAGCAACAAGGACTAAGCGTTGGTGGTTACAAATGTGTTTGCTTAGGTCTAGATAGGTCTCTTCTACAGCTTCAAGTTTGCCTCTCCAATCAGAATACGAGTGTGGCCAGACAATAATAATGGCATCTTGCCGCTCCCATTCGGGGGCAAGGCGATTTGAACTCACAGCTAACTAATCGATTGTTTGTTAGAGCTGCTTTATTGTGAAAGCAGATTCAATACGAATCAATGTACAACAGAGTGGATTACGTAATTATCTTCAAAGATAACTGAGTAAGTGTCATAGTCCCAGCGATAGATTGCTGGAATCCCAACAGGTCCTCGGCGAGAATTTGGTTGACCAAAACGAGATTCCACTTCAACCTTAGTTAAACCTCTATGGGGCACATTAGAGCTGATGACTACTTGTGCATCACTGTTTGGTGTCTTCACTACTTGGGCATTTACCTGTAATGTGGCCACCAAAATTAACAGTAGGGGTGCAATAGAGATCTTTAAATAATGCATAAGCCTAATAGTATGGTTGTTGTGTAGGGATCATAACACTGCGATATTGTTGCTGGAATAATGGCTAATTGTAAGCACGATAATAGTCGATATTTAGCAGACTAAGGGTAGCCCAATTCTTGCTTTCGAACTCAAGGAACATGTGAAGGACTAAATACAGTGGATTTGTTCAGTATGCCCTGGGGTTTCTAAATCTAGGAAGATTTACTATCTAAATATCAACGCTTTATATAACGTAGTTCAACTAATTTAACCTTCCTAAGCACACATTTATCTATGTTCAGGCCACTCGAATTATTTGTAGGATTGCGCTATTTACGCGCAAAGAGGCGAAATCACTTTATTTCTTTCATTTCATTCATCGCGGTCTTTAGTTTGTTCCTTGGCATTACGGTCATTCTTACAGTTTTATCAGTAATGAATGGATTTCAGTATGAGATAAAGGATCGAATTTTGAGCATGACTGCGCACGCTACTGTGCTTGAGTTAGACGGCAAACTTCGAGATTGGAAAACAGTAGAGCAAAAATTAATAAATAATCCCGTCATCAAGGGCTCAGCACCTTATGTACAAGGTCAAGGCATGGTCGTGCATGGTAAAAAAGTGACGGGCGCCATGTTGAGTGGCATTGATCCGCAGCTAGAAAATAATGTTTCTCGTATAGGTGAGCATTTACTTGATATAAGCATAGATGCACTACGCCCTAAAGAATTTGGGATCCTGCTGGGTGCCGATTTAGCAAAATTTTTGGGTGTAGAAGTTGGCGAGAAAATTACAGTAATTACTCCCGAAGCCACGGTGACTCCAGCTGGGATATTGCCAAAGTTTAGACGTTTTACAGTAATAGGCAATTATTCTGTAGGTATGCCTCAATACGATCGCAATACTGCAGCCATTCACATAGAAGATGCAAAACGTCTATTTCGTCTAGGTGATTCAGTTACTGGATTGCGTTTAAAGTTTGAGGATTTGTTTGATGCTCCAACAATTACTAGAGATCTTCGTGCGCAACTAGGTGGAAAATTTTGGGTAACTGATTGGACGTATCATAACCGTAATTTTTTTCGTGCCTTGAAAATGGAAAAGACCATGATGTGGATCATTATGACCCTGATTGTTTTTGTTGCAGTATTTAATATTGTTTCCATGTTAGTCATGGTAGTTACAGAAAAGCAGAGCGATATTGCGATCTTACGAACCTTAGGCGTTAGTCCTAACAGCATTATGGGAATTTTTATTGTGCAGGGCACTTTGATTGGTTTAGTGGGAATGTTGTTGGGCGCTATTGGTGGAATCTTGTTAGGCTCAAATGTAGGAAAAATTGTAGGTGGGATTGAAAATCTATTCGGAATAGAGTTTTTATCGTCTGATGTCTATCCCATTAGTGACTTCCCATCACAAGTTATTACTAGTGATGTAATGATAGTTTGCATAACAGCATTTGTGCTAACAGTCCTAGCCACAATTTATCCTGCAAGGAAAGCTGCACGTACGCAGCCGGCGGAAGCATTGCGTTATGAATAAATCATTATGACTGAAGTGCTACATTGTCAAGATCTTACAAAGACATTTGAGAGTGGGCCCAAGCCTGTAGAAGTGCTTAAAGGGGTTAACTTAAGTGTTGATGCAAGCAGCAAAGTAGCTATTGTGGGCGTATCAGGTAGTGGCAAAAGCACTTTGATGCATCTGTTAGGTGGTTTAGATGTTCCTGACTCTGGAAATGTCCAAGTTTGTGGGAAAGATATGTCAAAATTATCGGATGCAGAACGCGGTCGCTTGCGTAATCAAACTCTTGGATTTATTTATCAATTTCACCATTTATTGCCTGAATTTACAGCTTTAGAAAATGTTGCGATGCCTTTGTTTTTACGTAGAGGGCAAATTTCCCAGGCAATGGATCAGGCCAAAGAATTTTTATCCAAAGTGGGACTATCTGAGCGAACTTTGCATAAACCTACTGAGCTCTCAGGAGGAGAGAGGCAGCGAGTTGCAATTGCTAGGGCATTGGTGACCAAGCCAAAAGTGATTCTTGCGGATGAACCAACTGGAAACCTTGATCGAAAAAATGCTATTCAAGTACAAAAGCTGATGTTGGAGTTAAACCAAGAGCTCGGTACAGCAGTAGTAATTGTTACCCATGATTACGCCATAGCTGAGTCGATGACTAAAACATATATATTAGAAGATGGCCAATTAGCTGAAGCATAATCATAATGCATCTAGTTCGTTAAAACAGCCTAGCAGATCTTCTTGTGGTGGCTCATTTACGCTAGCGTGTAAACTCAGCTTCTCGAAAGCTCTACGTCTCGTTTTATGTATAGGAAGTACCGTATGCCGGTTACTTGAGTTTATATTTTCAGTTGTGAGCCTAAATAAAATCCGTACAACAAGATGGCCGGCGCTTGAAACGCTAGCAGACTAGATTCATAGACTAAGTGAGTCATATCTCGCTGATTTATATTTTTTTGGGCGCTTCTACCGACAAATTCAGCAAAAACTTTCGCTATTTTGTGCGTCACGATTGACAGGATAATAATTAAAAGCAAGACCCATAAATTTGGAAACAAGCTAGTGGTTTGCATATCACGGGTTGCCCAGTTAAATAATAATGCTGTGGCGAGTATAGATTGAATGGGAGTCACTAAAGCAGGGATGACGCCAATCATTGGAATAAATGGAATGATCAAGCTAGCTATAAATAACCAATTAATTAATGAATGGATTCTTTCTGAATGCTCGAATAGTACGTCGGTGAGGCTAGGAAAGTGATCAACTCCATACAAGGCAGGGTAAGCTGCGACAATAAATAAAAGAATTAATAATACGCGTGCGAAAGGCATGCCAACATGGGCATACATCCATTCGAGCAGTGTAGATTCATCTAGTTTATTTCTTAGCTTTTCTAACAAATATATAATCGGAATAGCCAGTGCTATCTCGACCAGCAACGCTATTAAGATGCGAGACATAATAGGAATGATCTTCAGTTGGTCTGCAAGTCTATTTTTCTAGTCTACGTAGATTGCGTAAATTTCTTTTTTTCCAAAACGATACAACGTAAATGCGCCAAATAATTCTTACAGAAATATACCCTACCAAGCCAGACAAAGTGCCCATGAATAAGCAACCTGCAAGAAATGGACGCCAGCGATCACGCAATTCCGTAAATAGCCAATTTAAGCTAAGTTCAAATTCAAAGGGTCCAAGGTGTACATTCGTAAGCCATGAGCCAAGTTTATAGGCAATAAAAAAAAGTGGAGGCATTGTAATGGGGTTAGTTACCCATACAAGTGCTACTGATATGGGTAAATTGTAACGAAAAATAATGGCAAGTCCTGCGGCAAGTAGCATTTGTGATGGAATTGGAATGAAAGCAGTAAACAGACCAATTGCACAGGCGCCAGCCACCGATCTTTTGTTCATATGCCATAAGTTTTTATCATGAATAAATTCGCCAAAAATGCCGAAAGATTTATCTTTTCGAATGATATGATCGGGAAATAATTTATTTAAAAATCTGCGTGGCATCGGATTGGTCGCTGAGCACTTACTCTTTATTTAATAAGCTTAGAAAAGTTGAACATATATCATCCGGGTTAGAAGTTTACTAAGATGATCAAGTTTTCATTAGTATTTTTGCTGGGAATTATCATTCTAACAATGTTTGAGTCCTTGCCACATTGGCAATGGATTGTCGGGATAATACCAGCAGTCTTAGTGGGCATTAAATTCCCTCGCAGCATTTTATTGGTAGGTCTGGTATTAGGCTTTTTATGGGCGCTTTGTCAGGCATATTTAAAACTATATCCAGCACTTGATAAATCTTTAGAAGGAACTGATTTAGATGTTGTCGGGCAAATAGTATCTATTCCAACTATACAAGGACGTAGCAAGCGGTTTGAATTTTTAATTTTTGATGCATATAAGGCGAATAATGATGAGAAAGTGATTGTTCCAAATAAAGTCCGGTTAAATTGGTATGGAGAGGTTCCAGATCTACAGTTAGGAGAACAATGGCAATTACGCGTACGTCTAAAACGTCCTTGGGGTTTTGCAAATCCAGGTAGCTTTGATTACGAAAAATGGCTGTTTGAGCATGAGATTCGAGCAACAGGTTATGTTAGAGATAAGAAAGTAGCCAAACGTTTAAAAACAATAAGTATTAGCAATCCGACGCATTTTTTACGTGCCTGGCTGAACCAACAACTGCAACTAGTTTCTTTGGGTACGAATTCTGCTGTAATTAAAGCGCTTGCATTGGGGGAAAGATCTGAAATGAGCCCTCAGCGTTGGAAAGTGCTTACTGGAACGGGAACGAATCATTTACTTGCTATTTCAGGACTGCATGTGGGTTTAGTTTCTGGATTGGTTTATTTGCTTGTATTGCAATTATGGAAATTTAGTGAGCCTCTGTGTCTACGGATTGCCGCACAACGAGTGGCAGCATTAGCAGGCATAGCAGCAAGTGTAAGCTACGCAATGCTTGCTGGCTTTTCGATACCTACACAGCGCGCCATGATCATGGCAACGGTCGTATTCATGGCGGTATATTTTGGCAAATCGTTCCGACCCTGGAGCATATTGTCGATTGCACTTCTATGCGTTCTGATATGGGATCCATTCTCTGTGTTAGCTCCTGGATTTTGGTTATCTTATTTGGCTGTAGCACTAATAATTTTTACTATCGCTGGAAAGCAGACCGACCAACCTTGGTTATTACGGTTGGCACGAGTGCAATGGGTTTTGGCATTGGGATTGTTACCAGTAACATTGGTATTATTTCAACAAGCTGCATTAATTTCGCCGATTGCTAATTTTTTTGCTGTGCCTTGGGTTAGTTTTGCGGTCGTGCCATTGGTGTTACTTGGTTCAGGCCTTTTAATCATCAGTGATAGTCTAGGAAGCTGGGTGCTGCAGGTCGCAAATTATTCTATTGATATTTTTTGGTTAATTCTCAAATACTTATACAGTCTTCCTTATGTAAAATGGGCACATTCCGCTCCTGCTTGGGCATTGATTCCGGCAGCATTAGGGGTTGTGTTGTTATTGTCGCCAAAAGGTTGGCCATCCAAAACAATAAGTCTTGCGTTGCTTAGCCCATTAGTTTTTGCACAAGCCAATTCACCTCAAAGTGGTGTATTCGAGCTTTCGATTTTAGATGTGGGGCAAGGTTTGGCGGCGGTAGTAGAAACTGAGCAGCACGTTTTGGTATATGACACTGGGCCAGCATATAGCAATAGCTTTAATGCTGGTGAATCTGTCATAGTGCCTTTTCTACGTGCTCGTGGTGTTAATAAAATCGATATGCTAGTCATCAGTCATACGGATAAAGATCATGCCGGTGGCTTAGAGGGGATAGTGGCAAACATACAAGTGGATCGTCTGGTCACGAGTACGCCACAGGAGTTTGAACATGATCAATTGAGTTCATGTAGAAAAGGCGTTACATGGGAATGGAATGGAGTGCGTTTTCAGTTTTTGCATCCCAGCGACGATATTCATAGGCTTTCAAAAAATAATCGCTCATGTGTATTGCTTGTAACGAATTCAGCTAGCAGTGTTCTGATAACTGGTGATATTGAGCGCCCAATTGAACGGATTTTGGTAGAAAATCAAGCAAAATTGCTTGATACTGATGTTCTAGTTGTCTCACATCATGGAAGCAATTCGTCTTCAACAACAGCTTTTATTCAAACCACTTCTCCAAGGTATGCTGTGTTCGCAACGGGCTATCGAAATCCATATGGATTTCCAAATGCAAAAGTCGTTTCGCGTTATGAAGAGTTTGGTACTACATTAGTTAATACTGCTTCACAGGGTATGGTTACATTCACATTTTCAAATCAACGTGGGTTGCAAAAACATCCTGGATATCGTGATGTACATAGAAAATTTTGGCATTCAAGTTTCTAGGACAGTAGGCTTAAATATTTGTCGAGGAGATCTTTTAAGTGTATGAAATTGTAAAAGCGGGTGGCTGGTTAATGCTACCTATTATTGCGTGTTCAATTGTCGCATTAGCGATAACGATCGAGAGATTCTGGACCTTGCAGAAAGAACGCGTAACTCCAAAATACCTTGCAGCCAAGATTTGGCAATGGAGTAAAGATGGCAAACTAGATGAATATCGCATTTTACAAATTCGTAAAAGTTCCCCACTTGGTCGTGTTTTGGCCTCAGGCCTCATTAATCAAAATTATGAACGGGAAATAATGAAAGAAAGCATAGAAGAAACTGGTCGCCATGTTTCCTATGAATTGCAACGATTTCTAAATACTTTAGGGACCATTGCAGCAATTTCTCCATTGCTTGGTCTACTGGGAACAGTCATTGGAATGATTCAAGTATTTAGTGTAATTACTAATGTAGGCGTGGGGGATCCAGGTGAATTGGCAGGTGGTATCTCAAAGGCACTGATCACAACTGCAGCAGGCCTATGTGTTGCAATTCCTAGCTTAATTTTCGTGCGTTACTTCAGAAGAAAAGTTGATGGCTTGGTTGTTGGTATGGAGCAAGAAGCGATTAAACTTGTTGAAGTGATGCATGGTCAACGAAAAGCGACACCCAAAGCATGAATTTTAGCCGCACCGAAACGGATCGACTTGAAGTTAATATAACACCGCTAATCGATGTGGTGTTTTTGTTACTTATTTTTTTCATGGTTACAACCACGTTTAATCAGCAGGCTGAGCTGAGAGTGGATTTGCCAGAGGCTTCCTCAGAAGAACAGTCTTTAGACGTTTTGCCAATTGAAATTACCATTGACACATCGGGTGCCTATTATGTAAATGGAGTGAGCTTACTCAACAATGAAGCCAGCACACTCATGCGGTCTTTACAAAAAATTATTAGCGATGACAAAGATCGAGGCGTGATTATACGAGCAGATGCCTCCACGCCTCACCAAGCGGTTATCACTGCAATGGATACGGTTTCACGTTTGGGAATTACACAATTATCCATTGCAACATCAAAACCGAAATAAGACATAGCGATCATGGCCTCAAACGCCCCCAAACAAAACGGCTGGAAAATATATCGCCGGCTTTTAAGCTACACATTTTTACAATGGCAATATCTTTTGTTTGGTTCTGTAGCCTTATTAATCTTTTCTGGCCTTAATGCCGTTATTCCGTATCTACTTGGTCCATTTATTGATAATACTTATGTAGATAAAAACTTTAATGAAATTAAATGGATTCCTTATGCATTCCTAGCAATTATCATCCTGCGGGGCATTGCCAATTTTGTTGGCACCTATTTAATTGGTTATATAGGTGCTTATGTGATCAAGGAACTCAGGCAAGAAATGTTTAATCGAGTACAATATTTTCCTACCCAATATTTTGATCATTTGGCAACCGGCGAAATACTTTCTAAATTTTCCTTTGATGTAGAAAGAGTAATTGGTGCAGCAGTTAAAAGTCTGCGCAGCCTTATTCAAGACACTTCTCACATACTATTTCTACTGGGTGTGATGTTCATCAATAACTGGAAACTAACACTAATGTTTTTAGTGGTTGCGCCATTAATCGCTGGAGTTGTTAGTTATACAAGCAAGCTATTTAGAAAGTTTGGTACACGCATGCAGAAGTCTGTAGGCAAAATCACGCATATTGTTGAAGAAAGCATTATTGGCCACCGTATTGTAAAAATATTTGGTGGTCAAAAATATGAGATTGATAAGTTCGAGCAAGTCAATGAAAAGTACCGCCGTAATAATTTAAGAATGGTGATGACGAAATCAGCTAGCACGCCAATCATTCAGATGCTAGTAGGCTTTGTATTGGTCGCAGTGTTAGCGATTGCAGCTAGACCAGCAATAGCAGCAGAGGAAACCGCAGGGGGGTTTATTAGTTTTATCGTGGCAATGGTATGGATTCTAACGCCGGCAAGAAAACTAACTCTAGTCAATGAAATTTTACAAACAGGAATTGCTGCGGGTCAAAGTGTGTTTGAGCTAATTGATACTGAAAAAGAACATGAGTCTTCAACAAAGGCATTGGCAAATTGCAAAGGAGAAATCGAGTATCAAGATGTTTGTTTTAAATATGCTACAAGAGATGAGCAGGCTTTAGAGCATATTAATTTAAAAATAGAACCGGGTGAAACTGTTGCATTCGTAGGTAAATCGGGCAGTGGTAAGAGCACAATAATAAATTTATTACCAAAATTTTATGATGTCGATCAAGGGAAAATTTTAATAGATGGAACGAATATACAAGAAATAACTTTAGCGTCACTGCGAGAACAAATTTCAATTGTTAGCCAAGAGGTCGTATTGTTTAATGATACTATTGCTAAAAATATTGCTTATGCAAAAAATTTAGAAGCGGATGATATACACGTTCTAAGAGCAGCAGAGGCTGCACGTGTTTTAGAGTTTACAGATAAGCTACCTGATAAATTAAATACCCTAGTGGGTGAAAATGGCGTATTGCTCTCCGGGGGACAGCGCCAACGCATAGCAATTGCGAGAGCATTATTAAAAGATGCACCAATATTAATTCTAGACGAGGCGACTTCTTCTTTAGATACGGAGTCAGAAAAATATATTCAAGCTGCATTAGAAATATTACAAACAAATCGAACTACTTTAGTAATTGCTCACCGTCTGTCTACGATAGAGAAAGCAGATCGGATTGTAGTCATGGATAAAGGACGTATTGTAGAAATAGGTAAACATCAAGAATTACTTAAATATAATAAAGCCTATGCAAGTCTGTATAAAATGCAAATAACTCACCCAAGCCTTGTAGTTAATGCATGAGCTTGTTAAGAATTTATTTTATTTACTTTGAACATTGATCTGGAAAAAATTTGGTATTCAAAAAATTTGCTTTCTACTGTTCTTCTACCCTTGTCATGGCTATTTAGAGCTATAAGCACAGGTCGAAGAGTTTATTATAAAATTATTAATTCAAATCGAAAAACTCCAACTACATTTATCATTGTCGTTGGTAATATCACTGTCGGAGGAACAGGTAAAACGCCGTTTGTTATATGGTTGGCAAAGCGATGTAAGGAACAAGGGTTGCGTGTAGGTATCGTTACGCGAGGTTATAAACGCACTAATGAGCAAAAGATTGTCGAGGTTCAGCCGAATAGTACACCTGCAGAGGTCGGTGATGAGGCAGTCCTTCTTGCACTTAAAACAGCATGCCCCGTAGTCGCAGCTGCTAATCGCAGACGGGCAGTCGAGTTATTAACAAGTAAATATAAAATTGATGTGGCTTTATCTGATGATGGGCTTCAACACTACAATTTGCCTCGCAGCGTTGAGATTGCGGTTATAGATGGAGAGCGACAGTTTGGCAACGGTAGATGCTTACCAGCAGGTCCCTTACGTGAGCCTACTACGCGTTTAGATTCATGTGATCTCATTGTGAGTAATGGCCGCAATGACTCCTATCAGCATTATTTTGATATTGAGTATGAAGATGTGGTCTCGCTTTCCTCAGACACAATGAGTAAACCATTAGGGGATTTTAAAGACTTTACCGTACACGCTGTTGCGGGTATCGGGTATCCACAGCGGTTCTTCAGAATGTTACAAGATGCAGATATGCATGTTATTGAGCATAGATTTCCTGATCATCATGCTTATCAAGAGGCTGACCTTGAATTTAATAACAATGACCCCATTCTCATGACTGAGAAAGATGCCGTAAAATGTAAAAAGTTCATAGGCAAGAATATTTGGTATGTTCCTATTTCACTGTCACCGAATATTGCATTAAAAGAACGAATTTCTACCCTAATAGAAGGAATCCCTCATGGATAAGCAACTACTTGATATTTTAGTTTGTCCCGTTACAAAAGGTCCGCTGAAATATGATAAAGAGCGACAAGAACTTATTTCTACTTCTGCACGTCTTGCGTATCCCATACGCGATGGAATTCCAGTGATGCTGGAGGATGAGGCAAGGGCTATTAATGATGAGGAATACGAAAAATATAAATCTATGTAGCGTATACACTACCAGTATTTAGATATTTTAAGTAATCGATTACTTAGTGAAATTTAAAGTAGTCATTCCAGCTCGTTATGCATCTACCCGCTTGCCTGGAAAGACATTATTGAAGATTAGCGGCAAGCCAATTATACAATATGTCTATGAAAATGCTTGTGATAGTGGTGCACAGCAGGTCATTATTGCAACGGATGATCAACGAATTTCTGATTGTGCACAAGAATTTAAGGCTGAAGTTTGTTTCACTTCAAATCAGCACAAATCAGGTACAGATCGAATAGCAGAGGTGGCACGAATATACTCTTGGGATGATGACGTCGTCATTGTAAATGTACAAGGCGATGAACCTATGATGCCCTCAGAAAACATACAGCAAGTAGCTGAAAATTTAAACACGTATCCGAATACGAGCATGTCGACATTGTGTACACCGATTCTTGACGACAAAGAGTACCAAAACACAAATGTGGTAAAGGTTATTCGTGACAGTAATAATATTGCGATAAGTTTTAGTAGAACTACACGATCATTCATTGACAAACACCGCGGCAATAAAGTTTATCGCCATTTAGGTATTTATGCGTATAGTGTTGAATTTTTAAATATGTTTACGCTGCTACCGCAATCTGAATTAGAAAAACTGGAATCGTTAGAGCAACTGCGGGCACTAGAGCATGGTGAGTCTATATATGTAGATGTTTGTAAATCTCCTACAGGAATAGGCGTGGATACGCAAGAAGATTATGAAGAACTGTTAAAAATTATGTAACTCAAAGTATTTCAATGGATTGGAAAATTAAACAACGTAAGCGCGCTTATGATGGCCACTTCAAAGTTGACCAAATTGTGTTACAGCATGAGCTCTTCGCCGGAGGCTTAAGTAATGAACTGACACGCGAACGAGTAACTAGGCAAAACTCCGTGGCAGTATTGCCGTATGACCCAAATCGTGATGAAGTTGTTTTAATTGAACAATTTCGTGTTGGTCCACTCGAACAAGTTAGCAACCCTTGGCTAGTTGAAATCATTGCAGGATTGGTTGAGGAAGGTGAGAGCTTAGAAGAAGTTGCTCATCGAGAGGCTATTGAAGAAGCGAATTGCAAATTAGAGGCATTACATCATGTATCATCATTTTTTCCGTCTCCTGGCGGGTTTGCTGAACTGGCGCATGTTTATATTGGGAAAACAAATACTTCGGAATTGGGTGGTGTATTTGGAGCAGACCACGAAGGTGAAGATATTCGAGTTAACGTACTTACATCACAACAAGCCTTTGAAAAGCTTAATCGAGGAATAATCCGTTCTGCAATCCCAATGATTGCTTTATTCGGCCTCAAAGAAATAAAAGCTGAGTTACAACAGAGGTGGTTGGGCTAACTTTGTTACTGTTCTACATCCACTTTAATATAGATCGAGCTTTGTCTGTCTGTGGCAGAGCGGGAGGTGCTTAAAATCCCTTTATCTCTTGATTTTGCATCGGTATCCACGCCACCAATTTGTACCCATTGGCCTAGTTTAGCTGTGATAGTTGTATCTGCTTCTTGAACATCGATCGATCCATAATTGGATCCATAATACGAATCTCTATACCTACTATTGCCCCCGTTAGATTCATCGTTTGCTGATCGAAAGTATGGCTGTATATGCATTGTCACATTTCCATTGCCTGTCAATTGCGGGCTTACATAAAAGCCACTGGTAATGTCTTGGTAGTCTATATTGTCGTAAATGGATACACCGTAACGGTGGTGTAAGATTATTCTGTCTTTGTAAGGCCGCAGCTCTCCTGCAGAAATGAATGCTTTTCCTCCCTCGACGACTCTCACCTTCTGTTGTGTGTCATTTTCTCGCGCGCGTTCGTTTTTATTAATTCGTACACGTGTACCTTCTTTGCGTGGTGGTCTATCACCAACAATAACTCGTGTATCATCGCCAATTTCATAATTACCAGAATAATTGAAATCAGTTGATTCAGAACCAACATCAACATTGTTTCGAACCGAGATCATTAAATTTCTTGGTGCTTTATCCATTACCTGCAACAGGCGTGTAATCTCTTCAAGGGTTTTTGCGTCTGTACGAACGAATAACTGAAAACCGGTCCCTGTGATCGCGTCATTCGGTTTAAGCATAGGCTTAATAATGGGAATTATTTCTTCTGCTGGACGATCATTCAGATTGATAATTTCTAGAGGGTCATTTTGGTCTGCGCTTGCTGATGATGCCATTAAGACAAAAGTTACTAACAAGACTAGGTATGAAAATTTGTTTATATACATAATCTTTTTATCGCTAAATCTTGTTCACTGAGTTCCCAAATATTTTTAAATGTTTCAGTAAGTTCTTTAGACTTGTCTATATCGTTAAAATTTACTTCTGCATCATATAAATCAGATTTAAGATTATGTATGTAGCCGGTTTTATCTGCGACTAAAAAGCTTTGATTAAATTGAGAGTAGTCATTACAGATCGTACGGATTTCAATCTTAGATGAAATGCGTTGACTCAGTTCTAAGATTCGGTGACCATTTTTAACAATTGGTTCAGTATCGTGCACGAGTATTCTTATGCTTGAATGTCTAGCCCGGCGTGCTAATTGTAAAGCCGCTTGTGAAAAATCTTCATTATTAAAAATCGTTGGGTCTAGGTAGCGACTGATAATCACAATTTGATCTTGTGCAGAGGCTACCAGTTTAAGGATTGCGTCACGATTAAGCTTGCGGCTATCAACTTGAATGCATTCATTAGTAACACCAAGTATGAAGTTTTTGAAAAAATTGTCTTTTGATATCCCCACTATTGATATCCTCAAAATTAGGTCACTTATAATACTAAAGTATAAACCATTAAATTAAGGATCTTATCGCTGTTTATATCTGTCCTGGGAACTAAAACTCCTGGAAGGTATCCATAACCAGGTGGATAAATGTGAAGCAGTCGAGCTCGGAATCTGGCTGTATATCACGTATAGTGATTCGGATAGGTGCTTGAAAAATGCTAAATCTTTAGTAACATTTCGCCGCCAATTTAACGAGGTGGAATGACCCCCTCTACACTCAGAGTAGTGTAAGACATGATAAAAATAGAACACTTAAGTAAAAAGTTTGGGCATTTAGTTGCCGTCGAAGATATATCCTTCTCCGTGAATCCTGGAGAAGTGCTTGGCTTTTTAGGCCCCAATGGTGCTGGCAAGTCAACTACTATGAAAATGATCACGGGGTTTCTGACACCAACTTCGGGAGAAATCAATGTTTGCGGTTTCAATGTCAGTGAGCAACCTATAGATACCAAAAAACGTATTGGTTACTTACCTGAGGGTGCGGCCAGTTATGGCGAGATGACGCCACTACAGTACTTAGACTTTATCGCAGATGTACGTCAGCTAACAGGCCAGAGAAAAATAGAACGTAAGAAAGAAGTTATTGAACGTTTGCATCTCGACAAAGTACTTAATCAATCCATAGAAACCTTATCCAAAGGTTTCAAAAGAAGAGTAGGGCTGGCCCAAGCGATTCTACATGATCCGGCTGTATTGATATTAGATGAGCCTACTGATGGATTAGATCCAAATCAAAAACATGAGGTGAGAGAATTAATTAAAAGCATCGCTCCGGAGAAAGTTATAGTCATATCAACTCATATACTTGAAGAAGTTGATGCAATTTGTACACGAGCAATAATTATTAGCGATGGCAAAATTCTAGCTGATGATACACCTGAAGGTCTTCGAAGCAAGTCCGCCAGCGATAAACTGGAAGATATATTTCGTGAAATTACCAGTGCTAAATTAACATGAAAAATATAATTACAATATTTAAACGTGAATTAAGCAGTTATTTTGCTACTCCTGTTGCTTATGTATTTATTGTGATTTTTTTAATCATGAGTGGCGCATTAACGTTCTATCTTGGCAGTTTTTATGAGCGAGGCCAAGCCGATTTAATTCCATTTTTCCAATTCCATCCTTGGTTATATTTATTTCTTGTCCCAGCGATTGCAATGCGGTTATGGGCTGAAGAACGTAAAACAGGCAGCATTGAGCTACTCATGACCTTACCCATTTCAGTTGGCCAATCCGTGACGGGTAAATATTTGGCTGCTTGGGTATTCATTGGAATTGCATTAGTTTTGACATTTCCAATCTGGATTACAGTGAATTATTTAGGTAATCCAGATAACGGCGTTATATTTGCCGCCTATTTGGGTAGTTTTTTAATGGCAGGAGGATTTTTAGCCATTGGATCATGCATTTCAGCCATGACTAAAAACCAAGTTATTGCATTCATTATAACTGTTGTAATTTGCTTTATATTTTTACTAGCAGGGTCTGCGTTGGTGTTAAATTTCTTTAAGGTTTGGATTCCACAAAGTATTGTCGATGCAATATCATCGTTGAGTTTCTTAACTCACTATGCATCTATAGCCAAAGGTGTAATTGATTTACGCGATATTATTTATTTCGTCACTTTGATTGGCTTTTGGCTCTATGCAAACGCTTTAGTTGTAGATATGAAAAAGGCAGATTAATATTTATGGCGACTCAGAAAACAACATCTATAACATTGATAGGCTTGGTTGTTCTTGCTGTTTTATTCTTAGTGGTAAATATGGTAAGTGGCACAATATTTACGTCTGTGCGTGCCGATTTAACTGAAAATGAGTTATACACCCTTACGAAAGGTACACGGAATATTGTTTCAAGTATTAAAGAGCCGCTTACGCTGTATCTATTTTATTCTGATAAAGCAAGTGAAGGAGTGCCACAGCTGCGTACATATGCAACTCGAGTTAAAGAACTTTTGCAGGAATACGAGTCATTATCAAATGGAAATATTGTACTTAACATAGTTGATCCTGTTCCATATTCTGAAGAAGAAGATCAAGCAGCTGCTTTTGGATTACAAGGTGTTCCAGTTGGTAACAGAGGGGGTAATATTTATTTTGGATTAGCCGCAAGTAATGCCGTGGGCGACGCCGAAATCATCGGTTTTTTCCAACCGCAACGTGAGCAGTTTCTAGAATATGATGTAACTAAGTTACTCTATACGCTTACCAATCCGAAAAAGACTGTCGTAGGTATCATTACACAACTACCTATGTTTGGCGGATTCGATATCGAAACCACACAAATGACAAAAGCATGGGCCATCATCGCTCAAATGCGCCAATTGTTTGAATTAAAACAACTTGATATTGCGACTAAAAAAATTGACGAGGATGTAGACATATTGATGGTTGTGCATCCGAAGGATCTTAGTGATTCTACATCGTATGCCATCGATCAGTTTGTGATGCGTGGCGGTAAAGCAATATTTTTTGTAGACCCCCATTCCGAGATTGATACTCCCGTTCGACAACAAGACTCACCATTAGAAGTAGAGGGTGGGCGCAGTTCAAATGTAAAACAGCTATTTGATGCATGGGGAATTGAATACGACTCAGCTTCGGTAGTGTTAGATCGTAAATATGCACTCACCGTAGGTGGCGCACATGAGGGGCAATCACGACATTTTGGTTTATTGGCAATCGGTAGAGAAAATCTTAATACTGAAGATGTCATCTCATCTGAGCTAGAACTCGTCAGTTTTGGTGTTGCAGGCCATATCAAATCCAAAGAGGGCGCGAATATTCAGATAAGCCCTATCGTGACTTCAAGTGACGATGCCTCGCTGGTTGATGCAGTGCGCTTTCGCTTTCTTCCAGACTTAAGCCAGTTATCTAATAATTTCAATCCAACAGGAGAACGCTATATTCTCATGGGCCGTGCGCAAGGCAAACTTAATTCTGCCTATCCGAATGGCCGACCTACAGTAGCTGGACAAGAAGATGAAGACGAAGATTCTGATACAACCCATTTAGGTAACACTCAAACCGAAGCAAATTTAATTATTATTGCGGATACTGACATTTTAAGTGATCGCATGTGGGTGCAAGTTCAGGAATTCTTTGGTCAGCAGATTTTTAATTCATGGGCAAATAATGGCGATCTAGTAATTAATACAGTTGATAACTTAATTGGTAGTACGGATTTAATAAGCATCCGCGGACGCGAGACATCATCACGTCCTTTTGTGCGCGTGAACGAATTACGTCTTGCAGCAGACCAAAAGTTTCGCGCTACTGAAGAAACACTGCAAGCAAAACTATCAGAGACTGAACAAAAATTATTAGAACTACAAAAACAGCGTGATGACTCCAATGCACTAATGCTATCACCTGAACAAGAGGCAGAAATTCAAAAATTCCAGCAAGAAAAATTTAATGTTCGCAAACAATTAAGGCAAGTTAGACACAATCTTGATCTTGATATCGAGAGACTTGGTACAAAGCTAAAATTTATTAATATTGGTTTAGTTCCAATAATAATTTCAATATTGGCGCTTATCTTATCCATTGTACGGAGTAGAAAAAGAAAGCGTGCTTTAAAAATATGAATATAAAATCGTTATTTTTTTTAATCATCGCGCTTGGCATCGGTGGAGTAGCTTACTATTTCAGCACAAACCAAAATGATGGATTAATTAGCACTAATTCTTATTTAGTGCCTGGATTATCTGAAAAGCTTAATGATGTATCAAAACTGACAATACATGGAGCAGGAAACACTTTACTTGCTGCAATTAGCAAGTCTGAAAATAGCTGGGTGGTTGAAAACCGAAATAGTTATGAGGCAGATATTACTGCCATACGTACAGTATTTAACGATATTGCAGAAGCTAAGCTGATTGAGACTAAGACCTCAAACCCAGAAAATTATGCCAAACTAGGAGTAGAAGATATTACAGATGTAGATGCACAAGGTGTGAAGTTTTCAATTGAAGGATTAGGCGAGCCGATAAATATTATTGCAGGTAAAGATGGCAGTACTGGTAAAAATTCTCAATACGTTAGGCGTGCTGGTGAAAAGCAAAGCTGGTTGATTAATAAAAAGCTAAATTTAAACCAAGATGTAACCAAATGGCTGCGCAAGGATATTTTAGACATACCTCCTGAGCGTATAAAAAGTGTAAAGATTCAACATCCAGATGGAAGTGTAGTCACAATCGAAAATAAGGGTACCCAAGAGTATGAGTTTGCACTTATAAATTCTTTACCTGAAGGTAAAAAAATTTCAGAATCTGAAATATATCAAGTCGCTAACGCATTATCGTCTTTACAGATTACAGACGTTGCGTCATTAGATAAGATAAAAGCAGAAACTGCTGAGCCAACTACCACTACTTTTATGACCTTCGATGGATTGACTATTACGGCTAAAACTTTTTCGAATGGTGAAGAAACTTACTCAACATTTGATATCGATCTTATCAAAGAGCATGTTGCAGAAAATGTAAACCAGGAACTTGATGAATCAGATTCTGCAATAATTTCTGATCCTATCGCAGCACAGGAGCTCGCACAAAATACAGCTCCAAGACTGGTGGGGTGGGCCTTTGTCTTGCCAACGATTACACAAGAGGCGTTAGTTAAAAAACTAGAAAACTTTATCGTAGATGAAGATGCTTGAATAGCTAAGAGTTTTTAGCTTGTTTCTCTGCTAGGCCAGTATAATTTGAAGCAGTAAGTGAAAGTAAATTATTTTTTTCACTATCAGGAAGATCTAAAGATTTAATAAAAGCTTCTATTTTATAATTATCAAACTCTTGTCCACGAGTTAATTCTTTGAGCTTTTCATAAGCGCCAGTAACTTTATATTTGCGCATCACAGTTTGTATGGGTTCAGCGAGTACTTGTTTATTATTTTCAAGGTCTTGTTGCAATTGACTTTGATTAATTTCAAGCTTTGATAAACCTTTAAGTAATGACTGATAACCAATTTCACAATGCGCTATCGCGACACCAAAATTACGCAGTACTGTAGAATCGCTTAAATCGCGTTGCCAGCGTGAGATAGGTAATTTTGCAGAAAAATGTTGGAACAACGCATTAGCTATACCAAAGTTACCCTCAGCGTTTTCAAAATCAATGGGATTGACTTTGTGAGGCATGGTGGAAGAGCCGACTTCTCCCTTTACAATTTTTTGTTTGAAGTATTCTATTGCAATATAGGCCCACGCATCTCTGCAAAAGTCGATAAGAATGGTGTTAATTCTGCTTAGTGCGTCACTATATTCAGCGATGTAATCATGAGGTTCAATTTGTGTAGTATAGCGGTTATTGCTTAAATCGAGTGATTCAATGAAACTTGAAGACAATGTTTCCCAGTCAACATTAGGGTAGGCAACTATATGTGCATTGTAGTTACCTACTGCACCGTTCATTTTTCCTAAGATTTTTATAGACTTAAATGTTTCGAGTTGATTTTGTACTCGTGCATACACATTTGCAAATTCTTTACCCATTGTGGTTGGTGATGCTGGTTGTCCATGTGTACGTGAAAGCATAGAAGTGTCTTTAAATTGATGCGCATAGTCTCTTAAAGCTTCGGCAATTTTTCCAATACTTGGTATCAATACTTCACTACGCATATCACGCAGCATTAAACCATATGCGAGATTGTTAATATCTTCAGACGTGCAAGCAAAATGAATAAATTCTGAAATTTTTTGTAACTCTTTTTGAAGTTCTATTTTTTCTTTTATGTAATATTCAACTGCCTTGACATCATGGTTAGTGGTTGCTTCGATGTCTTTAACGCGCTGTGCTTCAGTGACTGAGAAGTTTGTTATGATATCGTCTAAAAATTTACTTGCTGTAGGTGATAACGAAGGTACTTCAGGTATACCAGAGCTTGCAGCAAGCTGCTTTAACCAGTGTATCTCAATGATAATGCGATATTTGATTAGAGCATATTCGCTGGCAATATTTTCTAATTTCCTTGTTTTGTTTGCATAACGGCCATCGATAGGAGAAATTGCAGTGAGTGAAGTAAGATTCATTTGTTAAGTATGTAAATCCATTAGTAAGCAGGACAAAACCTTATTATACTACAGCGCCAAATCAACGGGTTGAATAAATTATATTAACAACAATATTTAACTAATCTTTATAGACTATAAATGAGAAGAAAAATGAGCGATTCAAATTATCGTATTGAAAAAGACAGTATGGGTGAACTAAAGGTGCCTGTAGATGCGTTATATGGGGCTCAAACACAACGCGCAGTAGAAAACTTTCCAATCAGCGGTTTGGTTGTACCAAGACAATTTATACGTGCATTAGGTTTTATTAAGGCGGCCTGTGCCGGCGCCAATACAGAGCTGGGATTAATGAGTTCAGATATTGAAGCAGTCATAAAGAAAGCAGCTTTAGCGGTTGCTGATGGCGAATATGATCAGCACTTTCCGATTGATATTTTTCAAACCGGCTCAGGCACTAGCACCAATATGAATGCCAATGAAGTCATCGCTCATTTGGCGACTGCAGCAGGCGAGAATGAAGTGCATCCCAATGATCATGTCAATATGAGTCAAAGTTCAAATGATGTTATTCCTACTGCTATCCATGTCAGCGCATGTTTACAAATTGAAGAAGAACTCAAACCTGCGCTAAAACATCTTGTAACCACATTGCAAAACAAGGCGAGTGAATGCGATCAATATGTTAAAACCGGTCGTACTCATCTTATGGATGCTATGCCCGTTACCATGGGACAAGAACTTCGTGCTTGGGCACAACAAATAGAATATGCATTAGAAAGAATCGATCAATCACTAGGTCGCCTTAGCCAGCTAGCACAAGGTGGAACAGCCGTAGGGAGTGGCATTAATGCCGATGCAAAGTTTGGCGATCTGGTTGCCAAACATTTAACCGAACTGAGCAAATTCACGTTTACCAGTAAAGTAAATAAGTTTGAGGGTTTGAGCTGTCAAGATTCCGCTGTGGAAATGAGTGGCTCATTAAAAACCTTAGCTGTGAGCTTAACGAAAATCGCTAATGATTTACGCTGGATGAATTCGGGTCCACTAGCGGGCTTAGGTGAAATTGCATTACCATCTTTACAACCAGGAAGCAGTATTATGCCGGGCAAAGTAAATCCGGTTATCCCTGAAGCCGTTGCAATGGTATGTGCACAAGTACTTGGTAACGACACCACCATTACCATTGCAGGGCAGGCCGGTAATTTTCAATTGAATGTGATGTTACCGGTGATTGCATATAACTTATTACAAAGTATTGAGCTGCTGGCCAATTCTTCTAAGGTATTAGCTGATAAAGCCATACAAGGCTTTACCGTGAATGAAGAAAATTTAGAAGCGGCACTGAGTAAAAACCCAATCTTAGTAACGGCAATGAATCGAGTGATTGGTTATGAAAAAGGTGCTGCTATTGCCAAAGCTGCTTATGCCTCCGGCAGGCCAATTTTAGATGTGGCCAAAGAGATGACAGACTTAAGCGAGGATCAAATCAAAAAACTACTCGATCCTGCAAAGCTTACTGAGGGCGGCATCCAGGAAGCCTAAATGAAGCGCTGATTTATTCTGACACGTCGTTATAAAAATGGACTCAAATTGCTCATGTATAAACAAATACGCTCCGCGCTTTCGGCCATTTTTTACCTTGTCTCAGTCGCTTCGCTAATCAATCAACACTTCTTTCCTAGATTTAACTAGGGCGGTGTAAAATGTCTGTAACTCACAACTGGCAAAACTATGCATTGTCAGTTGTGCTATGTGTTGCGATCTTTCTTATCCTCCAAGCAAGCCAAAAACTATTACGTCTACGAAATATTCAAAAAGAAACTAAGAATTTTGATGTACTCGTTTTAACTGCAATTATTTTAGTTTTATTATTTTGTTATTTTCTATATTTTAGTCTCACACACGCGCTGGAACCGTCTCACTACTTTTTAACGATTGGCTCATTCGTTACTGCGCTATTTATCAGGTTTGCCACAAACTCTAATTATGAAACTGCCGTTAATCTAAGCAAATCCTCTGCGTTAGAACATTACTATGCTACTCACGATGATTTAACGGCTTTACCCAATCTCACATTTTTTAATGAGCAACTAGAGAAAACACTTAGTTTCTCACGCAGAGAGGATGATGAATTTGCATTGCTCATCATCGGCCTCAATCGTTTTAAAGTTATTAATGAAACATTAGGTTACTTTGTTGGCGATGCTATCTTACAAGAAATTGCTCATCGTATTCGTAGTGTGTTGAGAAAATCTGACCTAATTGCACGCTTAGGGGGTGATGAATTTGCCGTGCTGATTAATCCTGTAGTCGCACAAGGGCATATTCATACCATTTCTAAAAATATTGCGGAATCTGTTCAAGAACCATTAGCGGTAGAAGGTAAACCGGCAGATGTAGGTGTATCGATTGGGGTTTCGCTGTATCCAAAACATGCAAGGAACAGTATTGAGCTCATAGAAAAAGCTAGGAATGCCCTAATAGTTGCTGAAAAAAGAGGTGATTCCGTATTTATTTATGATACCGAAGCAGCAGAAGATTATATCGAAGATATTCAAATCATCGGCATGTTGCAGCGCGCCATACAAGAAGAACAGTTTAGGGTGTTCTATCAGCCTCAAGTTCGATTAAGGGATGAAAAAATTATCTCGGCAGAGGCCTTAATCCGTTGGCAGCACCCAGCGTATGGCTTACTCGATCCTGGCCGGTTTATCCCTTATGCAGAGCAAGCAGGGTTGATTTATAAAATTAATCTTTGGTTACTTAGGAAAATAGTGACTTTACTGAGTGACTGGCGGGAAAAGAATATTTTTGTACCGATTGCTTTTAATATCACTGCAAATGGATTTTTAAATAAGGATTTTCAATTGACACTAAAATCAAACCTTAAAAACCTACCTTGGTTAGCAAAAATGTTAAAAATAGAACTAACAGAAACCTCTAACATTGATAATACGGATGAAATTCATTTATTGATGACAAAATTCAAAAAACAAGGTGTGCAATTCAGCCTGGATGACTATGGCACCAAACATGCATCCTTAGAATATTTAAAGAAATTACCGTTTGACGAATTAAAAATCGA
>JBFGJY010000021.1:0-37678 GCA_041576975.1 Gammaproteobacteria bacterium | reverse complement strand
TGTTCATGTTGTTCTTTGCTTGGGTGTTTTTTTCGCAGCACCCTGAAGGCCATGCATAACGAATCACTCAAGCAGACCTGTGTACTGCAGGTCGTGAAGTTCAAACGTTAAATCAAGAATTCGAATGATCACTTTTGGCCGTAAGCAGATAATTTTTATTAGGCTAATTAGGCTCTAATTTGTTTGTGCTTCGTTAAATCCAAAATTAATCAACGGAAGGTATATCTTTGTAAAATTTTTTTGTAGGAACAAATACGATCAGATATGACACCACGTATTATAGGAACATGTGCATTACAATGCTGCGCAAGATCGAAAAATGCTGGCTCTTCTCTTACAGTAACTCTTAAAGTCTTGAGCAAGTTGTTGTATTATATTTTTTATTCAACTTTAATTTATAATTAATATGAAAAATAAGTACTTAAAATATCACATCCTAGTTTTATCTTTATTTTTATTTGGCTTGTTAATCAATACAACTCTTGCACAAAAAGCTAAAGAACGTATGAATGAACAAGAAATACTAGAAGGTACAAAAGATGCAATTGCAATGGGTAAAAAAGAATATGAACAGTCATGTTTACTTTGTCACGGAAAGGACGCAAAAGGAAATGGTTTATATGTTGCTGTATTAGCGGAGAAACCTGCAGACCTCACAAAATTAAAAATCAAGAATTACGGTGTATTTCCCTATAAAAAGTTATATAACATTATAGACGGGCGTGAGGAAATTGAATCTCATGGAACACGGGTTATGCCAATATGGGGAAATAGTCTTAGGTCAGAACGTTGGCTTGATATAAATCCACGATATGCCGAGACACAAGTAAGAGGAAGAATTTTTGAAATATTGCTATACCTTGAAACAATTCAAGAAACAATTTATAGACAAAAATAACTATTCTTAGCACTACTGCTACGCAAAATTAAATAATATCTACTCAACTATGTAATTACAGACTACTGTCTGATCACTCAAATCTTGAATGACCGCTTTTGGCTGAAAACAGACAATATTTAATCGTCTTCCTAAATGATAAGCAGTGAAATAATCGCTGGTGTAATTATAGCTTTATTTCTTATGTATTTCATTTTGGGTTTGATGGCTTACTCTAGTATCGAGCGTAAGCAAGATACTTGGTTAATAAGTTTTCCACTTTGGTTTTTACACAAAAATATTTACAACAATTTTGGTAAACGACTTTGTCCAATTGGTAAAGGTTTATTTACAGTAATATTGATTGTTACAATCTTTTGGGCTGCTCTATTTTAGTGAGAATTAAATGTAGTCAAATAACCGCTTCTGGTCATAAGCGATCATTTGGCTCAGCCAATATTAGGAATAATGTTGCAAATATTCTAAATTGTGCTAAAGACTAATTTATATTTACAAATTAATATGTAGTTATCGTTATGACTGTAGATGATATAAAAACATTAATTGAAGCAGGAGTTCCAAATTCTAAAGCTATAGTTACGGGTGGCGATGGAAAATATGAAGCAACAGTGATCAGTGATTGCTTTGATGGCATGAGCATGGTCAAAGAACATCAGCTTGTATACTCAACTGTGAATGCACAAATTGCTAGTGGCGAACTTCATGCCTTGACCATTAAGGCATTTACTCCTGAAGAATGGGAGGAACAAAGTCCTGGCTAAATGAATTACTCTTCAGATTCGTTATCAAGATCTATAGTCGCGAGTCCTTGCTGTTGTGAATAATAAGCAGAAACATTTTGCATATCTTCTTCACTTAGCGCTGCAACTATTCCAGCCATAATCGCATTTTTTCTTTTACCTTGTTTATAAGACTGCAATGCATGTAGTAAATAGTCTGCATGCTGGCCAGCAAGTCGAGGGAAATTTGGAGTAGGACTATTCCCATCTTCGCCATGACAAGCAACACATTGCTTAGAAACCTCTTTACCACTGCCCGGATCAGCAGCGTAAGCAGCGGCATGAATTAAAATCAAAATGGTAATTAATGTAGTAATAAATAACTTGTTCATATTAATTTCCACTTAAATTATTGTAGAGATTAAAAATAAGCGCCGATATCGGCCATATCTTCTACACTCAAACCAGCTGCTTGTGCGCGCATCGTGGCATGGCTACGTTCACCGGTTTGATAAGCCTTCAGTGCAGCAACAATATAGTCTTCATATTGACCCCCCAATCTTGGCACATGATAGGTAGGATATACATTGGTATAGCTCGGTATACCATGACAACCCAAGCAAGTACCGGCTTTTATCTTACCCTGATCTGGATTGCCCGCAGCAAGGCTTACAGACATCACAAGAAAACTTATGTTTATAATCAATAAAGCTTTGTGCAGAATTTTGCGCATGATTTAAATACTCCATCCAATTTTGAGTTTTTATAAAAATTTGCGGTTGAGTATACCTAGTTTTTGACAATTGTGGATCTTTATAATAAGACTTAAAGATCATACAAAAATTTAAATGAATTATAAATAATACTATGATGTGTTACGGGAAAATTGATACCAAATTTATATGCACCGTGCCAATTCATTATGGTCTCGCGTTACATCAAGTAGCCAAGCGCTCAAAAATACCATATAGGTTTTGGGGTTCACCACAAGCTGAAAGAAGAAATAATCAGCTGTATGTACGATTTGATACACCAGTTCATTCAATACTCCATGAAGCATGTCACTTTAGTTTGTATGCCAAAAATGTGGCGTTTTCTCGATCACACAAATGCAGCAGGGGGGTGTTATGCAAGAAATCGCTATCTGTTATTTGCAAATCCTGCTATCCGATCATATAGATGGCTTTCATCGCACTCTACACATGACAGATGTGGATGACGGGGGTATAGCTTTAGATTAGGTGCGGCTGCAGCCTGGTTTCATGAAGACGCAAAAGATGCTAAAAGCTGACTAGAAAATCATAATATTATCGATAAGCACAACAAAATAATTTGGAAACTCAGAGAATAATCTACAATTTGACTTTGATTTGTTACGTCTTATAACCAAAATATATGGATAAGCTTAGTTAAGCTAGATTACATGCTTTACAAACAAAATCCTCAATTAACATAAATTATGAATTTTCCTGCAAATCTTTGAGTTTTATGCAAATAGTAGAAAAAAATGACCCAACATTTCTGCCATTTAAATTTTTACTGCGACATATTAATGAAACACATACCAAAGGATTAGATGTTTAATATTTAGACAATCATGAGAACAACAGGTAACCAATTATGAAAATAGAAACGCTTGCGATACACAGTGGCTATACCCCAGATCCCACAACCAAAGCTGTTGCGGTACCGATTTATCAAACTACGTCTTATGCATTTGACAATACTCAACATGGTGCAGATCTGTTTGATCTAAAAGTTGAAGGTAATATCTATACACGCATCATGAATCCAACCACTGCAGTATTGGAACAGCGTGTCGCGGCCATGGAAGGTGGTATAGGGGCATTAGGATTATCATCGGGAATGGCTGCAATATCTTATGCCATTTTCACAATTGCTGAACAGGGGGATAATATTGTTTCTGTCTCTACTTTATACGGTGGTACGTATAACTTATTTGCACACACCTTACCTAAATTCGGAATTGAAGTCCGTTTTGTAGATTATCGCGAAATGGATGCCATGAGTGCCGCGATCGATAAAAGTACCAAAGCTGTATTCTGTGAAACGCTCGGCAACCCAGCAGGTAATGTTATCGATATAGAAAAAATCGTTGCAGTAGGTCATGCTGAAGGTATTCCTGTGATCGTGGATAATACCGTGCCTACACCGTATTTATGTCAGCCTTTTAAGTTCGGCGCAGATATTTCAATTCATTCCTTAACCAAGTACATGGGTGGGCATGGAACTTCGGTTGGAGGAATCATCGTTGACTCTGGAAATTTTCCATGGGAAGAACACAAACAACGATTCCCAATGCTCAATGAACCTGATCCTTCATATCATGGAGTGGTGTATACGGAAGCCTTAGGAAAAGCAGCATATATTGGGCGTGTGCGTGTAGTCCCATTGCGTAATATGGGCTCGGCGATATCCCCCTTTAATAGTTTTTTATGTTTACAGGGCATCGAAAGTCTACCAGTGCGTATGGATCGACATTGTGAAAATGCACTTGCAGTAGCTCAATACTTAGAAAAACATCCGAATGTTACCTGGGTGAATTACGCAGGACTACCCACACACGAGGACCATCAATTGGTACAAAAATATTTTAATGGTAGAGCCTCGGGCATATTAAGTTTTGGCATCAAGGGCGGGCTTAAAGCTGGTGTGAAGTTTATTGATGCACTTAATTTGGTTGTCAGACTGGTAAATATCGGCGATGCTAAATCATTAGCCTGTCATCCGGCCACAACGACACACCGGCAATTATCAAAAGAGGAGCAGGCCACAGCAGGTGTAAGCGAAGAGTTAGTACGGTTATCGATAGGTATTGAGCATATCGACGATATTCTGGAAGATATTGAACAAGCCCTTAATAAAGCTAAGCAATAAAAACACCAGTGTGACTTCTTACAGTCCATCTAAAATATTTCGCAATGGTCATCTCAACACCATTGCAGCCGCGTCTGCACTGCGTAAAGCTTATGTAAATCGAATTAGTCGTACACTACGTAGCCATAGTGAATCGATCACTTTAGAATTAGAGGATGACGTTCGACTACAAGGTTTCTTAGGCACTTCGCACACCACGAAAACTGATAGAAAGCCACTCGTGATGATCATTCATGGCTGGCTAGGCTGTGCAAACTCTTTATACTTATTACCCATAGCATCAACACTTTATCAAAACGGATTTAGTGTGTTTCGCCTAAACCTAAGAGATCATGGTGATACACAACATTTAAACAAGGAACTTTTTCATTCCTGTCGTTTAGATGAAGTACTCCATGCAGCACTGGAAATTCAAAAACTCGTTCCTCATTCCGATTTTTATTTAATTGGCTTTTCTCTTGGAGGAAACTTCGCCCTACGCATTGGTGCGCACGCACATAAGCACAATTTAACAATAAAAAAAATCTTTTCGATTTGTCCGGTAATGGACCCAGAAAATGCCTTGAATGAAACTAAATCGATGTTGAAAATCTATACTGAATATTACCTCAGACGCTGGAAACACATGTTGCACAAAAAACAACTTCTATTTCCTGATAACTATGAATCATATGTCATAAAGCAACAACAATCACTAACTAGCATGACAGAACACTTGTTGTTGCAATATACAGAATTTGATTGTTTACAAAACTATTTAAATGGATATGCCATTATCGGTGATAGATTAAAACCGCTAACGGTACCTAGTGAGGTATACATTGCCGAAGATGACCCAATCATTCCTGCACGCGATTGTGAAAAACTTTATCAATCAGACAACTTAAATGTACACCTTACACAATTTGGTGGTCATTGCGGATATTTAAATGGACTTTTCGATATGAATTGGATTGATGAACAAATCATCAAGCAATTAATAGAATAACTACAAAATGAAAAAATTTGTTTTGGTTTCTGCCGTCAAACATCCGTGTTTGAAACAGCAGATTAGATGTACTTCTACATCATTGTTGTTGGAGTTGGTCCAACAAATCTTACGTACAATAGTTGAATTTAGATAAATAACTGCGCCCTTTTCCAAGGGCGCAGTATCTCTACTAAGGAATAGCTAAAGGAAGTGCCCCACCTTCACAATCGGTTGTATTAGCTCCGTAGAAATTCAAGAGCATATAGTTCAAGATCTTTGTCGCACAGGCTGCATCACAAGTGCCCGCCGGTAACCCGTATGGCATTGGCAGACTTAATGGTGGCGCACCTGTGGTGAACTTATTTACTAATCCTGCAGTATTTGTGTATTTTGCACATAGTGCATTCTTGTCGAATGTAGATAACATCAAAAGAACTTCAAAGGTTCCAGGAGTACCAGGTAAGCCATGACAACCCGCATCCGCACAGGTCTGAACACCACCAAATAATTCGGTGTTATACAAGTACTGACCGGTTGAAGTTGGATCAATTGTCACGCTTGCATTAGCTGTAACATTCGCACCGTTGATGCCAACGCAATTCAAGGTGAATGCAGTCGTTGCTTGCAAGTTGGTAATGGTTTGATTTTGCGACGCAAGAACACCTTTCGCGCCTGTCCATTGTGCATTTGCAGGGACAGCGCTCGCATTACAAGAAGCCAAGTCTGTCGTGGTCCACGTCAGTGTCACTGGTTGGCCTTGACCAATCATTGCTGCACTTGCAGTTAATGTAACTGTCGGATTCGGCTGCACCACAGTTACTGTGACACTAGCTGTTGTAACTAAGCCACCAGCATTCGTACATGCAAGAGTAAACGTATTGTTGGCTGCAGTTAAATTATTTATTACCTGACCAACCGCTTCATTAAGAGCCTTATTGGCGTTATCCCAAGCTGCATTCGCTGGATTACTTGAGGCAACACAACTTGTTGCATTTACAGTGCTCCAGGTCAATGTGGTAGAACCATTGTAGGGAACATTCATTACTGGATTAGCATTCAACGTTACCGTAGGCGCACCGGGTTGCGCTGCAACCGTTACATCCACCGATGCAGCAACAGAATTTATGCCACCCTTTGCGCACATTAAGGTAAATGTATTCACACCCGATGTAGTTAAATTAATAAGCGTTTGAGATCCTGATGCAAGTAATGCGCCTGTCCATTGGCCGTTGGCAGTTGCCCCACCTGCCGTACAGGCATCTCCATCAGACATCCAATTTAGTGTAACCATTCCTGCATATGGAATTGGTGCTCCAGCATTTGAAACTGGGTCTGCTGTAAATTGCATAATGACAGGTTGAACATCATTATCATTGTTGGTAACCGCAACATCGGATGCATCCAGTCCACTATACGATGGATCATTACTTATAGCAGGAGCAGTAACTACCGTATAAGCAATGTTCCCATCCACCATGGGGTTGGCAACATCATTCACACCTGTAACGGTTACAGTCTGCGGAACATTATAATTAACCGCATTAAATACGACTGATGATGGAGAAACGGTACCTTCAGCAGCATTACTAGTTGTGAGGCCAATACTTACATCAGCAGTTGGCACGGTGCCCAACGCAATAGTAAAGGTTGCAGTTTGACCATCTTCACTAGTAACTAATCCTGCTAAGGGAATAACATTAATTACCCCCGGAGGAGGTATCTCATTATCTGTGTTGGTCACTGAAACATCTGCTGGATCCAATCCATCGTAATTAGTATCTGCACTCGTAGCAGCAGCAGTAACAATTGAATAGGCAACATTTCCATCAAGCGCTATATCATCAACACCGGTAACCATGACTGTTTGAGGCTGTTGCCAGTTTGCAGGTGTAAAAGTGAGTGAACTTGGATTAACCATACCTTCCGCTGTGTTACTGCTAGTTAATCCAGTGGTTACATCTGCGGTTGGTAGAGAATTTAACGAAACTGTAAATGATGCCATACCACCCGCCTCTGTAGTGGTAAGCCCAGACGTTGGATTTACATTAATCGCTGGATTGTTATTTGCACCAGGTAATACTTTTCCTTGTATGAACCCTTCGATGATGTATTGGGAGACATCGCTCGCACACGCGCCTGTGCATGATGCTGGGTCATAGGGCGAAAACGGCATTAATGCATCATTATAGGCCGTAAGCTGAGTGTGGTCTGCACAACTCGGGCAATCATTCACGTTGTTGACTGGTCCGCCTGCTGAACCTCCTTCCCCTAGTCGCCCGTGACAACTAGAACAAGAATAATTCGGATTTTCGTAAATTGCATGACCGCGAACTGCAGCTTCGGATAATAGTGAAAGATCTAAACCATTGTTCATAGCTCCTGTACTTTCACCAGATGTTTCGCCTCCGCAGGCGCTAAGACCAAACGCGACGATTGCCACCACGGCAATACATTTTGCAATGCTGTTCATTGTTCCAACTCCAATTGAAAAACAATTTATTTATTACACAAAGCGTGCTATCCAATTTGACACTTTATGCAACATTAAAAAACTTTACCTTCGTTACTTACCTCTTAAATCGTATACATATTTAAAGTCGATTTAATTAAACCCATATACACTATCTATGATAGTTATCTATTGGTTGATTTAATAATTTATTGCTAACCACTGATCCGTTATTTTCATCCGTTAGTCATGGTCAAAACTCAACAAAAATGTGAACTGAAAAAATAACACGTGGATTCAGTACATTAACTTTTTGGTGTAGGAGGTATTGGTTGTAAGTGTACACTCAAGCGGGTTGGATTCTTATTCATCTTCCATTCAAATAATGCAGTGTAGGCCAATATTGCTCGTACATATTCTCGTGTTTCTGTAAAAGGTATTGTGTCTACCCATACATCAGCAGGTAATTCACTCTGTTCAGGTAACCATGCATTCACTCGATGTGGACCAGCATTATAAGCAGCAGATGCCAACGCTCGATGTCCGTTAAATTTCTTTAACATATCGCTGATATAAGTACTACCAAGATTAATATTAAAGCTTGGTGTATATAAATCTTGCCGGCGCGGGGCTTTCAGCTTCAATTGTTTTGAAACTTGCTTAGCTGTGGCGGGCATCAACTGCATTAAACCTCTTGCACCTACAGGTGATCGTGCTTGTGCATTAAACGCGCTTTCTCGGCGAATAATCCCATATACAAAAGCAGGCTCCAGTTTACATTTCACCGAATACTTATTAACTAGACTATCAAAAGGTGTAGGAAAGCGTATTGCCAAATCATCAAAATAATTCCCTTTGGCGATGGTGCGAATGGCATAGTCGTGCCACTGCCATTGATGCGCTATGGATGCCGCAATTTGAAATTGCCGCTCGGTAAAACTACGCGTTGCAAAATTCCACTCTCGACGCGCATCCGTAAATTGCTTTACTAACAATAGCTCTCGTGTACGTATTATGGCTGGCAATTGCGCAATTTGTTCGTATTCATCAATATCATACTGAACAGGAATATTATTGATGTTGTACGGAATGGCAATTTTATCTGCAGCTAGGAATCCATAGTAACTGCGGTCATTTGCAATATTTTTGTATAAGGCATTCGCATCAGATTGCAAGCCTTTCTCAGCTAGTGCACGAGCCTTCCAGTATTGCCATTGTGGTTCATTTTTTTCTTGTTCACTTAACATGGCGATACCGCGCAAAACCAGATCCCAATCAAGACTTCGCATAGCGGAGCGTGCACGCCACATGCCTGTTGAAGCATCGACAACATCCTTTGGCAATTCATACATCCATGTAGTGGCTCTTACATCATGGCGATATGCAGCTCGCAATGCGAGATTACGCTCAACTTCATCATGCAGGTCCGAACCAAAAGCATAGTTTTCTTCTATTGCAAGCCATGACTCATACGCAACATCGATATTTTTGCGCGCAAGTCGTTGCAATCCATGACGTATAATTTTTCGATTAATGTGATTATCTTTTTGCAGGGCCGCCGAAAATAAGATGCGTTTAGGATTATTATGCGTTGTGAGCCAAAGTTGAGCACTGGCATGTTCGCTTGCAGGTAGTTTCTTGGATAGATACTGCGCAAGCCCAACTTGGTTATTTTCCATAGCTAATGAAAAGCGTTCCCATATTTGTTCAGTGGTGAGGAAGCCTTGCTCTTCATACCATTCAAACAATGAATCACATTGCTTGGGTTGAGATTTCCCAACCAACCAAACATCGCGGATTTGGCTAATATAATTCTCACCTTCGCCTAGTCGAACTTTGGCGCGTAAAAAATAACAAAGCAGTTCAGTTGAATCATCATCCTGGTAATATTTTAAAAACCTCTCCCAACGATCAGCTTTTAGTAACTGAAACAACCATGTGAGACGCAAGCGCGTTGCCAAAGGCCCATCGCTATAGGTCACTAAAAAGGCATCAACCTCTTCATCACTAATTTTTGCAAGCCTTGCAATAAGTTCGTCAAAAACTAAATAGGGATAAAGCGGGTAATGGGTTAGTTTCGCTTGGTATGCACCAAATTGATTTATTTGGTTTTTATTCAGAGCTTGACGAGCTTTTTTATAAAGTGCACGTTCCGTGTCCCAGACAGTATCTACGTCAGCGTGGCTTTGGCTCGCGCTCGCGATAAGACAGCCCAGCAAAATACAACCAAGGTACCGAGCTTTGAAGTAACTGCTACACAGCGTATGAAAACGCTGCGTAGCTTTCATAAGACTATTTTCAGATTGCTGATATCTCTTTGAAGTTTTCAGTAGTAATACTCGCGCTGCTTTGATCCGCATGTTCATTCAGACCACTACCATCATGAATTTTCATGGTCCCGTCAATCATCGCACCCTGTGCGACTGAAACACTGGTCCCGCTCACATTTCCGAATATTCTAGCACTTCCTGTTATTTCAAGTTTACCTCTGGCAAAGACATCGCCCTTTACCGTACCACCAATTATGACATCATCCGTATGTACATTACCCTCCCAAACCGCAGTTGAGGCCAATTCGACCAGGCCTTCTATATCACCATCTCCTTTAACTTGGCCACTAATCACAATTGAGCCCGTCCCTTTGATGTCGCCTGTGATCGTAAATTCTTTACCAAGTATGGTTGCAGGTGCAGAAACTTTGTCTCTTAATTTGCGCATACCCATATCTGTCTCCAAGCAATTTCAGTTGAATTTAAAGTATACCCAAGCAGTATGCTAGAAGCGGTCTAAAAATGTAATCGTCCGACTGATGTGTGAAAAAATGCTATGAACTGACAATTTACTTTAAATAAAATTGACCTTACCGGCTAAATTTTTGCTGATGCTAGATTATTATTATTTTATATGGATACTATTAAGTCTTTTCTTGATGCTTTATTTGGTTCTCCTCATTATGCCTTTGGATGGATAGTACTTGCATTTCTAGCTGTCTTACCGGCCATTGTGAGCGGAAATTTAGTTCAACATTATTTAACAAGACTTGCTAAAGGTGAAACTACAGTTATTGCGATTTACAAACAGCTGCTATTTAATTTAGTGGTACTAACCATATGTGTTTGTATTATGGCCTACGCGTTTTATTTATACGTATTAATTTAAATAGTTAATTAAGTTTTCTTTTGCACTACTCTAAACACCTTAGCTTGATTATGCTTTTCCTCAACAAGCTTAGATTCTTGAATGGAACTATAATGGCTAATATCTATATTTGCTTGAATTTTTGAAGCTACAATAGATGAATACCTCTGCACATTTCCGAATTTCTCTAGCATGCTATTTAAATCTACTACATCGAGTATTTGATTATTTATAGCTAGATCTTCGTAGACGATTAAGAGCCCCATAGGCTTAACTAGCTCCCATGCTTTAGTGAGCATAGCTTCTCTGTCTGACCCCCTTATACCGACTAACGAATTTATTAGACAGATCACATCCGATCCTTGCTGAAAGGCAATGCTCGCCGCATCAGAAGCTACAATTTGATGACGATCCTTTGTAAGCGGTGCAAAGTAACTTTTAAAATTCCTCGCTACAATTTCCTGCTCAGTAGAAATATCAGCGGTGCAACCACTTACAACGTTGATGTATGGACTCAATAATAAATCGGTAAGCAATAAGCCATAGTCATCGCTTACATTATAAACAGTAATGGGTGTTTTAGCCCCAAAGGTGTCTAAAATTATTCGTTCAATCACAGCGCTGGCAGCATAGTTCTTCCAAACTTTCTCTACTGTATTTGAATAAATAACATGAAAGTCGTTGCTGTTACTCGATTCTAATAGTCTTTCTAAGGCAAGATGTGAACGTTGTTGATAAAACCATTCAATAGTACTTGGAATCGGATCTGGCCATTTGCGACCTACTCGCAAGGACATTACGCCATCATTTTCAGCTCTGACATTACTAAATCCGGTCCAGCGTTGCCGACTTAAAAAGATGTTCTCTAAAAAACTACGCGACCAATAGCCTTTCTCTTGCGCCTGCCCTTCTGGATACACTGGTAAAATTATCGCTCCATCAGGTTTCAATACACTCAAAAGCTGCAATAAAAAAGAAGCACCCCAGTTATTCGCAAATAACGGCACGCTAATTCCGAGATAAATTCTATCTAATAGATTAGGTTGTATGGGATAGAAAAAATTCGCCACCTTTCCATCACCCAAATTAAAATTAAAGTGTGATGAGGCTGGTGTCATACTATAGATATTGTCATCCGGGCGAATTTGATTATTCTTATCGCGTTCCCCGGAAAAATAATAATCCAAGTCTTCAGTAATGAATTCTTCTGCTAAATGAAAAGCCGCATGTACCATACTTGTTTTTACTTGCAAAACTTTGGTGACAGGATTCTGCTAAAGCAGAGGCCATGTTTCAAGATAATGAGTCACCACTATCATGAAATACGATTCATGATCAAGAATTTATTAAGAACTGTATCTAACGGATTTTGAGTGTCGCACCGCTTGCATTTCGATGTGAATGTGTACCGCGCCCACGCCCCTGTCCTTGTAATTTCTCCGAGCGCCCTCTTCGATCATGCCTTGCACGCTTATCGCCATAATGCTCATTAGATTTATCACGAAACCGACGATTAGAATTACCATGAGACCGATGGCGTCGATATTTATTATTATAAAAATAAAATGGATAGCCGACACCATATCGCCCTTCATACGGATCATTCAAATAAACTACTTGTGGGGCAACCGGACGCTGCGCTGCTCTTTGTTTCGCTTTTTCTAGCTTTATTTTTTCTCTTTCGATGCGTTCTTTATGTATTCGCATCCATTGATTAGTGATTGAGTAATAATCATCTTCGACATCAGTCGTAGTTGAATACATTGCGGAAACTTCGACAACAGTTACCTGTGAAGCAGAAGACACTGGCGCTTTATCAGAATAATGGGTAACTCCTTTATCATCGACCCATTTATGCACTTGGTCTGCATAGACAGGCATCAAAGTCATGGCAAATAAAGTAGCTACAAATAATGTGGGAAACAGTTTATACATATTAAATTTGACTATATTCCTATACGGCAGTTCTGTCACGAATTACTAAAGCATAAATTAGAGTTTTGTCACGTATAAATTAATCTGGATGTAAGTACAATTGAATAAGCATTTGATTCATGGCTAGTCATCTCATTTTGCATGTGATTGCTATTCAACTTGTTCCCAACCACTTAGATCTTTGGGCGCAGAATGTTCTTCTAATTGGTCCCAAATGGTGTAGCCAGAATTTTGTTCATAAACGGCTTTGGCAGCTTCTTCAGGTGTGGCAAAAGTAAGTGTTGGCATACCATCTACCCAAAGATCCCACATACCCAATGGTTCTTTTTGGATCATGAATTTAGATACATCTGTTTCTAATTTATACTTCACACGAGAATTATAACTTAATGCGGTTTAATGGTGGCTAAAGCAAATTTCTTTTTTCATGGTTTATTTCCTGATCATATTGAATCCAATAAAGGTCAAGCGAAGCAGGTATGTAAAGTACTATTTGATGTCGATTTCGACGGTAAATTTCATTCCCATTTAATAGCTGATATATGGCCAGTGGATGAAGAAGATGGAACACCAACCTTCGAAGTGCACTATGACCTCCCTTTTGAATGCAATGAATTTGCAAAGTCCGTTGTGAGTTATTACCAGCAAGTGCTAGGCCCACAATCAACGACCATAAGTCACAGTGGACCAAAAGGACCCATCCCACATAAGAATGTATATCGTGTGCAGTGGGAAGTTGCCCTCGATGCCATAAGAAAATCTGCAAGCTAAACTTATATGACTACCACCCTAACAACTGCATTAAAAACCCCACCAATAGCAAAGAAAAAACCACACACTTTGGTTTTGCACGGTCACAAACGCACGGATGACTATGTATGGATGAAAGATCCAAATTGGCAAAAGGTAATGAAAGACCCTGCACAATTGTCTAAAGACATTCGTGAATACCTAGAAGCTGAAAATTATTATCTAGAATCCGTACTAAGTGACACAACTCAGATACAAAAAGATTTATTTACTGAGTTGCGTGCACGCATAAAAGAAGACGATAGCTCGGTGCCAGAAAAAGACGGTGATTACTACTACTATGTGCGTTATGAAGAAAAACAACAATACCCGATCTATTGTCGTTATCACTATGACAAGCCTGACCAAGAAGAAATATTACTGAATGGCAACGTGGCTGCAAAAGAGTTTAGTTATTTTGATATTGGTGATGCTGGACATAGCCCTGATCATCGTTATTTTTCCTATAGCGCCGATACGAAAGGCTCAGAATTTTATACATTATTTATTCTTGATATAGATCGCAGAGAATTATTGTCTGATCAAATTAAAAATATACAAAGTGAATTTGTATGGGCACAGGACAGCCGCACACTTTTTTATACTACACTAGATGAAAATCATCGACCTGATAAAGTGTTTCGACACATACTTGACAATGATATTAACCAAGACTTAATGGCCTACCAAGAGCATGATCCAGGATTTTTCGTTTCACTTGATATTACCGAATCGAAAAACTTTATATTGATTGTGGCGCACGACCATGTGACCACTGAATTGCATACCATTGATGCTCACAAACCAGATCAGGCTGCAAAACTCTTTGCTATGCGAGAACCTGGAATTGAATATGAAATTTCTGATCACGGTGAATTTTTTTACATTGTCACCAACAAAGATGCCGCAGAAGATTACAAAATCATGCAAACTGCTTTGCATGATACTAATAAAGAAAATTGGAGTAACCTCTATGTGCCTCCTACTGGTACTTTATTGAGAGGTATTTATTTATTTAAAAATTATCTAGTGCGTTCGGAACGTATAAATGGTTTACCAAGAATTGTTATTGTTGAATTAGAAAAAAATTCACTTGGCAATGTGCATAGCATTGAATTTCAAGAAGAAGCTTTTGAATTGAATGTGGTTCCAGGTTATGAATTTGATACCGACAAATTACGCTTCTCATACACGTCTATGACGACCCCAACTCAGATTTTTGACTATCACATGTCAACGCGTCAACGTATGCTGAAAAAACAACAAGAAGTACCAAGCGGCCATAATGAGGATGCATATGTTACACGCAGATTATTTGCTACCACTGAAGATAACGAAAATGTACCGATCTCATTGTTATACAAAAAAGGCACCCCATTAGATGGAAGTGCGCCTTTACTGCTGTATGCCTATGGCTCTTATGGAAATTCGGTGCCAGCAAGCTTTTCAACGAATCGTCTGTCATTAGTTAACCGCGGGTTTGTGTATGCGATTGCACATGTTAGAGGCGGGATGGAAAAAGGTTATGCTTGGTATCGAAACGGAAAGTTAAAAAATAAAATAAATACTTTTAAGGATTATATTGCTTGCGCCGAATATTTAATTGATGAGCATTATACAAAAGCAGGAAAAATTGCTGTACACGGCGGATCTGCAGGTGGAATGTTGGTCGGTGCAGTGATTAATATGCACCCTGAATTGTTCAATGCTGCTATTGCAGACGTGCCTTTTGTCGATGTACTCAACACCATAAGCGATAACACCCTACCCTTAACCCCACCAGAATGGTCTGAATGGGGTAACCCTATAATTAGTAAGGAAGACTATCTCACAATTCGTGAATACTCTCCGTATGACAATGTTACTCCGCAACACTATCCTAATATTTTCGTTACGGCTGGGCTCACTGATCCGCGAGTAACATATTGGGAGCCCGCCAAATGGGTAGCAAAGCTACGTGAACAAAAGACAGACAAAAATGTATTGGTTCTAAAAACAAATATGGAAGCCGGCCATGGTGGGGCTTCTGGGAGATTTGATTATCTTAAAGAGGTTGCGCTGATGTATGCTTTTTTGTTAAAAGTTTTTGAAATTGCACAATAGCAGTTAACTTAGTATCTTGCATATTATTAAGTCAAGAAGATCTGCCAATAATTTGGCAGTATATGTCATAGGAAATGATGTAACTTTTAGAATAATAAATAGGGAGAGAGAATGGCTGTAGAAAATTTAGTCCGACGTGATGCAGACACAGGCTACATCATTGCATGGAAACACAAATATGATTTTGAAACCGGCAAATTCAAGGATGAAACCATGACTTATGGTGAAGCACGTAAAAAATGTGAAGAACTAAATTCAAAAAATCCAGATAAGACCTATTGGCCCGAAAAAACTAAACCTGATCCTGAGTGGCATATTATTTATGAATAAGGTTGCAACAAACTCAAACAGAATAGAACTCATCTCAATTAATTAAGGGGATAGCCTCTCTATTTTCCAATTCTTACTAGAGATTTGGGTATAGCGTAAACGGTCATGCAGCCGGTTCTGGCGTCCTTGCCAAAATTCAAATAACCTTGGTATTACACGATATCCGCCCCAGTGCTCTGGGCAGGGGATCTCTTGATTTTGGTATTGTTCCTCTAAGTGCTGATATTGTTTTTCTAGTACATCATAATCGTCAATTACATTACTTTGTTGTGAAGCGGCCGCACCTAATTGACTTCCCAATGGTCGCGTACGGAAATAATCTACAGAGTCCTTTCTTGGAATTTTTTCAACCCGACCAGATATTCGCACCTGTCGATGATACTTATCCCACCAAAAATTAAGTGCAGCTTTATTTGTACTTTGTATATCTTGTGCTTTTTGGCTGTTATAGTTCGTAAAAAATACGAATCCGGTTTCATCAAATGCCTTTAACAACACCATACGGGAAGAAACTTCTCCATCCTGACTCACGGTTGCAAGATTCATGGCATTTGGTTCAATAAAATCTCCAGCAAGTGCCTCATTAAACCAAAGTTGAAACTGATCAAAAGGATTTTTTTTTACTTTCTGTTTTTCTAAATTTACTGTTTGGTAGTCCTTTCGAATTTTACTAATATCGATATCTATACTCATAAAATTTCCTACACACTTTTATAAAAATTAAAGAGCCACACCGGTACCACCTAGTCCACAATAGCCATTCGGGTTTTTAGCCAAATATTGTTGATGATAGTCTTCAGCATAATAAAATTCTGGCGCTTCAATAATTTCAGTAGTAATTGTTGCATAGCCGCTTTGCTTTAGCGCTTGTTGAAATTGCTTTTTGGTTTGCTCAGCAGCTTGGTTTTGTTCTTTGTTATACACATAAATTCCAGAGCGATACTGTGTACCAACATCATTACCCTGACGCATTCCTTGAGTTGGATTATGTGATTCCCAAAATAATTTTAATAAGCTTGAATAGCTAACAAGATTAGGATCAAACACCACACGTACAACCTCGTTGTGCCCGGTCAACCCTGTGCAAACTTCTTGATATGTAGGGTTTGGTGTAAACCCACCTGCATAACCTACTGAGGTCGAATAAACACCTGGTAATTCCCAAAACTTTTTCTCTGCACCCCAAAAACACCCAAGGCCAAACATCGCAAGCTCCATGCCTTTTGGAAAAGGGGGTGATAATAGGTTTCCATTCACGTAATGGTGCTCAGGCACATGCATAGGCTCTTGCCTGCCCGGCAATGCTTGTTCCTTAGTCGGCATGTGTGATTTTTTGTTTGATAAGAACATCAGCAGGTCATATTTTTCAATAACATAAATCCAAATTGTAGTAATTGGTTCAGAGCATATGCTCAGATTGTAACCCTAATTCCTGTAACTTCGTTATTAGGGTTGTCGTATGAAATTTTTTAAACATTATGGTATCTCATAAAGAAAAAATCATATTTTTATATAAGCTTTGTACTGCACTTTTGCTATGTTGATGGCATTGCCATATACAGTCAATGCTGACAAAGATGACACACTTGCCGATCTTGAATTTGAATACTTTGATAAAGACAGAGACGGCGTACTAAACGACAGAGAAAAGGCCTTAGCGCGCAAAACGGTTTCCATGATTCTGTTGACTACAATGATGATGGTAAAGTTGGACCCATATAATATAAGCATGCTAAATAGCATACAAAAACACCATGGTTATCATAAGCATCGCAATCATTAAAATAGAAAACTTTAGATCTTCTTAGAGATTTAGAATTGATATAGAACGATCAAGCTTTGCAAAATTGCAACAAAAGAGGGCGATAAACACCGATCCTTATTTTACCTGTTGCGGGATATTTAACTTTATCGTTTTCAAATGTAGTTTAACTACATGCAATGGCCGCTTTCGGCTAAAAGCGATCATTAATGTTTGTACTATGATTCAATCATTATAGTACTAATTTACGTGATAATTATGTTTGAAGTAATTTGGAGACTCGACTTGAGAGAGGGTTGATTAGATCAACTCTATTTACACGATTCTGCGTTCAGGTTCTGCACGTTCTTCTTTCGTGATGACTTCTCTATGTTTACGCCGCAGCAAGGGAAATGATCGAGGCTGTAAAGATTTTCTGCGATCATTATTATAACTTCTTATGGTGAAACGTTTCAATGATGTTACATCCTTAAGTGATAGTTAAATTACCCGCCTTTTTGGTATTCATTGAGATATTCTTGAAACTCTGTCTGAGAGATCTCGGCTTCAGTTACATCTAAGCCTTCAGCTCTACAGTCAGGAGTAACTCTACGCTCTTCGACAATAATTTTTCCATTTAGGTCTTCAAGCGGAAACTCGTTAATTTGTACGGCGGAACGACGTTCACGACGTAAGCGCACATGTGAGGTGTTTTCTATTGTTCTGTACTGCATTGCAAAACTCATCTTTGTAAAGATGGGAATTACCTTATATAACTCTGGTAACGTGGAAAGTGTGCCCTTTCACATAAAATATATGATTTTTACAAATGCATCGACGTTTAATTCAATCTAAATTTTGGGGTTATTTTAGTAATAAATTAAACTTGTGCGCAGAAAATCGTGAATAGCCGCTTGGGGTCGAAAGCAGACTTTCCTTAAATAGGAATCTACAGCACGAGTTGCTTATATAGACTAGATTCGCGCATAAAAAACCCTTCAGTGTGAAAAGAATCATCCAGTTTGTATAACTCATAATCCAGGTGATGGCACAATTCATGAAATATTGTACGCATGTAAGTTTTAAATGCGACGACTTGTTTACGCTTTGCGGTACGCATCCATACTGATATTTCTGCTTGTTTTAGTTTGCGTGATATTGGTTCATACAAACCATGCAACTCACCATAGTTATTATAAGGTCGACTCGATAGAACCTTAATTTTGACTGGAGATATGTTCAATTGCAGCATCATTTGTGTTGCCAAAATTTGACTAGCTTTTTGAACTGCTACCCTCTTTTCAGAAGAAAGCGCAATTTTAATTACTTTTACGTATGGAATCAGCCCAGTTGAATTTTGTAAATCTATTTTAGAAATTCTATCACTGGCTTGGTATATCTTCTTATCTTTGGCGGTCAACCTAGTGTAATAAGAATATGGCATTGCTAACGTAATCAGTTAAAACTGCCAATAGTTTACCGATTAAGACAGCATTAGACTACTTGTTATAAATGCAATCGAAAAGTGTTTATCAGTTTTCAACATATTGAAAACTGAAAGGGAAACAAATGTGTGTTTAATAATCGTTTTGACTTAGATCGATCACAAATTGTATATCACTTGCAGCAACAGAGACTGAATAATCGTCTAAGCGAACTAGGCCTTGATCTGAAACATACGCACCATAACCACGTAGCATTCCAGCCAATACGAATTGACCATTTTCACAACTTAGTAAACCGCCACCAGATGCGCCTGAATCAATACCCGCGCTAGTATGGATGGCCTCAGCTTGTTTAAAGTTAAAATTTCCAGCACTAGTGTGTTGCGCCTGTGCACGTGGAAATCCTACTGCCCATACCTCTTGACTCTCATTGAGCTCATATTTACTCAAAGGAATGGGGGATAAATTTTCCGTCCAAACAGATAGTAGTGCCAAATCTGATTCTCGATCAATTAAAAGGACAGATGCTATATAGAGCCTGTCGTTGATTACCGCAACAGTTTCTGATACATCTTCCAAAACATGCGCAGCAGTGATAATCAAATTATTTGATACTACGACACCACTGGCACGGCTACTAGTACCACTTTCAATTGGTACAATGGAATTTAAAGTTTGACTATTTGGCCACTGACAAGTCATCTCTGCTGCCTTACTTCCTGTGGCAACTGCAAAGAAAAGAACAATTGTGATAAGGTGCTTCATCCTACGCTCCTTATATTAATGTAAGTATTAATGCTTACATATATATTAGATAAAAAAACATATATTAATTATATCGACCATATTAGACACTGCTTCTTAAGAATTTATGCAGTCGGGATAAGTCAACAGACCAAATGCCGAGACATAAACCAAAGCTAGATGACTGGCTCTATTCAAGCAATAAACGGTAATAAATGTATGTGAAACAGCTCTCAAAAACAATTTTTTATGTATTATCAAAAATTTCAATGATTAGTCATCTACATCAGGCTCAATGAAACACCAACCTATATTCGGTAATTCTTTTTTTATTCTTAATTCCAACAAATTTATTTTTTCAACAGCTGTTGTCATTGACATAGTATCAGGCAACTTAATTTTTGCTGCGAGCATTATTTCTGATCCAAATTGAATCGTAATCACATTGAATAAGTGTTGAACATTTTCATCTTGCTCAATAATTTCGTTTAGCTTTGCTCGAATACCTGGTTCAGCTGCAGACCCGATAATGAGTGCTTTGATGCGCCAAGCAACAAATACTGAAACTACTATTAATACAAAGCCAATAGAAATCGATCCTATTGCATCATAGATTGGATTACTTGTTACTACACTTAATGCTACAAAAATAAATGCAATCACTAAACCTAGAATTGCTGCACTATCTTCACCCAACACCACAACAAGCTCAGCGTTGCGCGTAGTGTCTAACCACTGCCTAAACGTTTTGTTACTTCGGACATCATTTATAGCACTTAAACAACCTAATAAACTTATTATCTCCAGAATTATGGCTGCACCTAGTATTAATAAAGCTACCCATGCTTGATGCAATGCTTCAGGATGTTGCAATTTGTGCCAACCTTCATAGATAGAAAATAGCCCTCCCATGGTGAATAACAATACTGCAACTACAAAGCTCCAAAAATAACTATTCTTACCATAGCCCAATGGATGTTCTTCATCTGGCAGTTTTTGAGATTGTTTCAAACCAAAAAACAGCAACACCTGGTTGCCTGTATCTGCATACGAGTGAATGGCCTCGGCCAGCATGCTACCGGATGCGGTATAGATAGCGCCTGCAGTCTTGGCAATAGCAATGGCAAAGTTGGCACCAAAAGCAAAGAATATTGCTTTTCACGAAGAAGAATGTCCTGATGCGCTCATATCAATAATTTTTCATCTTTATATAAATAATTAAAAAGTATATTTCCAAGATTCTGCCTCTATAAATACCCGTTTCACACGCGTAAATTTTTGTTTTATATCTTTGTCTATTTTTGCGATTACAGATTCCATTTGCTCGGTACGAATAGCATCGTTAAATTCAACACTTAGATTGACTAGAATATATTCAGGCCCCATATGCATGGTTAAAACTTCATTTACTCGTTCCACACTTGGGAATTTGAATACGATTTCTCGAATACCTTTTACAACTTCTTCGTTAGCACTTTCACCAATCAAAAGACCTTTTGTCTCATACGCAAGAACACCTGCAGTAACAGCAAGAATCAAACCTATGACAAAAGAGCTAGCGCCATCAAAATACAAAATGCCAGTGGATTTCGCTAAGTAGATTCCCACAAATGCAACGGCTAAACCAAGCATTGCTGCAGTATCTTCAAACAGCACTACAAATAAGGTTGGATCTTTACTTTTTTTAATTGCTTCAATATATCCACGATTACCTTTTTCAATGCGAAATTCATTAAATGCAATATAGAGTGGCACGCTCTCAAATATCATTGCAATTCCTAATACCATGTAATTAATCATAGGTTTCGTGATTTCGCGAGGATGAAGTAAATGCAATATACCCTCATAAATCGAAATTCCTGCGCCAACTCCAAATATGAGAATGGCTACCACAAAACTCCAAAAGTAAATTTCTTTGCCATGCCCAAAGGGAAATCTTTTGCTTGGAGGCTTTTTCGCACGTTTGAGACCAAATAGAAGCAGCACTTGGTTACCGGTATCAACCAAAGAGTGAATCCCTTCCGAAAGCATTGCCGAGCTTCCTGTAATAGCTGCAGCAATAAACTTTGTAACAGCAATAAGGCTATTGCCAATTAATGCAGCATAGATTACTTTTTTAGAGGAAGCCGCCATGGCGATACCTTACATAAAGACAATACACATTATAGATGTGTAGATTGACTATTGTATTTTTTTACTTGTTATACTTTTTATACTTTTTGATAGATTTCAGCACCAGTATCTTTAAATTCTTGCGCTTTTTCTTGTAAACCTTTTTCTATTGCGACCGGTATTGTTTCAATTCCTTGCTGTGCGGCATAGTCGCGCACATCTTGAGTAATTTTCATGGAACAGAAATGTGGACCGCACATAGAACAAAAATGCGCAACCTTGGCTGAATCTTTAGGCAGAGTTTCATCGTGTAAGGCACGCGCATGTTCTGGATCTAAGCTCAAATTAAATTGATCCTCCCACCGAAATTCAAAACGTGCTTTAGAAAGCGCATTGTCGCGTATTTGTGCTCCTGGATGTCCCTTGGCTAAATCAGCAGCGTGTGCAGCAATTTTATAAGCAATGACCCCATTTCGTACATCTTGTTTGTTTGGCAACCCTAAATGCTCCTTGGGCGTTACATAACAGAGCATCGCCGTGCCATACCAACCAATATTCGCTGCACCAATTGCAGAAGTGATATGGTCATAACCCGGCGCAATATCGGTTACCAAAGGTCCTAGCGTATAAAAAGGTGCCTCAAAACAATCCTCTATTTCTTTATCCACATTTTCTTTGATCATCTGCAGAGGTATATGCCCTGGCCCCTCAATCATCACCTGCACATCATGTTCCCATGCAATTTTTGTTAACTCTCCTAAAGTTTCCAATTCCGCAAATTGCGCTGCATCATTGGCATCGGCAATCGATCCAGGACGCAAGCCATCGCCGAGCGAAAACGCAACATCATAGGCCTGCATAATTTCACAAATATCTTTGAAATGAGTGTAAAGAAAATTTTCATGGTGATGCGCTAAGCACCATTTCGCCATAATAGAGCCGCCCCGCGATACAATTCCTGTCACACGCTGTGCCGTCATCGGCACATAGGCCAAACGTACGCCAGCATGAATGGTGAAATAATCTACACCTTGTTCAGCTTGCTCGACTAGCGTGTCTTTGAATATTTCCCAAGTTAATTCTTCCGCTTTACCATTCACTTTTTCAAGTGCTTGATAAATGGGTACAGTACCTATCGGTACTGGTGAATTACGTATAATCCATTCACGCGTTTCGTGTATATGCTTTCCAGTAGACAAGTCCATCACCGTATCACCACCCCAACGAACGGCCCACACCATTTTTTCTACTTCTTCTTCTATAGAAGAAGTCACCGCTGAATTACCTAAATTGGTGTTAATTTTTACTAAAAAATTTCTACCAATGATCATGGGTTCTGATTCAGGATGATTAATATTGTTCGGGATGATAGCGCGACCACACGCAACCTCATTACGAACAAATTCCGGTGTAATTTCATCAGGCAAGTTAGCACCAAAATGATTACCCAAATGTTGTGTCAATAATTTTTGATAACGTGGATCACGACGATGTTCTTGCAAACGCATATCTTCGCGGATAGCAATGTATTCCATTTCGGGTGTGATGATGCCTTGCCTTGCATAGTGCATTTGTGTAACCACATGGCCCGATTTTGCGCAACGCGGGAGATGATAATGCGAGAAACGCAAATGTGCTGTGCGTGGATCAGTTTGTCGTGCGCAGCCATACTCTGATGATGGCACTTGAAGTTCTTGGGTATCATCACGCTCTGCAATCCAGCTATCGCGCATGCGAGGTAGACCTTGAAGTAAGTCCACAGTAATACTTGGATCGGAATATGGACCTGAGGTGTCATAAATGGTGATGGGAGGATTCTCCTCCTCACTAAAACTAGACGAGGTGCTTGAACAAGACACTTCACGCATCCCAACTTTTAAGTTTTCACGTGAGCCTTGCGCATAGATCTTTCGCGAACCAGATAAAGGCCGAGTAAGGTCTGCAGATAACTGCGCGGTCTTACTTTGAATGGAATTAGCAATCGCACTCATAACTAGCAACCTCTTAGTATTTTATGGCGCTGACTTTGGAATGCTTGCTTGGTAGATTTCCAATACTGTAGCTTCCCTCCGCCAGCATGATCTGGTTCAGGTTCTAAGGGTAACTCTCAGCCTTTTCGGCACCCCTAGCTTCAGAATGTGTGATTCTAAATGATTAGAATCACTTTTGATATGCAAGAAATTCATTTTACTCAGTTTATGGTTGCTCGAAATCAAAACTGTCCGTACTCTGTTGTAGCTCGATAACCCTCATTTCATCAAATACATGTCTTTAAATGTTGCCATTATTGGGCCTAGTAGAAGTAAGCAAGGAACAGGCCCTTATATTGCAAGAACCTTTCATGAGCTTGGCGCGAGCATCAGTGGGGTCGTGAGCAGTTCATTAGTATCTGCTACTCGTTCTGCAAAAAAGTTAAAAAGTGAATTCGGAATCGATTGCCATGCCTATACCAACCTGCATGAGCTACTCGAAAACAGTTCTATTGATATCATTGCCATCTGCAGTCCTAGCGATTCGCATCATCAATATTTAAACCCCTCGATTCAAGCTGGACTTCATTTATTTTGTGAAAAACCACTTTGGTGGCCATCAACAGAGATAACAACAGATGCTGATGTGCAACACATCACCGCAGAAACGACAAAATTGGTCCGCCTTAGCAAAGCCAAAAATGTAGTGTTGCACATCAACACACAATGGCCTTTTACTTTGCCCGCATACTATGAAATTTTCCCTCAGCAAGAACATGCCGTGGAAGCTGTGAAATCATTTTCGATGTGGCTATCTCCACAAAGCACAGATAAAGAAATGATCGTCGATGCAGCACCACATTTACTAAGCATGCTCTATGCGCTGGTGGGTGCAGGCCGAATTCAAAATATTGAATCCAACTATCAATCAAAAAGGTCAAAAGATGAACTTAATATCGAATTTGAGTACTTGCATGCTACAGGTGACACCAAAGTTTCTTTCTCACTAAATTCGACAAATACAATCCCTAAACCAGCTGCCTATGCCATTAACAACAAGCGCGTAGATAGACATGTCGAACTTAGCAATTACCTGATATCATTACATACATCAGATAAGCAATTACCCGTCGTGGATCCATTGGTATGTTCAATCAAGAACTTTTTAAGCTCTATTTATTCTAAGTCTTCATCCGATGAAGTCGCATTGATTGATGGTATGACGCATCTGGCACAGATCTACCAAGCAGTTAACTCAAATTAAGCCCATGGAAAAAATACATTCTGAAAGTGGAGAAGTGTTGATAAAAATTTCACCCCTTATCAACTTTACAAAACACAATTGGGACATAAGCAAAGATATCACTACTAAGCCTTTGCATGTGAAATCCAATTCACGTCAAGTAGAAAAACAAACTGAACTTTCACCTATACATGATTTCATGGGCAAACTTTGTCAGCCCGAAGTTATTGAAAACTTGAAAGAATATGTGCGTTGGCAATTGCAATGGCGTGAAGGGTATGCAGCGAATTCGTTAACTTTTGAAGAAGCGTTAAAAACAGCACCAACGAAGGCACCCATTTCTATCAATTTAGATGTCACTACAGCCTGCAATTATCGTTGTGATCATTGCGTAGATATGGATATTCTCAATAAAAATATTAACTATGAACATGAACAATTAAAAGATTCCCTGACACACTTGTCTGAAAATGGTCTTCGCTCGGTCATAATTATCGGTGGAGGTGAACCCACAGCATATAAAGGCTTTGAAGAGATCGTGCGTCATTTAAAAGCGATGGATATACAAATTGGTGTCGTAACCAATGGCAGTATGATGAAAAAAATTGAAGCTGTTGCTGATGTATTGCAAGAGCGTGATTGGGTGCGGCTGTCGCTAGACTCAGGTACGAACGAAACTTTCCGCGCTATGCATAAACCAGGAAGCAAAAAATGTACACTAGAATGGATTTGTGAACACATCCCTGCTATTAAAAAACTAAACTCTAAATTTATGATTGGTTTTAGCTTCATCATAGTGTGGAAAGACTGTGAAACCAATGATATGAAAATTATAGAAAACGTTGATGAAATCGTGACAGCAACTAGATTAGCCAAACAACATCAATTCGACTATATCTCGCTCAAGCCTTTTCTAACTCGTGCAGAAATTAATAATGCTGAAATCGTAGGCATCGACAAAGAACAAGAACATGTCGAATCTATAATGAGCAAAATTCGCAACGCCGTAAATCAAGCCAAAGAACTTGAAGATGAAAACTTTGCCGTTGTCGAAAGCACGAATTTACGCGTATTAGAAAACGGCACCTATATGAATTACACCGAGCAGCCACACAATTGCCATATGCAATATTTCAGACAAGTATTGAGCCCGCTTGGCGTATTCAATTGCCCAGTATATCGTCATGTTCCGCAAGCTCTATTGGGTGAAAAGCATGCCTATGCTACCGAGGAAGGTTTAAAAGCAACTCAAAGAAACACGCTACAATTGATTGAGGCATTTGATGCTGCGCAAGAATGCAAAGATGTAACTTGTTTATATAATCATGCAAATTGGTTTATCGAAGATTTAATCAATCATCCGGAAAAACTAGAATCGCTCGATTCTAGTTTTGATCGCAATGATTTCTTCCTTTAAGAAGTGCCATTTTTCAATAATTTAATTGCACTTTCATATACTCTGCTTACTGCAAGATTACGTAGGCAATTGTAATGTCCATACGGGCATTGTTTTTGCCAGCAGGGACTGCAGTCTAAATTCAGATACTGAATTTCTGCAATGTTAGATAGCGGCGGGGTATATTCAGGCGTGATTGAACCATAAATCACAACCGCAGGTCGATCAACTGCTGTTGCAATATGCATCAATCCGGAATCATTTGTAATGGCAATTTTTACTAAAGAAATTAAATCGATCACTTCTTCTAAGGTGGTTTGTCCACATAAATTTGTTGCGCTACCATTTGAAGACGCAACAATTTCTTCACCAATTACATGATCTTTAGGTGAACCAAAAATATATACTTTATACCCCTCTTGTTTAAATATAGAAGCAATCTCACCAAAATATCGCGCAGGCCAACGCTTTGATGGCCCAAATTCCGCGCCAGGCATTAGGGCAACAGCAGGCATAGTTTCATGGACACCTAATCTTAATGCAGCTTTATGACGTTTATCCAAGTCTACTCGTAATTTAGGAAAACGAATTTTTGGAGCTTGCATTAAATTTGAAGCTGCTTCACCTAAATTTACATATCGTTCTACGGCTTTAAAGGTAATATTCTTATCGAGCCTTCGCATATCATTCACAATTCCATAGCGCATTTCACCACGATACGCAGTGCGTTGTGGAATTTTCGCAAAATAAGGAATCAGTGCAGACTTAAATGATCTTGGCAGAATAATGGCTTGATCATATTGGTGACGTAAGCTTTTACCAACACTGATACGTTTTGCAAGTTGTAACTCGCCATGAGCAATATCAACCTCTATAACGCGTCGCACTTCAGGCATACGAGCTATTACCGGAGCTGACCACGCAGGGACCACCACATCAATCATATTTTCCTGGTTTTGGTGTTTCAGAGACATAAACAAACTCTGCACCATGACCATATCACCCACCCAGGCAGGACCGATTATAAGTATTTTCTTTGTGCGCAAAAGTAATAATGGTTCAGCAGTTAATTACAAGATTGCTACTATTTCGACCATATTACATTAAAGCTGTAGCACTATGGCCACTAGCTGTATGATCTTGATATAGTTTATAAGCTTTCAAATAAAATATAGCCAATATAGCTAGAAATAAAACCATATGGATATCGAGCAAGCAAGATTCAATATGATTGAGCAACAAATACGCCCATGGGACGTATTAGATATCGATGTACTGAAAATTATTGAAGAAACTCCGCGCGAATTATTTGTGCCCAGTCAATACCAAAAACTGGCCTTTTCTGATTTAGAAATACCTTTGGAACATGGGCAATTTATGATGGCACCAAAGGTCGAAGCGCGAATGTTACAAGCTTTGCAAATAAAATCTAGCGACGAAATTTTAGAAATAGGAACCGGTTCAGGGTTCATCACTGCCTGCTTAGCAAAGCTTGGAAATCATGTAGATACAATCGAATACCATGCTGATTTATCTACTCATGCACAGTCTGTTTTAGAACAACTTGCAATTAACAATGTCAATTTCACACAAGGGGATGTCTTATGTGACCTAAGTTACACCAAACAATATGATGTGATTGCCGTTACCGCATCCATGCCTGTGTATCTCGATGAAGCTGAAAAACTCCTTACTGATAATGGGCGAATGTTTGTGGTAGTAGGTAAATCCCCAGTTATGCAGGCGCAAGTTGTTGCGAGAGTTGATGGACAAGGCTTTAATTATACTAACTTATTTGAAACCAACCTTAGACCGTTGATTGGCATCCAGGAACCCCAGATATTCCAGCTGTAATGTTTAAGGAGTATAACCCTCAGCAACTTAAAGAATACTTAGATCAGGCCGATACTAAGCCAATACTATTGGATGTTAGAGAACCATGGGAATATGAGCGTTGCCATTTTCCTAACTCTAAACTTGTACCTATGAGGCAGATACCAAGCGTATTACATGATTTTGACCCAGAACAAGAAATTGTTGTCATCTGTCACCATGGTATTCGCAGTCGTGCAGTCGCAAATTACTTAGCTCAACATGACTTCAGTAATGTCATAAACCTTTCATCGGGGATAGATGGATGGGCAAAACAAGTTGATCCATCAATACCTACTTATTAACAACTTATGAATAATTAACTAAAGTTTTTTTTAAAAAGCATCACTCACACCATGTGCATAAAGTCTATAAAAACTACACTACCCTTTTTTTTACTGGTTATTTGCTTTATCACAAACATTGACTCTGCGAGAGCAAACAGTCTTGTAGATGTTTATTCCATGGCAAAACAAACCGATGCCGATATTCAAATTGCTGAATCCAAATATAACGCGGAAGCCCAAGCAAGGCCCATAGCGCGTGCAAACATTCTTCCACAAGCTAGTGTTAAGGCAAACACAACAGATATCCACCTTAAAGTGGATGGAGAAACATTTGGCATACCAGGAAGGTCTGTGGACTTCAATGAACATGGCTACACTTTAAGCATCAACCAGGCGCTTTACCATCATGATTTTTATGTGCAATTACGCCAAGCCAAAAATTCAGTTGCTAGAGCTAAAATTGATTTCGACGCAGCTCAGCAAGATCTAATGGTCCGCACTGCAGATGCATATTTTAATGTGCTCGCAGCGCAAGACACATTAACTTTTCGAAATTCAGAAAAAGAAGCAATAGAACGTCAGCTTGAACAAGCAAAAAAGCGGTTTGAAGTAGGCCTCATCGCAATTACTGATGTAAAAGAAGCACAAGCTTCATATGACCTCGCAGCTGCAAGAGAGATCGAAGCACAAATTGCACTGGAAACTTCCAAAGATGCATTGGAGGTGATCATTGCGCAACGCTTAGAAGCACTTCATCCCCTATCTGATCGCATGGAGCTTGTATCGCCGGAACCCAATGACACAGAGGAGTGGGTGTATAAAGCGCTAGAACAAAATTTAGCGCTGTTGTCGAGCGAATACACAACCAAGATTGCCACTCAAGAAATTAAACTGCAACAATCTCGCCACCTTCCAACCCTAGACATCGTTGGGACTTATCAAGATCTCGATTCAGGCGGGTTAACTGGCTCACGTGAATTAGAAGATACTCGTATAGGCTTAGAACTGAATATTCCCCTTGTAGTAGGCGGCCGTACGTATTATCAGACTAAAGAAGCGCGTTACAATGCAGAACTTGCTCAAAATCAACATGAAAAAGTACGACGCGAAACCATTCAAAGTACACGTAATGCGTACTTAAATGTAATCGCGGGTATCAGTCGTGTAAAAGCGCTCGCTCAAGCTCTTGATTCCACAGAAGCCGCAGCACGCGCTGCCGAAGCCGGATTCCAAGTGGGCACACGTACTTCGGTAGATGTATTACTAACTTTGCAGGAGACCTTTCTTGCTAAACGAGATTATTCGCGTGCACGCTATGATTATCTTCTAAATACCTTAAGGCTTAAACAAGCTGCTGGAATCTTATCAATTGATGATTTACTAAAGATCGATGGTTGGCTAAATTAGCCTGCATGTCAAAGCCATTGAATTGCACATCGCTGCGTTATAAATCACTATTATTCTTGCTTAGCCCAGTAGCATTGGGATATATCGTTTATCGATCTATTAAGGACGGTGGATGGCGTTACTTCTCTCAACGTCTTGGTTTTAACTATATACCTTCAGCATCACCTTCAATTTTAATTCATTGCGCTTCAGTTGGAGAAGTGAATGCAGCAAAACCTTTGATATTAGAGCTATGCAATCAATACCCAGATAAAAATATCGTAATATCTACAAATACTCCAACTGGCGCACAACTTGTATCAAAATTACAACATCAAAATATTTCACATGCCTATTTGCCACTTGATTACTCATTTGCAGTCAACGCCTTCTTAAGTTGCATTGATCCTGTATGTGTACTGATTTTAGAAACTGAAATTTGGCCTACATTATTTTTTCTAACCGCGAAAAAAAATATCCCAATTGCCATTATTAATGGAAGATTAACTAACAAATCAATACGAGCTAGCAATTTAATAAAAAATGATTATCAATCTTCATTGAAAAACTTAACTTTACTACTGACACGTTCAAATGAAGATCGTTCTAAATTTATAAATATAGGAGCCGATGAAAATTTAGCTCACACTGTAGGTAACTTAAAATACGCCATCAAGCCATACTTAAACTCAGATCTTCCCTGTACAACAATAAAACGCCCGTTTTTATTAGCAGTGTCAACTCATGATGATGAAGAATTACAACTTGCACAATATATGGATATTCTCAAACAGAAGGATTATTTGCTTGTGATCGCACCGCGATACCCTGATCGTGGCAAACAATTATTACAACAACTGCAACACAAAAGCTTCAAGGTGGCGATTCGTAGCAATCGAGACATAATCACTGATGACACTGATATCTATATTGTAGATACCTTGGGTGAATTAGATATGTACTTCAATGAGGCCGCCTTAGTATTTGTAGGTGGCTCTCTTATTCAGCGTGGTGGGCACAATATTCTTGAACCTGCCAGCTTTGGGAAATGCGTCATAGTTGGTCCTTATACAGATAATTTTGCACTCGAGACAAAAGAACTTTTAGAAGCGAATGGGGTAATACAAATAACTGATAATCACGATTTAAAAAATAAGTTAGTGCATCTACTAAATAATGATTATGAAAGAGCACAATATGGCATGAATGCGCAACGTTTTATTGAACAAAAGACCTTTGTGTTAATGGACTACTTAAAATATTTACAACCTCTCGTAAATCATGCATAAAACTAGTGACAGTTATATCCCTCCATTAGTAATTTAAAATCCTGTTCCGAATAATTAAATGTGGCTTCTGTGTTTTTTAGCTTCTCGAGTGATCGTTCCAACCTGGAAAGATTACTTTGCATCCATCTATTCGAGTTATTGACAATTCTTGACTTATCAAAATCAATTAAAAAAACTTCACCCTTTTCATCAAGTAAAATATTATGTGCATTTAAATCTGCGTGATTACAATTATTGTCATGAAATTGCCTAATCACGAAACCGATCTCATGCCAAATTTTTTTGGGTACCGGATTTTTTATTAATACTGTGCTGAGTGATTGTGATTGAGGAATCAGCTGAGTGACAATATCTGCTTTATATGCAAAACCAACTCTGTGGATATGCGCAGCTATGGGAATTGGTACAGGTAGATTCATTTTCTGCATTCTTGACAGCATCTGAATTTCACCAATAGCCCTTGTTTTATACAATCCTTGCCATAGATATATATCATGAATAAATTTTGAAATCATTCCACCACGATAGTAATGACGTAACACTAAATCATGATTATTATATTTGAATACATGCACGCCACCCCTTCCTTTCACATCTACCGATTTAAGTTGCTTATATTCCAGCGAATGGTTTGAAATCAGGTAATCGGGGTTAAATATTTCAAGCGGGAATTCCGTAAATAAGATTTTGTTATACGTAACAATATCGTTACCATAATGACTAAATTCAAAAGAATCCATATACCCTACTTTTGAGGTTCTGTATTTATATAAATTTGATTCAGCATGGATAATCCACCAAAGTCTATTTGTATTTTACGATTATCTGCAATTGGTGATGTTACACATATGGTCCCAGTTGTGCGTACAATTCAAAAATATTGGCCAAAAACCCAACTTACCTGGATTATCGGAAAAAAAGAAGCCAACCTTGTATATGATATTCCCAATATAGAGTTTATTCAGTTTGATAAATCCAATGTTTTTAGCAGCTATAAAAATATAGTTCAAAAAATGAAACATCGAAAATTTGATATTTTGCTTTGTGCTCAAGTTTCTTTGCGAGCAAATATTATCAGCGCCTTAATTCCCGCTACGCTAAAACTAGGCTATGACAAGGCAAGATCTAAAGATTTTCACTCGTTTTTTATAAATCATCGTATTAATGCTGCATCACAACAGCATGTTTTAGATAGCTTTTTCAGCTTTATCGAATATCTTGGACTACATGATCGTGAGATGCTCTGGGAATATTATATTCCTGAAGAAGCCCATGAATTTGCCAATCAACATTTAGCAAATGATCGGTTTAAAGTAATCATTAGCCCCTGCTCGAGTCACATACTCAGAAATTGGAGCGCAGAGCGCTATGCTGCAGTCGCGGACTATGCAATCCAATCACTTAATGCACAAGTCATACTATGTGGTGGCGCATCAGCAGCAGAAAAACAAATTGGAATCGAAATTGAACGCCATATGCAAACCAAACCTTTAAACTTAATAGGCAAAGATACCTTGAAAAAATTTCTTGCATTGTTGCAGCGTGTCGATGTCATAATTTCACCAGATTCAGGCCCGGCACATATGGCGACGGGATTAGGTACACCAGTGATTGGATTATATGCAGCGAGCAACCCAAAACGTAGTGGCCCATATTTTAGTCAACAATGGTGTGTAGATAAGTACGATGCGGCTGCACGTACCTTTAAAAATAAATCGGCAGATGAATTAAAATGGGGCACAAAAATAGAATATCAAGGTGCAATGAAGTTAATCGATGTTAAAGACGTAATCGCAAAATTGGATGCGCTGGTACAGCAATAATCAATACTCAAAATAAGTAACTATAAAATGGAACATATTAACATACCTATTTCACCCGGTGAGCTGCTTGATAAAATTACAATTTTGGAAATTAAAGCAGAACTAATACAAGATAATCAAAAACTACAAAATATAGAAACTGAACTTAAGCTATTAAGTCAAATTTGGATTCAGCATTCCTCTAACAAAGATGCTATGCATTCACTCAAGCAAGAGCTAAAAATAAATAATCAAAATTTGTGGGAGATTGAAGATAAAATTCGATTAAAAGAGTCCAATAAAGAATTCGATCAAGAGTTTATAGAATTAGCAAGATCCGTTTACATTCAGAATGACAAACGCGCTGCTACCAAGAGAAAAATCAATGATCTGCTTGGATCTAAGATTATTGAAGAAAAGTCCTACTCCGAGTATTAAAGGGTGTTTAATCCGATAATATTCGATTTCGATACCAAATTGATAAAACATAGATCATTATAAATAAAGCCAATAAGCTCTCTTTTACCTCACCCGCTCGAATATCTAAAACTGCAGGAATTTGAATATTCAAGCTCTCATATATTTTTTCATGCCAGCTGACAACTAAAGAAAACAAAGCAGTAGGTAAACATACATAAGTTGGCCACAACCAAAAATTTATTGATTGCTGATTAGGAAATTTCTTTGTAATAAATCGATAAAGAGGTACCAACACCCCACCAATTAATGCCGCAATAGTTAATAATGAGCGCGGAATCTGATCAAACAGTGGACTTGTATTGTGTAAATTCGTTTCACTTTGATCATTGATATCTAACCAACCTTTAGGTGTTTCCCAACCAAATATATGCTGCCCCCAACTTATTTCCTCACCTGCAAAATAAACGCACCCAAAAATAAGTAAAACTATCCACCATCGGAACCAATTATAATTCGAAAAATTATTTGTTTTTAAAAGCATTACACTAAAAATTATTGACGTTATCAGAAAAATTACAGTGGATACCTCTACCCATCCGCTTTCCATGTACATATATAAATATGCTTTATCGCTTACAATTCTTGATATATAAGGTATGAATAAGATAACAGTTGGAATAATTAACCAAATGAATTTGTGCAAATCTTTAGTCATAAGAATTAATTTTTACCAACCCAACGTTTCTGTTTACCTCTACGTTCCCAGTTTCTTAAGCTTCTATAATCTCTATGTGATTTTCGACGCAGCCCCATTTTAATACCTAATGCCATAAATGGGTTTGGTGGGCTCAGGTGCTGTGGCAGCATATTAAAATCATATAGCTTGGGCATCCAAACCCCATCATTGTTAACTACTAAAATATTTCCCACACTAATATCCATATCATGGACGCCGCTAGATTCCGCGGATTGGACAATTTTATATCCAACTTCTAACACTTCTTTTGGAAGATACCCTAGTTGTGAAATTAACTGTTTAAGTGTAATTCCTTCAACATATTCCTGAATGAATGAGTGCGTAAAACCACTATTGAGCGAAAAAACTTTATAAGGAGTAGCAATATAAGGCCTTATAATTTCAATATTATACAAGATGGTGTTACGCTCAAACTCAAATTCGGCAATATCAATGTTGCACTTGTCTATATATTTTTCAACAAATTCTTTACGATAAACCTTGATTACAACATCATGCTTGTCATATCTTCCTCTATATGAAAAAGAGCGTCTGCCTCTACCCAAAAAACTAACTACTTTAACTTCTTCTGGTAAAGTAATAGTTTGCTGTAATTCAATCTCAAGCTCTTTTGATATTGTCATATTTTTGAATCAGCCATACATTGGCTAAAAGATTTATAAAGCAATGTAAATTAATATTTAAAATGACACAATATAAATACAACTAATATATATATACATTACAGCAACTTTTATAATAAACAAATACATCAATTACTGATCTTTATTCTTGACTATAACCTGGTTATAAAGATTAAGAAAATACAATCCTAAAGTGAACTTACACCTTTACTCACATGGAAAATTCTCGACTAATAAGAGTATTTTATGTCATAAATCCATTGAAAAATGGATACAAGAAGAGAAATTTTTAAGGTATGAAGAGAATGAATTTCGGCTAAGTAAGAAAAGCCGAAAACGAAACAAACTTTATTGTTTTTATAGTGAATATACTAACAGCAACGTAATAATGAAGGTTTCAGAGATAAGCAAAGATTACAAATTTTGGAGAAAGGTAGACCTTTTTTTTACCAGCTTATTTAAAGACTATAATTATAACAGCTACCGAGGCAGCATAAAATTACAGAAAGCAGGCGTTGATACCATTAATCCCATTGCTTATTGGACCCACAAGACCTCATGGTTGAATCGCAAAAGTTACTTTCTATATGAGAAGGTAGAAAGCGAGCTTACAGTGGCAGAACTATGTAATGAAATTATTTCTGTTGATGTAGCAGATAAAATTGATTTGATTAATGTTATCGCCGATAGATGTGTAGAAATTGTTCGAAAAATTCATGCTGCAAATATCAGACATGACGATCCGCATGGTGGCAACATCTTAACGAGCCTTAAACACAACGACATCAACAATATTGGTGTAGAAGATATAAAAAATGCCAAATTTACACTGATCGATAATGACCGTTGTACATCTGTCCATACAGTAAACACAACATTAAAACGATTTTATGATCTTAAATGCTTGAGAAGGTTTAATATTTGTCAAACCCCACAACAAGTTTTGTTACAAAAATACTTGGGAGATGAATATAGAACGTATTGGTGGCATGTTTTGAACTTTTGGAAGTCAGGAGGATTTAGCATAATAGAACGCATGAGTAACAAACTAAAATAATTTATTCATGCATCAATACTATGCTTTGTATACCCATCTATAGCACGTTTTGTTTTATTTTTAATATGTTCTTGCAACAAAGCATCATTAATTTCTAACTTTATACGATCTGACTCTGGGTGCCATAAATGCAATACGCAAGTCGCATAAATACCTTCTTTACGTTTGATGCCATTATTAAATAACCTTACTGCTAAATCTGCATCTTCTCTGCCCCAACCAATATAGCGCTCGTCAAAACCATTAACTAATTCAAAATCTTTTCGCCACACACCCAAATTGCAAGTCTTTACCCCAAACCAATCTATTGGTTTGTTTTTTCTATACCAACCAATTGGCAAATGCAATAGTGGCAAGATTCTCTTAATTCTTTTTTTAATCCGCAACATCATCCATGTGTATTTCGAATAATGATGAATAAGTAATTTTTCCTTCAATACAATCCGAGTAAATTCTTCTGAAAGCATAGTGCGATTACCTCGCACAAACCATCCATCCTCCTTAAGCATCATATGTCGCTCTAAAAATGAAGGAAAAGGCACGCAATCTCCATCTAAAAAAATTAAGTAGCCCCCTTTACTTGCTACAACTGCCTTATTTCTTATTGCTGCAGCTCGAAATCCCTTATCCTCGTGCCAAACATGTTTTAATTTGTAGTTCAATGAGCTTTTTAATTCCGATAGCATGCTGGCTGTTTCTTCAGTGGAACCATCATCTGCAACAATAACTTCAAACTCTTTATAATCTTGTTCATTGAGTGCTGTTAGTACCAACCTCAACATGTCAGGTTGATTGTACGTACTGATAATAATCGAAGTAAGCATTTCGATTTAAACTAACTATTATTTTCGGTTTTTTGAAATATTTCTGACTTATATGAGGAGAAAAGTAGTGCCGTGAAGATAGCGAAGAATAATCCTTGAGTATGCGAAATGATTACTGAATTCATAACATTACCTACAACTGTAGTAACAATCATTCCTTTAGCTATATAGTTTGAAAGCAATGGTAACTGATTACTAACACGCCATTGTTGAACAAATAGCATAATCAAAAAAACTAATCCGACTACTCCCAACTGCACCCCTACACTTACATACCCATTATGTGGATTTTGAGTATAGTAAAGCTCTTTATTTACAATATCTTTTTTTTGAACAAATTTTTTAAACTCGGTTTCAAAGCTTCCAGTCCCCGTTCCCATAATTGGATTATGTTTAAATATATCCCAACCTACTTGCGCCCAAATTATTCGCAAGCCTAATGAATTGGCATAGTTACCTTCCTTTATATATTCCACATCAT